>CAZRRT010000005.1:0-47828 GCA_964602605.1 uncultured Ruminiclostridium sp.
GCTCTGAGGTATCGGCTTTGCTTGGACGCATGCCCTCCGCCGTTGGTTATCAGCCTACGTTGGCAACCGAAATGGGCGCATTGCAGGAGAGAATTACATCAACCAGCAAGGGTTCTATTACATCGGTACAGGCGGTTTACGTTCCTGCGGACGACTTAACCGACCCTGCCCCTGCCACCACATTCGCACACTTGGACGCAACCACGGTTTTGTCCCGTAATATTGCCTCCTTGGGTATCTATCCAGCCGTTGATCCTTTGGAATCCACTTCAAGAATACTTACTCCCGAAATTGTGGGACAAGAGCATTACGAAGTCGCAAGAGCGGTTCAGGGTATTCTCCAGAGATACAACGAATTGCAGGATATTATCGCAATTTTGGGTATGGACGAACTGTCCGACGAGGATAAGCTGACAGTTTCCAGAGCAAGAAAAATTCAGCGTTTCTTATCTCAGCCCTTCTCTGTTGCAGAGCAGTTTACAGGCTATGAGGGCAGATATGTTCCCATTAAGGAAACAATAAGAGGATTTAAGGAAATTTTAGAGGGCAAGCACGACGACCTGCCCGAATCCGCATTCTTATTTGTGGGCACTATTGACGAGGCAGTGGAAAAAGCTAAGTCTATGAAGTAAGGGGGTGGCAATATGACGCCTTTTAAATTGGAAATATACACTCCCGACAAGCTCTTTTTTGACGGAGAAACGGAAAACCTTATTGTGAGAACCACAGTAGGGGACAAAGGCATACTTGCTCACCACGAGGATTATGTTGCCGCACTGCCTATCGGAAAAATGAAGGTGAAGACAGACGGAGGCTTCCGAACAGCCGCAATTTCCGAAGGCACAATCAAGGTTAGCCGAGATAAAACTGTTGTTCTTGTTCAAAGCTGCGAATGGGCGGACGAGATAGATGTTGACAGAGCCAAAACCGCAAAAGCAAAGGCAGAGGAACGTATGAAGCAGGCGGAAAAGGACGATAAAGCCTATCTCTTGGCAGAGTACAAGCTTAAAAGAGCTATCAACAGAATTGAAGCTTGGGAACAGAAATAAGACTTTTAAAAGAACCGTGCGTGTTGTGCGGTTCTTTTTGTTTTCAAATCTCTTTGCGGAGTGGGGCGGTAACAATCGTTTTTTGAATATAATTTCACAATTAAAATGAGGGCTGCTGCAAATATAGCAATTTTCTCTTTGCCGGTAAGGTGTGATTTTTTATAACTGCGTTGGGTGGTTTATCTTTCCAAATGCGTTTCATTCTTATATTATAATTGCCTTTGACTGTTTGTTATTATTTTTGCTTGAATAATTGCTTTGATTGAAGATTATGCTTTTGCTGTTTGTGGCTGTTCACTGCGTTAGGCTGTTTATCTCTTTGACTGCGCTTTCTTATATTATTATTTTCTTTAATCGTTTGTTTGTTCTTATCGCCGCTTTAAGATTTTGCTCTGCCGGCAGATTTATGTTTTATATGATTTTTCACATCTGGGTGTGTCACCTCTGTTTTATTCCCACTGACAGTGGCGGCTCTCCACTCTAACGCTTTGTGCTGCTGGCAGATTATGCTTTATTTGATTGTTCACTTCTGCGTGTGTAACCTCTGTTTTATTCCCACTGACAGTGGCGGCTCTCCACTCGCGAGGGGCTTAGGTGGACACCACAGGGGGAGGGGGGAACTGCAAACCCACCAAAGCGGAGATTTCCCCCCTCCCCCTATGGTTTCCACCTAAGAACCGCTTCCTTGACCCCCTTCCCCCTTTCTCCGCTTTGGAAGTGGTGGGGATTTTTTTGTTTTTGGCTCGGTTTTTAATTTTTTTCTTTAGCTGTCGGTGTTTTTTCGTCGGGAAAATTGTGGTGCTAATGGATTTTGTGGGCTCTTGCTATATCCTGTAATTGTTTCTGCGAGTGGTAATGTTTATGGGTCAAGTATGGGGTGCTTTAGCATTTTTTGTGTGCTGCCCTTCCTAAACACCGTTTGTACGAGTGGTGATGTTGTGCTTTCCGTTTTCGTGTTGGTGGAGTGTTGTTTGTATTTGCGGTGGGTGATTTTTGTGGTTAATGTGTTGCTGTTGGGCTTTGTGGTGGGTGGTTTTTGGGTTGATGTGTTGCTGCTGGGCTTTATGGTGGGTGATTTCTGTAGTTGATGTGTTGCTGTTGAGCTTTGTGGTGGGTGGCTTTTGGATTGGTGTGTGTTTTGTTGGGCTTTGCGGCGGTAGTTTTTAGTTTAGTGTTTGTTGTAGGTTTGCCTTTTAAATCCACATAGTCTTATCCATACTGTTTACAAATTTTTCCATTTCCTCTTTTGATCGCACTGTGTGGGTGTGGGCTATTATTTCTCTTTGGTGAGTTGGGGTTAGGGTGGAAAAATATCTCATAGCGTTTGGATTTTTTGATAAGGCTATTTGAAATCCTAACGGAAGTTGATTTTCTGTGTTCATATATTATCCTTTCTGTTTTTTAATTTAATATTAAAAAATATCCGTTTTTGATTTGCGGTTTATTTTTTTGTTAATACTTTTAATTATCTCATAGCATCAGCAATTTCGAGGTTCAGTGGGGGATTTTACCCTCCACTGAACCTAAGATGGAACCCGCCTTAGAGGCGGGGGACATCTTTGCAGCGGTTATTATAAATCGCCATTATTAAAATTATCATCAGAAAAATAAATCTTGCAGTTTTCGGGTTCTTTTATATTAACTATTTTCCCTTTTTTAATCTCCGCACCGAACATTCCCTCGAATATGCAAAGCCAATACCAAGCCGCCGAGCCGGTGTACATAGACCAGCCGCCTCTGCCGAAAACCTGCGGGTTGGTGTAAATGTCCGCCGTCATAAAATAAGGCTCTCTGCCGTATTCCTCACCTTTATGGGCAGGATTAAGCATTTTTAACAGCTCTGCCGCTCTTTCAGTCTGTCCCGCCTTAAAGCAGGCAAGGCAGTACCAAATTGCGCCGTGGGTATACTGTCCTCCGTTTTCTCTTATTCCCTCGGGATAGGAGCTGACATAGCCGGGGTTTGTGGCGGTTTTTTTACTTTTTTTGCTTTCGGGATTTGATTCGGAAGTTTTCCCATTCCCATCGCTTTTGATTCCCATATTACTTTCATTAAAAGGAGGAGTGAACAGTTTTATTATTCCCGCTTTTTTGTCCGTTAATTTATCCCACGCAGAATTTAATGCGGTAATAATTCTGTCCTGATTTGGAAGCTGTGCGAACACCGAAAAGGCTTGGGGCAGAATGTCTATTTTACATTCGTCGCTGTCCTTGCTTCCCATTTTTTCTCCGCTGTCGTAAAAGGCTCTTAAATACCAGCTGCCGTCCCATGCGTTTTCCTCGATGCTTACCGTTAAATCCGCTATTCTTTTTTCCAGCTTCTCCGAGTAGCTTGTGTCGTTGTTTTCCCTTGCCGCTTCCGCAAATTTTCTTCCCACCATAATATAGAACATAGCAAGCCAAACGCTTTCTCCCTCTCCCTTGACGCCAACGTTGTTATAACCGTCGTTCCAATCGCCGCAGCCTATTTTGATAAGCCCTCTTTTGCCCTTGTTATAGCCTTTTTCCATTGCCTTTTTACAGTGGAGATACAAGCTTTCCTTTTTATCCGATTTTTTGATTGTCATAAACAATTCCTGTTTTCCCTGAGGCAAAGGCTCTCCCTTGCAATATTCCGATTCCGTATCCCAAAAGCCTTTTTCGTTGTAAATCTCGTTATATCTGCAAGCTGCGTAAGGCAGCCACAGCAAATCATCGCTGTACCTTGTGCGGACTCCCGTTCTTTTTCCTTCAAGCTCATGCCACCAATGCAAAACGTCCCCTTCTTCAAACTGACTTAAACAGCAGTTAAAAATATGCGCCTTTGCAAGCCTTGGAGAGAGATACATTACAGCCAAACAGTCCTGAAGCTGATCTCTGAAGCCGTATGCTCCGCTGTTTTGGAAAAATCCCGTCCTTGCCCAAAGCCTGCTTGAAATAATCTGATGTGGCAGCCACACGTTAAATAAATTATCCAAATAAGGGTCGTTTGTTTTTATGGTTATTTGCCTTTGGGTTTCAAATCCCGTTTTTCCGTCCTTTAATGCTTTAACGTAATTTAATGCGGAAAGGGCGGCTTTTTGTCTTTTTTCGTCTATTAAAGTCTGCTTTGCGGCTTGCTGCATATCGCTTGTAAATTGTGATTCCCCCAATTCTCGATCATATGACCCTTTATCCTCACCAATCTCCTTTGCCGTATCCTCCGCCTGCTTCATTAACAGCCTTTGAGGATTTTTTGTATTTTGAGAATTGCTTGAATTATCCTGTTTGCTTTGATTTTCCGTTATCATTTCCTTAATTTTATTTGCAATTTGAGTATTATCAATATCCGAAAAATCAAGAGTATTATCCGGGTCGTTATAATATCCCAAAATAAACCTAATATTCAAATTCTGCTTAGGCGGCAGCTTTAAAGGAATAATAACGGCGGTCAAAGGGCTGTTGTAAAATCCGCTTTGAGTTATACTTTGACTAAAGTCCGCAGACAAAACCCGCAAAGGAGAAAAATCAAACACAGGCTCGTTATCAACAATATCAAGATATAAGGCGGCAAGTCCGTTGTAATTCATATTCTGACAGTTAAAGAAAACAACGCCCTTATCACTGTTATCATTAACAACATATGCGGTAACCGTACCGTTTTTATTATCCGACGACAGCAGGGGAACAATTTTGTAAACCACATCAAAGCTAAGACAAGCTTTATCACCGTTATAAAGGCTTAAAGATATTTCCTTTGCAAGCCCTGTTTGATATACCTTAACCTCCGCTTTAGACTGCAAGGAAAGCAGGTTTCCGTTATAAACACAGCTGTGGGGAGAAAAATCCGCTCTGCTTCCTCTTATTAAATCATAGTAAATATCCCCCAATTTTATTAACAGCATTTCGCCGTAATTGTCCTTGATTATATCGTTAGACCAGGGCGTCAGCTTATTTTCTCTGCTGTTTAAGGCGTAGGTGAAGCCAAGGCTGTTTTGTGAAGCAAGAGTTCCGAAATTGGGGCTTGAAAGAATATTGCACCAAGTGTTATTTTCATCTTCAATAATATATGAATTATCGCTAAAGCCCTTGCTTTCACTTTTGTTATGACCGCAGGGAAGCAGCGGCAGGGCTTTTGGCATTTCATTATTTTTATTGTTGTCAATAATTTTGTCCGTTCTGTCTGTTTCTCCGCCTTTTGCCAAATCCTGTAAATCCACATAGGCGGAAAGGGAATAAATAAGGGTTATTATATCCCTATCCTGCTGTTTATTTTTATCGAGCAAAAGAATATAGCCGTTTCCCATAAGAGCTTTTTCCGCCTGCTCCTTTTGCAGAGAATCGGAGCAGATTACAATTAAATCGCACCTTATACCGCAGCTGTCAAGCCCCGATTTAAGCAAGCCGATGATTTTAAGCCGCTCCGAATTCATATCCGAAGCATGGGAAACTATAAAGGGAAAATCTCCCGATATTCCAAACCGCCACAGCTCTTTTTTATTAAGAATATTGTTTTTTCTTGCATTTAAAATTTGGCTTTGGCTTATTTCTCCGTACAGAATCGAGGGCAGTATTTTTTCCGCAATTCTGCCTTGAAGAGTGTTAAGGGAAAGGGGAGAGGCTTGTCTGTAATCGGCTTTTTCGGAAGGAATTTCAGCATTTAAGCCGTTTTTGATATTATTCGGCTTATCCGAGTAAAAAATAGGGACGTTTATGCCATTGTTTCCGCTGCTTCTGATACTATCCGCTTTGTTTTCCGTTTCCAAAATACTATCGCCGTAGCAGTAAAATAAAGTACAGCTTTTTTCCTCTCCCTTGTCGAGAGTAAGGCAGTTTTTTATAAAAAGACAGGGATTTGGTATGCTTTTGTCAATATCGGAACGGATAAAGGCGTTTTTAAAAAAGGAAAAATCATTGTAATCGGTGCAGTCCTCTCTTGACAGGCAATAGCTGTAATCCTGATTGTCGGTAAAGCCGGCGCAGCAAACGGTGACATTTTCTCCCTTTCTGTCCTTTCGGTAAATTTTAAACAGATTTTTGTCCTTTAAATGCTCTATCTTTAAAAACAAATCCAAAAACATAGGGTGGGCTTCATAATCCGCCGAATTCGCCAATACAGGCTCGCTGTAGCCGCAGAGAATGATTTGCTTTTTGGAATCCGAGTTGTTTTTTGCGGTAAATCTGCGAAATTCCGTATTGTTTTCCGCCCACACCGTCATTGTAAATACAAAGTCCTCCTCTTCCAAAACATACTCTGTTTGGTTGGCGGAAAATACTGTTTTTAATTTGCCCAAGCTGCTTGTAAGCTTTGGGTGTACAAAAAGGGGATAAACCTTGTTTTCGGTGCAAAAGCCGTAAAACGCTCCGTAAGGTCGGTTTAAAAAATCCTCCGTTTTCCTGACTGCGGCTTTTCCCTTATAGCAGGAATAAAAACAGCCGTTGGCAGAGGTGAACAGCGACAAGCCGCCTCCCCACAAGGTATTTACGGGAGAGCCTTCCGCCCTTTGCTCCTCTATTATTTCATTTTCGCAATTTTGCGCTTCCGCTTCATACTGCCGCCCTGTAATTTTCAAAACCTTTTCTCCCGACATAACTCTTTCCTCCAATAATTCTTCCGCTCTTTTCATTTTCTCGTCATTTAAAAACAGCCTTGAACAGATATTATCCTTTAACGCATTGGCGCAGCCGCAGATGCTCATTCCCATATGATGCGCCATATGACTTTTTACAACCGCTTTGCCTCCCGTTCTGTCCCTTGTATAGTCTATAGCCTCGTAAAAGCCGTAATCGGGGTTAAAGGCTCCCTCCTGCTCCAATAATACAAGGTTGTTCCAGCTTTCCAAGGGGTGGGAGGACATTGTCAAATAAGAGGAATAGGGGCTTACCACACATTCCTTATCCATATCCGCCTTTAGTGCGGTTTTTTGTACACCGTGAGCCTTGTACTGATAATTTAAGTCACGGTCAAAGGCATAGTAGCCGCTTTCGGAAATACCAAAGGGCTTGTGTCTTTGCTTTTGACAGTAAAAACAGTAGCGCAAGGATTCATAGCTCATACTTCCCTCCTTTGAAGTCAACAGCAGCTCCGGCATAAAAAATTCAAACATAGTGCCTGTCCAAGCGATTGCCCCCGCATATCTTCCGTTTCTTGACATAGTTCGGGACAAAAACCGCCAATGCTTTTTCGGCACTTGTCCCAAGGCTATTGCGGTATAGCTCAGCAGTCTTGCCTCCGACATAAGCATATCGTATTTGTGAGGGGACAGATTTTCTCCCAATTTATCCGATTTATCCGAATTATCCAAATCACAGCCTATACTGAACAGGTTTTTGTCCTTGCAGTAAAAACAGGACAAATCGGTATTGTCTATAATTTTCTCACATCTTGATATTAAATCCGAGGATTCCGAAAATATTTTGTTTTGTATCAAACATTCTTTAACCGCAATAAGGCAGGCGGTGAAATTTCCGCTGTCCACCGAGGAAACAAAATTTGACAGCTTATGAAGGCTTTTTATGTCATACCAATTATATAAATTGCCCTTGTATTTTTCCAATCTTTCAACACTTTCAACCGTTTTTTCCACAGTTTCAACCAACTGATTTTTGTCTATAATGCCTAAACTGTAAACCGCCGCCGCCGATAAAAGATACATACCTATATTTGTGGGTGAGGTGCGGTAACAAACACAATATACGGGAAAAAACTGTACGTTATCGGGAGGAAGATAATTGGTGCTTTGGTCGGTATAGCGGGTAAAAAAGCTCCACATTTTTTCCGTATGGGATAATAATTCCCGCTGTGCCTTATTGTCAAGCATAGGCTTTTGGGTATTTTCCTCCCTGTCTGCGTAAAGGAAAAAAGGGAAGGCGGCGCACATAAGATTCGCCCCCAAAAAAACAAGAGGACTGCCCCCTAAAACCGAGCAAATCAACAGCAGCAAGGAAAGTATAAAAGCGGGCAGAAGGGAAACCGCATTGCCTTTAAAGGCGGTTTTCTCCAAAAAGCCGCTGGTAGTCCACTGCAAAAGATTTTTCTTGCTTATAACCGTGCGGTACAGGGTTTTTAATGCGGCGTCAAGGGACACAAGGGCTGCTTTTGGCAAGGTCATAATCTCCATTAAGCAGCGCAGTCCTAATTGTGCGGTTTCGCTTACAATAGGCGAATAAAAACGCCTTGTTATACCAAAGGCAAAGCCCCTTTTAACAGACGCTGTAAGAGGGGTTGCAAAGGCAAGCAAAAGTCCGCAGTAAGCGGTAATTGCAATAAGCGTTCCCTTATTTAAAAAGCAGGACAAAAACAGCAAAAGAAGAATAAAAAAAGGGGTTATTCCTCTGCGAAAATTGTCAAACAGCTTAAATTTTGTGAGAGGTGAAAATTCCTTTTTAAAGATAAAGCGCAGGTTTTGAAAATCCCCTCTTATCCAGCGGTGGGCTCTTTTAAAATAGGCTTTTGAGGTGGCGGGAAAGCTGTCGGAAAATTCACAGTCCCCCGCAAAAGCCACGCCTGTAAATCCCCCCTCCAAAATGTCGTGGGACAACACTCTTTCTATTGGCAGCTTGTCCTTGCAGCGTTTTAAAAAATCGTCTATTCTGATTAGTCCCTTTCCGCAGAATATGCCCTCTCCGAAATTGTCAAAATAAAACTCTCCGCAAAAGCTGTCATAGGAGGAAATGCCGCTTGCTCCTCCGTTTCCCGCCATAGCTCTTGCAAAGGGAGTTTTCAGGGTGGAATTTAAAGTGGAGGTACAGCGGGGCGCAATTATTCCATAGTCCTTGTTTAATGGGTGAAGCGCTATTGCGGTCAATTCCTTTATGCTGTCCATCAATGGCTGGGTGTCTAAATCAAGGGCGCAGAGAAATTCACAGCTTTTTATTTTTTTCAATGTTTGCGGATTGGCGAAAATACAAGCAAAGGGGGAGCTTGACGAAGTATGGGGAATGCTTGAAGCCTTTATATCGGCGCTGTTTGAGGTTATATTCGTGTTGTTTGCAGCTGTATTATCAATGCTTACTGTGGCGGCGGAATTTACCGAACTGCTTATAGTTTCCGAATCGGAAAAATTGCTTGAATCGCTTGAATTGCCTTTGCTGTCCGAAATTTCAGAGCCGCTTGAATTGTAGTCAATATCCCAACTATCATTCCTGAGATACTGCATAAGCTGTTCTATAGCCCCTCTTTTTCGTTCAAAGCCCTGCCACTTATTCATAGTTTTGCAGTATGTTCTTTTGCGGAAAAAGATAACCGATTGGGGAAAAATTTCCTGTCTTAATCTTTCGGCGGCGGAAAACAACAAGCTGTCCTTATGAATTTCCCGAAAGCTGCCGGCTGGCAGATCAAGCAAAAGCGCAAAATAAAGCTGCTTTTGAGGATTTCTCAGCTGTGCGTTTTTAAGTCTTTCCAAGGCTTCCCTTATACTCTCTTCGTCCGAAACAAGGGCGGAGATAACGCATAAGGTTTCTCCCTTTCCCGTAGGGCTGTCCTTATAATACAAGTCCAAGTCCATACGGGGCAGAGGATAGGAGTGGGTTTTTCTTGAAAGAATTAAATCGGCAAAGGGCTTTACTGCGGAAAAAACGGGAAAGAAAAGCAGGGGAGAAAGCCAAAGCCGTGTAAAAAACCCGATAATAAGGCTTAACAAAACGGAAACAGCTGTCACCCATATTATATAAGGTACGGATTTAGCGTAAGGGAACACATTTCTGTAATCGGTTTTAATCACCTGTCCAATGTGAATATTGTTCTTAACGGCTCTGTTAACCAATTCGGGGATATAGCGTTCCTCGCCTATTCCCGTTTCTCTTGCAAGCATAGAGGCTTTTTGACGGTACATAGCTTTTGTTTCCGCCGAGGATTTACTGTATATTTCGTCACGGGAAAAGGCGGAATGAAGAGGGCTTAATTCCCCCAATTCCTCCTCGTTTAAATCTCTTAAGCCGTACAGCTTTTTATAGAATATTTTGCAATTAGTATTATGATTTTGGGATAAATCGGCGGAGCTTGCGTTTTTTCTGCAAAAGGCTAAAGCGTCGCTTATAACGCAAAATTTTCCGCACCACACCAAGCTGTTTATATCCGATTCCCCCACGTACTGTATTTGGGAATATTTATACAGCAAATCCTTAACATTTTCCGAATTTATATCATCAAGCTGTGACACCTGCTCGCCTAAAGTCATTTTTTTGTCATTAACGGTGATATATTTATCTTTTGCGGTTTTTATCAGCTCTTTTATCTCTCTTTCAAAAAGTCGGTTTTCCCAAAGCGGGGGATATAAACTTAGCTCTCTTTCCATATTTTTAAGCTGCTTTATATAGAATTTGCCGCAAACCGCTTTGCTTTTTGCCATAACAATCTCCTGTTTTAGTTTTAATATGTTTATATTATTATTGCCTGCTTTTCTTAAAACTATTAAAACAAATTCCAAAATTTTATTTCTCAATCTTAATTTACAATTTATAAAAATTAACTATTGAAATTTATAAAATTATGTTGTATAATAAAATAAATTACCGAGTTACAAATAAGATTTACAAATAAGGAGTTGCTGTTATGAGATTGGTAACACGTTCCGATTTTGACGGACTTGCTTGCGGCGCATTGTTAAAGGAAGCAGGAATTATCGATCATTGGATTTTCGCTCACCCCAAGGATTTACAGGACGGACTTATTCCCATTGATGAAAACGACTGCCTTGCAAACGTTCCTTATGTTGAAGGCTGCGGATTGTGGTTCGACCATCATTCCAGCGAATTTGAAAGACTTCAGCTTAAAGGTAAGTACAAGGGCGAAAGCCGCATTACTCCCTCCTGCGCAAGAATTATTTACGACTATTACGGCGGAGAGGAGAGGTTTTCTCATTTTGACGAGATGATGGAAGCGGTTGACAAGGTGGATTCGGGCAATCTTACCATTGACGAGGTGTTAAATCCAAAGGGCTGGATTCTTGTGGGATTTCTTATGGATCCGAGAACGGGACTGGGACGCTGGAGAAACTTCACAATACCCAACTACCGCCTTATGGAGGAGCTTATCGACGCCTGCCGCACTATGAACACCCAGCAGATACTTAATCTTCCCGACGTTAAGGAGAGAATAGAGGTTTACAATCAGCAGACCGAAAAGTTCAAGGAAATGGTAAAGGCACATACAAGAACGGAAAAGGACGTTATCATTTCCGATTTAAGAGGCGTAGATCCCATTTACACCGGCAACCGCTTTATGATATACAGCTTATATCCCCAACAGAATATTTCCGTTTGGATAGTAAACGGCAAGGGCGGAAAAGGCTGCTCCGCCGCTGTGGGATACAGCATTATAAACAAAACCTCAAACGTGGACGTAGGCAGCCTTATGCTTAAATACGGCGGCGGCGGTCATAAAAAAGTGGGTACTTGCCAGTTCAAGGACGAGGATATGGATACAAAGCTGCCTCAGCTGATTGATGAAATTGTAAATTATAAAGCGCAATAATTGCTTGCGGTGAACAAGAATAACAGGCGACTGTAAATAATGCAGCCGCCTTTTTCTTTTTTTACATAATTTGATTTTTAAAATCAGCTTGTAATTTCACAAGCTGTCGAAAAAGTGCAAGTTTTTCTTTTCGGAACGAAAGGGGTCTTAGGGGAAAGCTATTAGGTTTTTTCTAACTTAGGATTCAATGAGGGGCAACGCCCCGAATTTACGAAAAATCCGGTGGCGCAAGCCCCTCAGGGTTTCAGTGGGAGACCCAATCCCTCACTGAAAGATTGAATGGAACCCGCCGCTAATGAGGCTATGCCTTTTGCTTACCGCAAAAGGCGGGGGACATCGGATTTTGATTATAGCTTTAAAATCGGGTTCGAGCAAGGCTCTGCCCGATTTTTGTTTTTGGCGACTTGCCGACAAAAACAGCATCAGCTTGGGATTGACTTTTAATTGAAACTATAATATATTATAATCAAGGAAATGTATATTCTATCAGCAAGCAGCACGGAATGAGGAGCTTAACAATGTGTGTATATAAAATCGAGGAAATAGCGGAGCGGGTACGTCCTGTAGCTGAACGTTACGGTACAGGCAATATTTACCTGTTTGGTTCATATGCAAGAGGAGAAGCTACCGAAGACAGTGATATTGATTTGCTTGTTGATGCTGAAAACGTCCCCGGTCTTAAGTTTTTTGGCTTATGGGAAGATTTGAAAGATGCATTGGAAAAGGATTTAGACATAATAACGGTAAATGCTCTTTATAATGAACACAAAGATGATAAATTAGCTGCGAAATTGAAATATGTAATTGAAAAAGACAGGAGGCTAATTTATGATAAACAGGGATAAGAGCATAATTGAACACATTTTATTTAGTTCATTGTAATAACATCTATAGAGATACCGCACGTTTTGGAAATACTTATGATGATTTCACAACAGACGGTTCATTTCACGATTCTGTATGTATGAGTTTAATGCAAATCGGTGAATTGTCAAACAAATTATCCGATGAATTTAAGGACAGCACACGGCAACAAATTCCGTGGAAGCAAATCTATAATATGCGAAATCATTTCGCCCACGGGTATGATGTTATGGATGAAAGTAAAATATGGGGTGTTGTAACAGTTGACATTCCTGTTTTGAAATTGTTTTGTGAAACGGTTTTAAATGAAATTGACAGTAATTTAGATTCAGATAATAAAAATACGGGCGGCTTGGCGAATTCAAATTTGCCTGCTCAATAAGCAGGCAGGTCAACAAGAGCATCTTTGGATGACCGTCTTAAACAAGTTCACGGTACAAGGCAGAATCAAGCTCCCCAAGGACAAACCCAAGCAAAAGCACCGCTTCATAATCCCGAATCTCTCGAATAAGAAACAGCCTTGCTCAAACCGAGTAAGGCTGTTATTTTAATTCGACATTGGTGAACTATATCAGCTTGACGGAACCCCGACCAAAGAGAGATTTTTCGACAAGCTGAAAATGTAACCGTTCTGTAATTGTTTTTTATTGTTTATATGCTATAATATATTTATTCCAAAACTTTACAACCATTTGAGAGGATTTTTAATGAAACATATTACAAAAATCGGTATTGTCTTTATTTTTGGCGTTGTCTATTCTTGCAGAGGGAGTTGTTTGCCCGATAAGGGATAATGCCGCTTGATGTTAATTATAACGGAGTGCATTTTTATTGTGATGTTGATTCATCTATTATTCAAGAAACATATACGAGGTAACGCAAAATGAAGAGAAGAACATTGGTACACTTTCAAACGTTGACATTGGTTTTTGCTCTTATGTTTATCCTTTCCGCTTGCTCTTCTGAAAAAGTCGATTGGAAAGATACAACGATTAACGTGGGGCTTGACAGCTATGTTCCTCACTTTCTTTCGGAAATAAAATTCATCTCCGAATCTGAAAACGGGAAGCTAACCGTTGTTGATAGCTGTTTCATTACGGAAAATCTATCTGACAGCCCTATGTGCTACAGTACGGGAGAAAACAGCCGCTTTGAATTGAGGCATTATATGATAAATCAGGCGCAGGGGATTGCTTACTCCTTGATTTACTATTTTGACGGTACGAAAAAAAGACTTATTGATTGGGGCGGAGATAATGTTTTCAGCAGATTTGCATTATGCGACGGCGAACACCTTTGTTATCTCGTTTCGGACGGCACTCTGAGGGTGCTTGAAAAGGACGGCGGAAGAGAGGATTATGAGAATTTCTTTGACAGCGAAAAGATTAACCTTGGATTTGGCTTGGGGAATGTGTTCCTCTTTGCTGAAGGAAACAAAATTCTTTTGGGACAGGAGCGTTTGCCCTCAAACGGTGATATGATTATAAACGGTGAGAGGGAAACGGTTACCGAAATTGTTGGAGAAACAGAAGTAAGCAAATCACCCAATGCTCCCAAAAACTCCGAAAAAGAAGCTTATTGGAGCGATAAAACGGTTGTATTTGATGAAGGTAAAACTGATTTCATTCCGAGATACATTGATGAAAATAAAAAAATCAGCCAAGAGAATAAGTTCTTGTCCATTGAAGGCGAGGTGTTCCACAGCACGGTAAAAACCGTTGTTAAGGGAGGATATATCGTATTGGACAGCGTTAAATGCTATTCTACGGGAGAAAACGAGAGCTTTGTTGTAAAGGCGTACAGATATGAGTGCGACGATAAGCCGCTGTGCTTTGAAATCTGCCGCTATGAAAACCACAAATTGAAGCTTTTGGCATTCAGCGGCGACAATAGGTTCTCGGATTGTTTTATGTGCGACGGAAATAGGCTGTGCTATATTGTTGACGGAGAGATTTTAAGGGTTATGGATAAAGACGGAAGTCAGACCGACTACGAGGGCTTTAAAAATACTGTTTACAGCTCTTCGGTGCAGCTTTGCTCCGAGGACGGTAAAACGGTTATTGTAAAGGACGGAGATGAACAAATTGCAGTGATAACCCCTTGACCAATCAGCCACTGAAGCGGTAGTTTGAACACGCCCTAAAAGGGTATTACAGGCTCAACCCTTAAAGGGACATTGAAGCTCCGACATAGCATTACTATCACAGACAGCAAGTTTGAATTTCAAACTGTGTAAATGAGAAAAACAACCCTTTAAAGCCAAAGCTTTAAGGGGTTAAATTTTACACATAAATTGAATTTTAAAATCAGCTTGCAATTTCATATATTATTGTACAGTTTCAACATAATAAAAAATTTTTCATAAGATAAAAATGTTAAAATGACGTTTTAGTAACTAACAATAAGTTTTTATTTCTAAATTATTGATTTTTAAAGGCGTATGGTGTAATATTTATAGTGTACAAGTGTTAGTTAAATGAAAATTTCTTTCACATTAGCCGAAATAATTTACTACATAAACTATATAAAATAGTATTTATAAATTACAGTTTAGCTTAAATTTACATAAAAAGCATATCTGTTTCGGTTGACGTTTATATATTTAATAGTATGTTGTGCTTAGTGCATAATATAAAATTTTAAAGAAGAGGAGCAGAGATCACTTAAATGAACAGTAAAAAAGTGTTTAAACGCTTACTTGCCGGATTTTTGGCAGCTGCCGTTACAGTGTCCGCCGTTACCTTCACCGCATCGGCAAGCGACGACAGCGACTTATTCAGCAAGGTAAGCAACGATCTTGTTTCTGCGTCTATTCCCAAAAAGAATACCCTGCAAGAAGCAGATCCAAAGTACACAAGCGACCAAGTGCTTCGTGTATCTATCGTTCTTGATGAAGCTTCTACCCTTGAGGCGGGCTACGACATCAAGAATATAGCTGACGATGCTTCCGCTGCTGCATACCGCAATAAGCTGAAAGCAAGTCAGTCTGCAATTACAGCTAAAATCAGCGCTGCTATTAAGAAGGATCTTGACGTAGTACGCAATTTGACCTTAGCGGCTAACATCATTTCCGCAAATGTTGAATACGGTCAGATTGAAGCTATTGAAAAGATTGACGGCGTTGACAAGGTTCTTATTGAAACTAAGTATGAACCCGCTAAAACAAACGAAAAACTGCCTGTAGATCCCAATATGGCTACTTCGGGCAATCAGACGGGCTCTTATGCTGCGTGGGCGGCAGGCTACACCGGTGCAGGCACAAAAATTGCCGTTATCGATACCGGTATTGACGACGACCACCAGTCCTTCAGCGAGGCAGGCTATCTTTATTCCTTGGAGCAGCTTGCAAAGGCAGCAGGCAAAACCCTTGAGGAATACAAAAGCTCTCTCGGCTTATTGGACGCAGCAGCAGTTGAAAAGGTTAAGGGTCAGCTTAACGTAGAGATAGATTCCGCAAAGACCTATCTTTCCGCAAAAGTTCCTTTTGCCTACAACTATGTTGATGAAGATTACGACATCAACCACGACAATGACACACAGGGCGAGCACGGCTCTCACGTTGAGGGTATTGCGGCAGCAAACGCTTACATTAAGCAGGCTGACGGCACATTTGCTCCCGCTCTTGACGCTGTTAAGGTAAAGGGCGTTGCCCCCGACGCACAAATCCTTACTATGAAGGTATTTGGCAAGGCGGGCGGCGCATACGATTCCGACTATATGATCGCTATCGAGGACGCTATCGTATTGGGCGCAGATTCCGTTAACCTTTCATTGGGTTCGGGCAACCCCGGCACTTCCCGTCCTGCTGAAGCAGAATATCAGACAATCCTTGAAAACATCACCAAGAGCGGAACTGTTGTTACAATGTCCGCAGGCAACTCCGGCGCATGGCCCGAATATGCACAGCCTACCGGTTACCTTTATCTTGACGATGTAAGTATGGATATGGCAGGCAGCCCCGGTTCTTATACCAACTCCTTCGGCGTTGCTTCCGCTGATAACTGCGGTATAGTTGGCGAAGCCTTCAAGGTTGGCGATACAACTGTTATTTACACGCAGTCTGAATATTCCAACAAACCTTTAGCCACTCTTGCAGGAGAGCAGGAATATGTTTACATAGATGCTGTGTTTGGCGAAGACGGCACTGTTGTAAGCGGATATGGTTCCCCTGAAGAATGGGCGGCGGTAGGCGATGCTCTTAAAGGCAAGATTGCAGTATGCTCAAGAGGCAGCAGCTCCTTCTTTGAGAAAGCAAACGCTGCAGTTGAAGCAGGCGCAATCGCTACCATTATTTATAACAACGAACCCGGTTCAATAAATATGAACCTTCAGGGCTACACATATGACGCACCCTGCGTTTCCATTACTCAGGCGGAAGGCGCACTTCTTAAAGCAAACGCAACGGCAGTAAACGGCGAAGACGGCAAACCTCTTTATTATGTGGGCAAAATTACCGTTGAAGAAGGTCTTTCCGTTTCAGTTTCCGGCAATCCTACCCAAATGAGCAGCTTCTCTTCTTGGGGCGTTCCCGGATCTTTGGAATTAAAGCCCGAAATCACAGCACCCGGCGGAAACATTTATTCCGTTAACGGTGCAATAGCAGGCGGTACTTCTTATGAGAATATGTCCGGTACTTCCATGGCTGCTCCTCAGGTTGCAGGTATGGCAGCATTGGCAGCACAGTACATTAAGACAAACGGTATTGACAAGAAAACCGGACTTTCCGTCCGCACTCTTGCACAAAGCTTGCTTATGTCCACCGCAGTTCCTTTGATTGAAGGTGAAAATTATTACCCCGTACTCCGCCAGGGCGCAGGTCTTGCAAACATTAACAGCGTTATAAATGCAACCAGCTATATTATTATGGGTGCTGACGCTACAAAATCCTACGCAGACGGCAAGGTTAAGGCAGAGCTTGGCGACGATCCCGACAGAAAGGGTACTTACAGCTTCTCCTTCACCATCAACAATATCTCCGGCAAGGAAGAAACCTATATTCTCGCCGCTGATTTGTTTACACAGGCACCTGTAGCAGACAACACAAATACTTACTATATGCACACCTCCACAACGCTGCTGGAATCCTCTGCAACCTTTGACTGCGGCGAAACCGTTACAGTTCCCGCAAACGGCTCAAAGACAGTTAAGGTTACATTGGCTATCGGCGCTGAGGACAAGGCGTTCTTAGATCAATACTACACCTCCGGCGCTTATGTTGAAGGCTATGTATATGCAGCAGCTGTAGGAGATGAAGAGGGTAATTTGGGTACAACTCATTCTATCCCCGTTTTGGGCTTCTACGGCAACTGGTCAACCGCTTCAATGTTTGACAAGGGCTCTTACCTTGAATACAACATTTCCGGCACAGAAACCAGAGTTCCTTATTTATATGACGCCAACGGCGTAAACGCAAATGCGTTCGGATTTACCACACCCGATTCTTCAGATCCCTACGCTTTCGGCGGCAACCCCTTTGTTCTCGACAAAACTTATATGCCCGAGCGCGACGCATTAAGCAATCAGGCAGTTTTCAGTCTCTTTAACTTCTCTGTTATCCGTAACGCAGCAGGCTCTCGCCTTACCGTTACAAACGATACTACTAAGGAAGTTATGTTAGACGAGGAATTAGGCGCAGTAGATGCGGCCTTCTACTATGACAACGGCGGACGCTGGATGAGTACCGGTTATTCTTTAAAACCCGGTCTTGAGCTTTCTTCCGCTAAGGACGGCGACAAGCTTACCTTCCAATTTGCGCTTGCTCCCGAATATTATGCAGACGCAGAAGGAAATATCCGCTGGAAGGACGTTGATCTTACCAATGCGCTTTCAATTTCCGCTACCGTTGACGGCACTGCTCCCGAAATCGAAGACGTAAAGATCACCGATAAAGATATTCAGGTTAAGGTTAAGGATAATCAGTATGTTGCAGCTGTTGCATTGTTCAACAACGCAGGCACAAAGCTTCACACCTTCGTTGGCTCTAATGCTGACGCAAAGGCAGGAGAATCTTCAACCTTTACTCTCGATCTTACAGACGTTTCAGGCAAGAAGTTCCTGTTACAGGTATATGACTATGCAGGCAACATCGCTACTTATCAGATTAAGCAAAAAATCGGCGAAGATGTAGTTCTTCCCACATTTATTGCATTTAATACTCCCGACGGAAATTCTTACGATGAAACCGACGGAAGCTGGGTAGCTTTAGACCGCGAAACCGAATATGACACCATTCAGTCTTATTGCCCCACAGACAGATATTATACCGCTGCTACTATGATCGACCGCAATCTTTATGCAGCCGATAATAAGGGCGGAATATATGTAATGGACGCTGAAGATCTCAGCGATACAATAGCTTTGGGCTTCAACACAGGAGCTTACCTCACCGATATGGCTTATAATGCCAAGGACGGTCAGATTTACGCTACCGACGGAACTAAGATTTACACTGTTGACAAGATCACAGCAGAGCTTACAGAGGTTGGCACAACTCCTATTGATACCAATACCTTGGCTGTCGATAAGGACGGCGTATTCTACAGCAACGAGCTGGGAACAAACAAGGTTTACAAGTACACCTTGGGCGGCGAAGCTGAATTGGCTGCCACTGTTGAGGAAATATATCCCACAGAGGGACTTCAGTCTATGGAATATGATCCCAACACAGGCAACATTATCTGGATCAGCTACAGCTTAGATCCCGAAGAGGAGCTTTATTACAGCTACCTTGCAGAAATCGATCCTGCAAAGGGCGAGTATGCTTGCTACAACGATTTGTGGTTTGAATACTGCGCACTTGCAATTCCCGATCAGTCGGTTAAGGATGAGCCTGTTGAACCCGAGGAAAAGGTTACCGGCATTGAAATTTCCGATAAGGAAGTAACACTTTATCCTTATACAACCTGCACTCTTACAGCGGCAGTTCGTCCTTGGAACTTGTCCGACACAAGCGTAACATGGACCTCCTCCAATGAATCTATTGCTACTGTAAACTCAAAGGGCGTTGTAACCGCAGGAAACAAGGAAGGAAACGTTACGATTACAGCAACCTCCAACCTTGATCCTAACTTTACAGCAACCTGCACCGTTAAGGTACGCAAGCTTAACGTAACTCTTACAGGCGGACTTCAGGACACCAACGGCGATTCTCATCAGTTCAGCTGGAATGTTAAGAAGGACGATGTATGGACAGGCAGCTATGAGCTTCCCGCAACAGTAGGCGCAGAAACTCTTGACACTATCAATAACGTTCTCTATTTGATTGACACCACCGCTCCTATGGTACACAAAATCGACGCTGCAACAGGCGAAGAAATTGAATCCGCTTCTATTCTTATGAATATCGGATACTCTGATTTCTCCTACAGCAAGGTGTTCTCCACTAAGGATACACCTCTTGTAAGCGGCGTGTATGGAGGCTACTTCTTCCCGTTGGAAGATCCTATGAACTTTGACGCATACGGTATGGACTTTACAATGGCGCTTATCTTCGGTACAGGCGCAAGCGAGTTTGTAGGCTGTACTTCATTGGGCGAGGGCGAAGCTGTTGTTGATGATGAAACCGGAGAAACCATTGCCGAATCATCTGAACGCTATGCGCTTTTGGATAACGCAAACTGCTTATGGATAGTTGACGTATATGTTGCGGAAGGAAGCATCGGTATAGCTCTGAAGGCTATAGGATCAGTTCAGAATCTTAACGAGCCTTATGAAGGCTATGACGCAAATTCTCTTACCTCTTTGGTACAAGGCGAGGACGGCAAGCTTTATTTAGCAGCCTTTAATGTAGCTGACGACACCAGCAACCTGTATGTAATTGACGATTTCAACTTAGACGACAATACAATGATGGTTACCGCTTCCGCTACAAAGTTCGGCAACGTAGGCGACAATGTATGGCCCGCTGCTTTGGCAAGCGTATCCAACAACGTTCCCGACATAATTACCGATGAAGAATCCGGAATCACAGTTGAGGGCGAAAGTATCGGTATTTACCAGCTCAAGGTAGAACCTAAGGGCGAAACCGACACAGCGGTTATTATGGACATCAGCTTGATTTATGATGACGGCGAAAGTGTGTATGAGGTTCAGCCCGACAGCACTGTAAAGGTTACTATCCCTGTTCCCGAAAAGTTCAAGGATGCAGAAACTATTTATCTCTACCGTGAAGAAGAGGACAAAACTCTTACTAAAATCGACATTGAAATTGTAGACGGCAAGATTGTATTCTATACTGATCACTTCAGCACTTATGTTATCTCTACAACAGAGCTTACAGAAGTACCCGTAATCACAACCGAACCCATAACTACCGAACCTACAACTACACCTACCGAAACAACAGCAGCTACAACCGCTCCCGTTACCACACCCGACGGCGACGATCAGAAGCCCACAGGCTTGGCAATGGCGATTGTTCCCGCAGTTATTTCCGCAGCAGGCGTTATGATTGCTAAGAAGAGAAACAAGAAGTAATATTTAAAATCTCTTTCTAAACCATAAATTTCGTCTGAAAATTAAAAGCAGCTTCCTTTTGATCCTTGGGATCGAAGGGGAGCTGTTTTTGTAATATAACCACTGCAAAGATGTCCCCCGCCTCTTAGGCGGCGGGTTCCATTCAGTCTTTCAGTGGGGGATACAATCCCCCACTGAAACCCTGAGGGGCTTGCGCCCCCGGATTTTTCATAAATTCGGGGCGTTGCCCCTCATTGAATTTTACTATTTTGGAAGTAGAACCAAAAACAAGCAAATACTCAGCTGATTGACAGTGGCGTTATTTGGGAAAGGGAATTACATAAAGAGAATTTATTTGTTCATTAAAGGGTTATCCGTTCTGCCTAAAAGATAATCTATTGATACGTTAAA
This sequence comes from uncultured Ruminiclostridium sp., assembly GCA_964602605.1. Lineage (GTDB taxonomy): Bacteria > Bacillota > Clostridia > Oscillospirales > Ruminococcaceae > Ruminiclostridium_E. Next base: position 21,208 of record CAZRRT010000005.1, read on the forward strand.
ATAATCGGCAATAGCTATCAAGGTTTTGTAATCCGCCTCTCTTTCCTCGTTTTCGTATCTTGAAATTGTATTTTGAGTTAAATTCAGCTCGATAGCCAATCTTAACTGCGAAAGCTTTTTCTTTTCCCTAAGCTCTTTTAATCTTAAAATACTAATCACCCCCTTGACATAAATATACCGTTTTGGTATAATGAAAATATCCCAAATCGGTATATAGCTATATTATGGGGAATAAAAATAAACAATAATTATTTAAAATGCAGCTTAAACAAGCTGCCCAAATTGCCAAGCAATTTCCGGGTTCAGTGGGGAAGTTTACCCCCGCTGAACTTAAGATGAAAGACTTAGCCTGCAAAGTTTCATAAACCCGTACCGCCTTAGAGGCGGGGGCATCTGTGCAGTGGTTACACGAAAACAAGTTTAAAAGTGAGTTGTGGAAAAATGAATGTAAATAGATTTCTTAATATTGTTGGCAGAACGATATTTGTAAAGTATTATTATGTATTTGAAAAAATGCCGAATGATGACTGTTTAGAGATGATAAGCGAACAGTACACGGAAAGCACCAAAAGAAAAAAGATTTTATATGCCAAGAAAATTTTTAAAGAGGGATTGCAAATTGAGGTGCTTAAGGTAATTATTAACTCCAAAAAAGTCAATTCGCATACAAGAGAAAAAGCAAGCCGGATATTATCGGCGGAAACTAAGAAAAAAAGATACTGTATATTATAAAAACAGAGCCGACCGAAATCAGCTCTGTTTTTAATTTTAAGATAACTTTTTATATATGGTTTAATCAGGTTGAAACAAGGCTTAATCGGCTTGCAGCAGTTTTTTCATCTTCTCCTGCGCCTTTTCCAGCTTTGCTCTTTCATTGTCAATCTGCTGCTGAGGAGCTTTAGCCAGAAATCCCGGATTGTTAAGCTTGGCGCTTAAAAAGTCTATGTCCTTTTGAACCGCTTTTATCTCTTTTTCAATTCTTGCCTTTTCCTTTTCCTCGTCAATAAGCTGTCCCTTGGGAGTGAAAATTCTTGCGGCGGAGGTTACGGCGGTCATTTTGCCGTCAGTGTTTTCAACCTTTTCCTTAACCTCAACCGTTGATGCGCTTGCCAATTTTACAAAGAAGCTTTGGCAGTTATTAAATAAATCCGTTTCCTTGGTTTCAATCTCCATAGAGGCTTTCTTGGAGGGGGGAACGTTCAGCTCGCTTCTTTGAACTCTCACCGCCTTAATTGCGTCCACAATCTTTGAAAAATCCTCCTGCTCCTTTGCAAAATGGAGATTTTCGTCGTATTCGCACCATTTTGTCATCATTATGCTTTCGTGTTCGCCGTGAGGAAGGGACTGCCAAATTTCCTCCGTAACAAAGGGTATAAAGGGGTGCAGCATTTTTAATATTCCCGTCATAATATACACCAAAACATTCTGCGCCGCCAAAGCGGTAGCACCGCCCTCGCTGATACGGGGCTTTGTTAGCTCGATGTACCAATCGCAGAAAATATCCCATGTAAAGTCGTAAACATTTTGAACCGCAACGCCCAATTCGTAAGCTTCAAGATTGTTTGTAACGTTTTTAACCGTATCGTTGTATAAGGACAGCGCCCATTTATCCTCAATAGGCATATCATCAGGCAGCTTTGCCGCTTCAAAGTCCTCGGGAAGATTCATAAGAATATAGCGGGAAGCGTTCCACAGCTTGTTTATAAAGTTGCGGGAGTTGGTGACCTTTGTTTCCGTCCAGCGCATATCGTTGCCGGGGGCATTGCCCGTTACCAAGGTAAGCCTTAATGCGTCCGCGCCGTACTTGTCTATTATGTCAAGAGGATCAACGCCGTTTCCCAAAGACTTAGACATTTTCCGACCCTGATCGTCCCTTACAAGACCGTGAATAAGCACGTCCTTAAAGGGCTTTTCTCCTGTATGCTCCAGCCCGCTGAATATCATTCTCGATACCCAGAAGGTAATAATATCATAGCCGGTAACAAGTGTTTGAGTGGGATAAAAATAGTCGTAGTCGGGTGTTTCTTCGGGCCAGCCCAATGTGGAAAAGGGCCATAGCGCAGAGCTGAACCAAGTGTCGAGAGTGTCCTCGTCCTGTACCATAGGTGCGCCGCATTTGGGACACTTGTCAATGTTGTCAAGACTGATTTCAATATGACCGCAGTCCTTATTTTGACAGTAAAAGGCGGGTATTCTGTGTCCCCACCATATCTGACGGGAAATGCACCAATCTCTGATATTTTCCATCCAATAAAGATAGCTGTTTTCAAAGCGTTTGGGTACAAATCTAAGCTCACCGCTTTTTACAACCTCTATTGCAGGCTTTACCAAATCCTTCATTTTAACGAACCACTGCAAAGAGGCGGTAGGCTCGACGGTGGTGTGGCAGCGTTGACAAGTGCCTACATTGTGCTTGTGCGGCTCGGTCTTTACCAGCAGACCTTGCTCCTCCAAGTCCTTTACCATAACCTTTCTTGCTTCATATCTGTCCATTCCCGCATACTTGCCGCCAACGCCCTCTTTAATGGTAGCGTCCTCGTTCATCATATGGATAATGGGCAGATTATGTCTTTTGCCTACCTCAAAGTCGTTAGGATCGTGGGCGGGAGTGATTTTAACACAGCCCGTACCGAATTCCATATCAACGTATTCGTCTGCAATAACGGGTATTTCCCTGTCCGTAAGAGGAAGCTTCAACATTTTTCCCACAAGATCCGTATATCTTTCGTCCTTGGGATTTACCGCAACAGCACTGTCCCCCAAAAGGGTTTCGGGACGGGTGGTGGCGATTTCCACAAAGCCGCTGCCGTCTGCCAAGGGATAGTTTATGTGCCAGAAGAAGCCGTCCTGCTCCTCATACTCTGTTTCCACATCCGAAATAGAGGTCTTGCAGCAGGGACACCAATTTATAATACGCTCTCCTCTGTAAATAAGTCCCTTTTTGTATAAATCTGTAAAGACCTTTTGAACTGCCTTTGAACAGCCTTCGTCCATAGTAAACCTATCTCTGCTCCAATCGCAGGAGCTTCCCATTTTCCTCTGCTGTTCCTTGATTCTGCCGCCGTACTTGTCGTTCCACTGCCAAGCACGCTGCATAAAGCCGTCCCTGCCTAACTGCTGCTTTGTAACGCCCTCTTTCTTCATCTCGCCTACTATTTTCGCCTCGGTGGCAAGCGCTGCGTGATCCGTTCCCGGCAGCCACAATGCGGAATAACCCTGCATTCTTTTAAATCTGATAAGTATATCCTGTAAAGTGCTGTCCAGGGCGTGTCCCATATGGAGCTGTCCCGTTATGTTGGGAGGGGGCATTACTATTGTGTAGGGCTGTTTTCGGGGATCTCTCTCTGCCTTGAAAAATCCGCTTTCCTCCCAATATTTGTATAATCTTTCCTCAAAATCCTTTGGGGAGTAGGTTTTTGCAAGTTCCTTTTTCATTTTCTTTTTTGTGTCCTTTCTTTTCTTTGGAGTTTTTTGTCAGGGAGTAAATGTACTGTCGTCTCCCATAGCGTCAAAATGCCTTCTGTATCTTTTTGGAATAATAATATCCGAAAAATATCCGATTTGTGACAAAACATTGGAAATAGCCCCAAACCCGTCATTGTAAAAACGGATAATTCTTTTCTGTCTGTCCTTTATTCCGCAATAATCGGGAGGACAGACAAAAGTCCATTCCGCAGTTGTATTATCCGCAACAATTCTGAAATATTTATCAATATCATTTGGATTTATCTCAAAATGGGATAAAAGAATATGATGTTCAAAGCTGTCATCAAGCATTGACATAAGAACAGGCTTATTATCATCAATGCCAAATTCAAAAGGTATGGCGATAATTAAAGGTTCTTTATTCTTAATATGCTCATTTACCGTTTTTTCATCGGGATATTTTTTAAAGATCATAATTACCCCTTTCAAATATCATAATCTCCGTCTACTAAAATAGTCTTATTGTTAGTAAAGATAACCATTCCCGGCTTAGCTCCGTTAGGCTTTTTAACATATCTCACCTTAGTATAGTCAACGGGGATTTTTGTGCCGCCCTTTGCCTTTGAACAAGAAGCGGCAATCCTTGCGGCTTCAAGTATGGTGCTGTCGGGGATTTCTTTGCCTCTTGCAAATACTATAACGTGAGAACCGGGAATATCCTTGGTATGAAACCACAAATCATCTCCCTTGGCGGTTTTTAAGGTCAGCTTATCGTTTTGCAGATTATTCCGTCCCGCCCATATGTCAAATCCGTCCTTGGATATAAACTTCAGCGGCTGTAAAGGCTTTGCGGTTTTATCGCCTTTGCCTAAGGCTTTGTTTCTGCCTTTTTTAAGATAACCCGCTCCTGACAATTCAAGCCGTATCTCTTGCAGCTCCGCTTCCGTTTGCGCTCTTGCGGCACAGTCAAACACGCTGTCAAGATACAAAAGCTCCTGTTTTTCCTGCCGGATAAGCTTGGTGAGCATTTTCTCCGCAGTATCCAATTTTCGGTATTCGGCATAGTATTTTTGAGCATTTTGAGAGGGAGTAAGCCTAACGTCCAGCTTAATGGTTTCCTGTTCCCCCGTAAAATAATTGTCGACGGTAATCTCATTCATACCCTTTTCCATACGGTAGATATTGGCGGAAATAAGATCGCCGCGGACTCGGAAAACCTCTCTTTCGGAGCAGGCGGCAAGCTCGCCCTTTTGCAGCTCCAATTTTTTTGAGGTTCTGTTGTATATTGCCAAAATAGATTTTAATAAATCTCCCGAACGCTGTTTCATACGCTCGGCGGTGGCTCTGCCGCAAAAGAACTTGTCAAGCAGCGAGGAGGGAGAAGGAAACTCTTTTTGAACCGCACTCGCCCCGTACTGCTGGGTGGAAATAAAGGTGAAATCCACAGGCTTTCCGCTTTTTTCATATATAACGGAATATTTTGCCCCTTTATTTGGATTTTCGGTATCTGTAAGTATGCTTTTTATGCGGTTTAAGAAGAATTCAAACCGTCCGAATCTATCCTTTTCTTCAAGGCATTTGCACTGTATATCAATATCCCTTGCGGTGTAGTATGCCCACTCCCTGCATAAAATGGGGCTTACTCCCTCAAAGGTCTTTATAAGCGCTTTTTCTAATTTTTGCCGGGGATTTTGCAGCAGTCTTTCTTTTGCCTCATCAGCGGTACAAAAGCGAAAATCAAGCCTATCCTCCTTTGGCGGCGGCTCATAAAGTATTCCCGGCAATATTCTCCTGACAGCGGAAACGTCGTCCCCTATCCGCTTTATGCTGTCCACAACACGCCACTGTCCTTCTTTTTCGGTAAGCAGAATGATATTGCTGCACCGTCCCAACAATTCAACGGAAAGTCGGTTTTTTACAATATCCCCTATTTCGTTTACGCACTCAAAGTCAAAAGACAGTACACGTTCAAGTCCCTCTTGGGAAATATCAAGCAATCGTCCGCCGCTTAAATGCTTTCTCATCAGCATACAAAACATGGGAGGGGATTGTGGGTTATCGGCAACGCCCTCTGTTACGCAAACTCTTGCGGCGGAAGGGTTGGCGGACATAGCAACCTTTACCCCGCCTTTAAATCCTCTGAAGGTAAATATCAGCTCGTCACGGGAGGGCTGGTGTATTTTATCCGCACGGGAGCCTATAAGTCCCTTGCTTATAAGCTCTTGTCTTATTAACGATAAATATGCTCCGTCAAGGGACATTGGGTTCACCTCTTTTAGTGTGTTTTTATTTATGCTTCATATAGAGTTATAAATTTATTTTCTTTTGCCTCTTTGGTCAGTGAGGCTTGCTGTCCTGTTTCACTTTTTTGCCCTATCCAATCGGAATGGTTTAGCCAACCCATTTTTATCAGTAAAATTTTAGGGTTGTTGGCGTTGATTTTCTCAAAATTTATTGTAAGATAATAACCGAATTTTGTTTTTCCCGAATCGGATTTGGTGTAACTTCTGTTTCCGTAAATGGATTTTTGAGAAGACGTTTTTATTTCAAAGGAATAAAAGTCGTCATATTCGCAAACCACGTCTTTTTCGTTACCCTCTCCCTTTCTGAAGCCTTTTATGTTCTTTGAAATGTATTGAGGAATTACATCATGAAGCAAAGCTCCTGTAGCTTGTGGAGATATGCTCATTTCGCTGATATACATATTGAGATAAGTATTAATTTTTCCGTGAAGTATGCTTTGCCACGATTTTAAGCAAAAGTCAATAATAAAAGGTCTTAAAGGGTGCTGCTCCACAAGTTCTTTTGTTACCTCACCCCATTTTTCCACAGGAACAATTTCATAAGGATTTGCCTTGTTCATCACAATCCTCCATAAAATAAGCTTAACTGTTCATTTTGCAGATTTTCAATTCTTTGTTTGGCAATTTGGCAATACTCTTCTTTAATTTCAAAGCCTACGCAATATCGGTTGTTTTTTATGCAGGATTCAAATGTTGTTCCCGAGCCTACAAAAGGATCCAAAACTATATCCTCCGAATTTGTAAATCCCAATATTATTCTGTCTATTAAATCAGTGGGAAATTGACAGGGGTGAGGAGTGCGCTCCTTTGATGAACGGTTGAAGCCGGTAGTTACTTTTGCAATTTCCCAAACATCTGAGGGATTTTTGCCTAATGTGTTTACTCGAAGCTTGCCGTTTCTTTTTGAATTTGGGTATTTTACATTTTTATCCCGAATAGCGTCCAAATTAAAGGTGTAATTGTTACTATCTTTTACATACCAAAGAATTTTTTCGTTCCGAGGACTTAAATAATTTTTGCAAGCCACGCCTGCTGAATAGTTCCAAACTATTTCCTGATTTAAAAACAATGGAATTTTATCCCAAAGCAAATAAGAAATAGGAACAGCTCTCCCTCGGTTTTCAACAGGCAAATAGCCTAAATTAAGCAGCAGCGCACCGTCAGAGTTTATCAGTTTACAGCAGTCAGAAATCCATTTAACTGACCACTCGATATATTCATTTAATGATTTGTTTTCTTCATATTCTTTCCCTATATTATAAGGCGGACTTGTGACAACAGCGTCAAAATATTGCTGATTTATTTTAGGCTGCATCTCAATAGTATCACCGCAAAAAAGTATACATTTGTCATTTTCATAATATGGCTCACCTAATATAAATCTTAAACTGCTTTTAATATCTTTAAATTTGCGATTCATCAAAAACCCTCTAACTTAATTTATTTATGGCTTTTTCAACTATTTTCAACTGCTTTCAACAATAACTAACAATATCCTTACTATTCTCACAAATAAACGCCTCAACATCAAAAGCCGCCTCAAGCTCCGCAGACAGCTTTCCGCAGATTATATTTTCCGTATGGAAATGACCTGCGTCAATAACCGTTATTCCTCTGTTTAAAGCCTCGATAAAGCCGCTGTGCTTTACATCTCCCGTAATAAGAGCGTCGCAGCCCTTTTCCGCAGCGTTTATAACGTCGATTTCGCTGCCGCCTGCTCCCGAACATACTCCCACGGTTTTAATAACTCTGCCGCTGTCATAATATCTTACCGTATGACAGTTAAAGGCTTTTTTGCACATCAAGGCAAGGGAAGCGGCGTCCGCGGCAAAGTCAAGCTGTGCAATTCTGCCGTAGCCTGTGCCGTCGGGGTGGATAGGCTCCAATACCGCAGTTTCTCCTTTTATGTCCAAAAGCTCCAACATCATATCGCTTATTCCGTTCTTTGCAATATCAATGTTGGTATGGGCGCAGATAGCGTTAATATCATTCTTGATAAGTATGTTAATGGGGTTGGTGATTTCAACCGCACTTAACTTGTGGAAAATCACCGGGTGGTGGGAAACGATCAGATCTGCGCCCTGCAAAGCCGCTTCTTCCGCAGTTTTTCTTGTAATATCAAGGCATACTGCGATTTTTGAAACAGTTGCCGCCATACTTCCCACAAGAAGACCGGAATTATCGAATTTGTCCTGAGTGTTAAAGGGGGCAAGGCTGTCAATAAAGCGATAAACATCTCCTACTGTCACTGCCATTTTTGCTTTTCCTTTCTTACGATAGCTTTTTATTTTTTAAACAACACCGTACAATTATTGCCGTGCAATATGGCGGGAAATATGCAGAAGCATTTGTGTTATGGCTTCGGCAAAAAACTGCATTCGGCAAAAGCGTCAGCAGCTAATTACGTTGTGTTTCCTTAATGTCATTTCAAAATAATTCGGGATTTAAAAAAGGTATTACAAGCTCGGTTATTTCCCCATTGGAGTTTTCTCCCCAATATCCGCTGTACATTCCGTCACCTAAGCCGCTGGCAAACATAACAAGACGGTTTTCGCTTTGCGGCAGCGTCCATTGGATAAAATCCCCGCCCTTTCTCTGAAATTGGGGGAACTTTTCATAGCTTTGGGCGAAGAATTCTGCAAAATAATCGTCATAATGGTTTTTATCGGGATTTTCCTTGTGCCATTTTACAAGAAAATCGTTATATTCCTTTGAAATCTGCAAATCCGTAAAGCATGCAACCCCGGCGTCAACTCCCATAAAGCAGAAGGGTCTTTTGCCGTCGGTATTTACCCGAGCTTCTCCTTGTGTATAGCTTACCGCTTCCTCATCTTTTATTTTAAGCCTTGCGGCAGCTATGCGAATTCCCACAGTTTGGGAATAAAAGACAGACAGCTCTACGGGATAACTGCCCTTTGGAATTTCTCTTTCAAGCAGGGTCTGATATTTTGTACCCAAATACACCAAAGGATCGGCTATAACCACCTGTCCCGTAGGGAAATCGGCATTGCCCGCAGTAAAGATTTTTATTCTGTCGTTTTCGGTAAACAAGCCGCGAAAAAATTCGGCGGGGTAAGTTTCTTGATTTAAAAATTTCAGATTTTTCTCAAAGGCTATTTGTATAGGGTTTTTAGGCAGTGCTTGCCGAGGCTGTTCGGAAATCTCTCCTGAATCTTTTTTCACAGCGGTTTCTCCCGATTGATTTTTCTTTTTAAAAAATTTCATTGCAATACTCCTAATACTATTTTCAGTCAGGTATTAGTATAAACCTTGTTGTCCGTCAGCTGCTATTTTTCAAGTATTTCCTTGCTGAGCTTTAAATAGCTTTCATTATGCCTGCCCATTTTGGCAAGCTTTGCAGCTGTTTTCTCGCAATAAGCTCTGTCTGTATTTTTGCCGATAAAAGCAAATTTCTCGCTTATCTCCTGCCGCTTTCCTATGTATTTGCAAAGCATAACGGTATAAACCTTGCTTCCCACCGCCGCCGTTTTCTCCGATTCTATCTCCAAGCCCATACGGTAAAGTCCCCGTCTAAGGCGGTTATCCTTAGTCATAGGCTGTAAAATAAACTGCATTTCTTCATTCAGAAACGTGCAGCGTGAAATAATATCCGCTATCATCTCGCCGCCCATTCCCGCAATAATAACATCATCAACCGGGGGAATGCCGTCAAGCCCGTCGCACAGCACGAATTTTATGCCGTCAATACCGTAAAGAGCCGCAGTAGCCCTTGCTCGGGAAAGAGGTCCTTCGGAAATATCGGCAGCATAAATTTCCCTTGCCCCCTGCTGCCAAAGCCAACAGGGGACAAAGGCGTGATCTGTTCCTATATCTGCAATTCTTTTATGGATTCGGACAAAGCTTGCCACCGTTTTAAGTCGGCGGTCAAGATGAACCTTGCTGCTGTTGATGTTCATAAGGCTTTAGACTTGAAATAATTAAGCGTTTACTGCTTCATTCAGCTTTTTTACCAATTCCTCGGGATCAATGCCGTGAACGGCGCAAGCCTCAGCTATGCTTTCGCCTCTTGCGGAGGGGCAGCCTAAGCAGTGCATTCCCATTTCAAAGAAAAAGGGAGCGGCAGCCTCTGCGTTGTAGTCCAAAATATCGCCTATAATAGTGTCTTTTGTGATTTCCATAATTTTATCCTTTCTAAAAAAGCTTTTAATTTATTATACACCATTTTAATATAAAATACAAGAATTATTGCAAAAATGGTTGAGCTGACATTATTTTCTCCCAAATGCAGACTTTATTTCAATTTTGCTTTCTTGACATTCCGCTTAAAAAAATGTATAATAAGTTTTAACAAACAGTCTTTATGTTAAGCAAATTGACTGTTAAAAAAAGCATAAATGTCGGCAATATCCCAAAAAACATTTTCACGCTATTGATATTTTAAAATCCATAACGTAAAAGGAGCAGCTATGAAAAAGCTAATGGCAATAACCGCCGCTTGTTTAATTCTTTTAAGCGGCTGCACAAAGCAAGAAACCGACAATTCGCAAAAAACCGAAGCAAAGCCCACAAATGCTGCGGAAAATACTCCGAATAATACCGACTTGCCCGAAAAAAACCTGTCGGAAGAAGAACAAAGAAAATATATGATAGAACACAGCTTTATTACCGAGGGAGATACCTCTCGAATGGTGAGAGTGCTGAAAAAGGCGGCAAACGGAGAGGAAATAACTGTCGGCTTTATTGGCGGCTCTATTACCGAGGGACTTACCGCAGGTGCGGATCAGTGCTATGCAAAGCTTACCTATGACAGTCTTTGCCAAATGTTCCCAAATACTAAAATAAATTATGTAAACGCAGGTTTAAGCGGCACGCCCTCTATATTGGGAGTGGTGAGAGCGGAAAGAGATTTGTTCGGCGATAAAAAGCCTGATATTATCTTTATAGAATTTGCGGTGAACGACGGGCAAACTCAAATGTACAAGGATTGCTACGAAAGCCTTGTGAGAAAATCCCTTAATAAAGACAACGATCCCGCTGTTGTTCTGCTTTTTACCGTGTTGCAAAACAGATTCAGCTGTCAGCCCCAAATGTCCGAAATAGGAAAATATTACAAGCTTCCTATGATAAGCGTGGGCAATGCAATAAACCCGATGTTTGACGCAGGTCTTATGACTTGGGAGAAATATTCCGACGACCAATCTCACCCTAACGTATGGGGACACGAATTGGTTAAGGATTTTATAATGAGCTACTTTGAAAAGGTAAAAGAGCTGGCGGAAAAAACCGAGGATATTCCCAACCCCTCCGCCGTACCCGCTTCTCCCCTTGAATCGTCCGATTATGAAAATATAAAGATAGTTGAAGCAAAGGACTTAAATATAACGGCTTCGGATCAGTTTAAGCAGTCGGAAAAAATAGTCGCAGCATTCGGCGGATATATGTATAGGGGAGCTGACGGTGCGTCCTTATCCTTTACAGCAGAATTTAAGCATTTGTTTTTAATATTCCACTGCAACAAGTCCGACAAGTTTGCAGACGCAAGAGTTTTTGTGGACGGAGAGGAAGTAATCTCCCTTCCCTCCAATAAAACAGGCGGCTGGGGAAATCCCGAGGCAGACTTGGCTTGGACAGGCGATAAATCGGAACAGCATACCGTGGAAATAAAAATCGACTCCTCGGACAGTATGAAGTATTACGGATTTTTGGGTATCGGAACAGACTGACAACAGCTTGCCTAAAAATTTTTGCTTAGGTTTTTTGGATCGTTTTGGATAGAATGAGATTAACAAGTTTCAGCTGTATGGCAAAATAATTATAAATAAAATCGGGGTAATATTATGGGTAAGAAAAACAGAAGCGGCAATAATCAGAATAACCAATACCATAAGGCTATAAACGATAATCAAAATACGGCTCAAGGCAGCTCGGATAATAACGGCGGCATAAATCAGTCCGCTGCTTCTGTACCCGCCCAATCCCCTTTGCAAAATACCTTGCCTGTTACAGATAATGTCGGCAAATCGGCGGAAGTGAATCCGCAAAGCAGTATGCAGTTCGAGGATAATTCGCAGCTTGCAGATGAAAACGCACAGCAGCCTGATAACCCGCAGTTTGCAGGTGAAAACACACAGCCGCCTGATAACCCGCAGCTTGTAAACGATAACTCACAGCCCACAGAAAAGCCCCAATCCTTAACCGATATTATGCAGCGGTTTGAATCTCCTATTGATACATACGATACTACCCAATCGGAAAATCCCCAAACCCCTAATCTTAATGCTCCCCACATTTCCCAATCGGAAAATACTCAATCTCCCGAAAGCTCTCAAAACGGGGAAGTACAAAACCCGCAAAATTCGGAAGCTCAAATCCCGCAAGGTCAAGCCCAAATAAAAAAGCCTATGAAATTCAACAAGATTCGGCATATTATTGCAGGCTCTTTGCTTTTGACAGCTTTAATCGTGCTTATTGTCAGCAGAATAAGCTGTTCCTTTGCGGATTGGCTTTGTTTTAACGTATATCCCGTATTTTCGGGAATAGGCTCTCGTATTTGGGGAGTATTTCCCTTTTCCGTGGCGGAAATTTTTGTGGTGTTGGTTATTTTGGGTACGCTTACGGGTATTGTTTTCCTTATTATAAAAGTGATTAAAAGCAAGGGAAATCGCCTGAAAGCTTTTTTAAACGGTATTTCCTGGGGAGAGATATTTTGGTCGGCAATATTCCTTATTGTCACCTTAAACTGTTTGGTTGGCTACAACCGCACTCCCTTTTCCCAATACAGCGGACTGAATATAAGAAAATACACCGCAGACGAGCTAAAGGAAATGACCTTGCACTTAATAGAGGAAGCTGATAAAATAGCGGAAAAGGTGGATTTAGACAGTGAGGGCAGACCTATTAAGCCTTATGATTTCAACAAATTTGCGGTTCAGGCTATGGAAAGCATAGGAGAAAAATACAGCGTGCTTAACACCTACTATCCTCAGCCCAAGGGTGTGGCAGCCTCCGAAATTATGTCAAGCTGCAATTTGGCGGGAATATACTTTCCCGTTACGGTGGAAGCCAATTTCAATAAAGCTATGCCCGTTTCCTCCCAAGGCTTTACCGCCTGCCACGAATTAAGCCATTTAAGCGGCTTTATACGTGAGGACGAGGCAAATTACATTGCATTTATCGCTTGCAGAGAAAGCGAAAGCACTTATTTTAAATACAGCGGATATTTGGGAGCGCTGACCTATTCGCTGAATGCGCTTTACAGCTCTGTTTCAAAGGAAGAATACAATAAAATAATCAACCTGCTGTCACCTGTTATAATAAACGAGTTTTCCCACCGAAACAGCTATTGGTCGCCTTACGAAAAACAGGTAACCTACAAGGTTTCATCTATTGTAAACGACAAATATTTAAAAGCCAACAACCAATCCGACGGCACAAGGAGCTATGGCAGAATGGTTGACTTGATGTTGGCGGAATATTTCGGAGATTGAGGTTTATAAATCTGTTATTAAAGCGCAGCTTGTTTAAGCTGCGCTTTAATAAAAATGCCTGTTCTTTAATAAAAAATCCTTAAAGAACAGGCGTTATTTAATTTATATTATAAGGTTTTTATGCGCCGATGTAAACGTCCTCGAAATCGGAAATTGTGACGTCGTGCTTTACTCTATCTCTTACTTCAGCCTTCTTTGCGTTGTTGAAACGATCCAATGTGCCTGCCAAATATCCTGTTACACGGCGGATACGCTGAAAAGGAACAGAATCGTAGTGATATTCTATATCCACATAGTTTCCGTCAACCAAAGTAATATCCATAGATTGAATACGCTTTTCGGGGTAAAGCTGCTTAGCTCTCTGCACATATGCCTCTTTTTCCGCATCGCTTATTGTTCCGCCAATTACATTTACTTTAATCATTCTTTTTCCCTTTCGTTTCATAAATATTAAACAACGTTATCTCTTTATCATCTACTATTATCCTTACATATTACAGGATTTTAACAGACTTTCGGATTTACTTTATGTTCCACATTTTAAAAAAATTTTTCAGCAATTTAATAAAATGCCGCAAACACCGTTTTAAAGCAAGTAAAACAAGCTGTAAATGTGGAACGTCAAATAATTTCACCAATAATTTATTTGGCTTATTTTGTTGTCTGTTGATTATTATACCACTATATAATGTACAATGCAATAGCTATTTCAGAAATTTTTAAAGGAAAATTTTGTTAAATCCTACAAAAGTTTTCCATAACATTTAACATCGGTGGAAATCAAAATAATAAAAATGTGGAAAGATATTTTTAGTAATAAGGAATACAAACTCAAATTTAAATGTGGCACATTAAAGTGTTAAATAAAAGCATAACCGTCCCAATCGCAGGATTTCAACAAAAAACTCAACATCGCCACGCCAACATAAAAAATACCATTTCCACCATAAGTGCCTATAGCACCAAATCAACACAAAATAAAAAATCAACATATTCATTCTCACCCTAATAAATTCCGTAAAAATACTGTTCTCGCCGCAAAAACCGTCAGCGCCAAACCAATATATCCAAAAAAGCTCATTACAGCTATAAAGTCATAACTCTGAAAAATCTCCTTGCAAAAACCCCGATTCCGTGTTATACTATTATTAAATTTATAAAAATAAAAAAAATAAAGGCTGCAAGCTATGAAAGAAAACAAAACCGATGCAAAAAAATACCGCCATGAATTAAAATACATAATCAACAGCGGATATTATCATATTTTGCAAAGCAGATTAAAAGCCGTTCTCAAAACCGATAAAAACGGCAAAAACGGAGTATACCGAATTACCTCCCTTTATTTTGACGATATTTACCAAACCGCCTATAACGATAAGCTGTTGGGACTCGATTCAAGAAAAAAATACCGTATTCGCTTTTACAATTTTTCTCCCGACGTTATTAAGTTAGAGGTGAAGGAAAAAAAGGGGGATTTGGTGTGTAAAAGATCCGTTCCCTTGACTTGTGAGCAGTATATGCTTATTTTGGAGGGGAAAAGGGAGTTTTTATCCGACAGCTCTTTTACAAATACCGCCGCAGAGGAATTTTACCTGTCGGATAAATTGGTAAAGCTTATTCCCGCCGTTATGGTGGACTATGAAAGAGAAGCCTATATCTGTGATTACGGAAATGTGAGGATTACCTTTGACAGCAAGCTTAAAACCCGTCAAAAGCCCGATTTTCCTCATAATAATTCCGAATTTATAAATGTGCTGAATAATAGGGAAATAATATTGGAAATAAAATACGACAGCTTTTTTCCCTCCTATATTCAGGAATTATTCAGCGGTATTCCCTTAATGAGAGAATCGGTTTCAAAATTTGTTTTATGTAAAGATAAACTTACGGAGGTGTCAAAATGCAGTTATTATCAAAAAATATCTTAGAGCAGCTGGGAGCAAGCCTTGATTTGTCCTCTCAATTAGCAAATCTGTCCCTGCCCTATATTTTGGTGTCAATGGGTTCTGCGGTGATTTGCGGAATTATCATTTATCTTGTGTACCGCTTTTTTTACAGAGGCGTGGTATACAGCGACAACTTTAACATACTGCTGATAATGATAACGGTAGTAACCTCGTTTATCATAATGACAATAAGCGCAAATATAGTATTGTCCTTAGGTATGGTGGGCGCATTGTCTATTGTCCGTTTCCGTTCCGCCGTAAAAGATCCCCTTGATATAGGCTTTTTGTTCTGGGGAATTGCGTCGGGACTTACCTGCGGTGCGGGGCTTTACTTTGTGGCTTTGGTGGGAACGGTGTTTGTGGCGCTGGTTTACATTATTATTAACTTTTGCAAAAAAGAGAAAAAGAGCTATCTTTTAATTCTCCGTTATTCTCCCAATGCAGAGGAGCAGGTAAGCTCCCTGTTAAGCGGTATGAAATACAAATTAAAAAGCAAAAACTTGTCCGATTCGGAAACTGAGCTTACCATTGAAATAAAGGTGAATAAAAACGATACTTCCGAGGCGGCAAAGTTTAAGACGGTAAACGGAGTAAACGCCGTCACTTTGTTGGAATACAGCGGGGAGTATATGAATTAACCAAAAGGGGACTGCCAAGCTGCCGCAGTCCCTTTTATTTGCTTTGTTAATTATTCAAAAATTCACCCCATACTGCACAGGCTCAACCTCGGGAGTTAAAGGTGCAAATTTATATCCGCTGTCCTTCAGGCATTTTATAACATTTTCCAAAGCGGCGACGGTGTTATCTCTTGTGTCGGTGTCGTGCATAAGAATAGTGGGGGAGGAAAACTTTTTTGCGTCGGCGGTAACGTTTTGGCAAATCCGCTCCGAGGAAAGACCCCGCCAATCGTTGCTGTCCACATTCCAATCGTAATAAACAAAGCCCCTTTCGGATAAAGCCTTTTTTATTCCCTCTCTGCAATAGCGATTATACTGATTTACACTGCCGCCGGGAAATCTGTACAGCCACGGCTTTTTGTTTGTGGCTTTGACTATTATATCATAGGCTTTTGCAAAATCTTTAACATAGGCTTTTTCATCTGCGTAAACGGTGAGGTAGTTGTGAGTGAAGGAATGTACCCCTATGGTGTGTCCCGCCGCCGTAATTGCTCTCAATCGTTTTGCACATACCTCGCCTTCATCGGGAACA
Organism: uncultured Ruminiclostridium sp.; assembly: GCA_964602605.1. GTDB lineage: Bacteria > Bacillota > Clostridia > Oscillospirales > Ruminococcaceae > Ruminiclostridium_E. The sequence continues at coordinate 37,540 of CAZRRT010000005.1, forward strand.
ATAAAGAAGGTGGCTTTAATATCGTTGTCCTTCAATACCTTTAAAATAGCGTCGGTATTTTGTGAGGGACCGTCGTCAAAGGTGAGATATACAGTTTTTTCGGCTTTTTTGTATTTTCCTATATATTGCTCACACCACATATTGGGGTATTGTTCAAGCTTTGTTGTATCAGGCTTTTGATACTGATTTTCAAACAAGCTGTTTTGCGGTTCGGTTTCTTCGGGCTGCTGCTGTGTCAGTAAATAATCAAGAACCGAGGTTGTTTTCTCCTCCTTTTGAGCTTGGGAATCGGTTGGCGTTATATCGGCGTTCAAGGGGGGCGTTCTTATAGCCGGGGTAACGTCAAAGAATTCCTTTATATCTTCCTTGGAGCAGCCTGTTATTGCCGCACATAATAAAACGGAAAAGCTAATAGCTTTAATAAAAGCTGTATTTTTTTTCATAGTGATTACCTCTTTTGTATGCTTTTACAAGCTTATGTTTGGTTTATAATCATTATGTCACAATAAACGGGTGTTTTCAACAACAATAGGGTTACAATAGGTTTACAGTTTAGTAACAACAAGTTACAAAATATTACAATATCCGTCATAAACTTTTCAATATATTTATAAAAACCAATATTTTCATCTTGACAAATAAAAAAAAATAAGTTAAAATAAATATGTCAGGTAAAATGCTTGACTAAAGGGTTTTCCCTTGCCCGCAGGACGTTGTACAGGTCTTGTACGGCTTTTAAGCGCCTTCCGCTAAGCTTGTTATGCGTAAAAAGCGGATTGGCAAACAGCAAACGTTAAATAAATTGCCGGTTGCTGTAAAAATTGGGTAACTTATGATGACAGCTGCTTATGGTGAAAAGACGCCCCGTGGCTTCGGAGCTTTCTGCTTTTAACTCACAATGCGCCGACCTCGCTGTTATATAAGTCGGTGAAAATCCAGAATTACTATATATCGCCTTTCCGTTATACAGAACGGAAAGGCGGTTTTTATGGCTTTTAATTAACGTTTTTTTGTCAATCAATAAGCGGGCAGACCTTGCTGTCATTTAACGATAAACATATGTGCCGTTTAATTTATTTTTTTAAAGCGCAGCTTAAACAAGCTGCCGAAATTGCTTCGCAATTTAGAGGTTCAGTGGGAGATTTTACCCCCACTGAACCTAAGATGGAAGCCGCCGCCTAAAAGGCGGGGATATCTTTGCAGCGGTTATATGGAATTGACAGTAATAGGACAAAAATACAGATTTTTCATCTTTTGACAATTAAAGTTGCAAAATTCAAAACTCGGTAAAAAATTTTTTAATCAATTTTTTCCAAAATTCCTTCTTTGAAAATATTTAACAAGCGGAATTAGGCTTATTTTTGTGCTATATAAGCGGAATGTTAAATCTTTTTGCTTTTATTAGCTTTTTAATTTATCTTTTCAAATATCGGAATAACAAAGTAATATGATAAAGTCTTAATACGGCAAAAATCCCCTATTGACAAGTTTTTTTAATTGTGTTAAAATAAAATAGAATAATATATATAAAAAAATAGTATGCTTGATAATAAAATAAGCAGAATCGTTTGTATTATTATAAAGCATACAAAAAATGATTGGTTTTGCAAGAGGAAGCATAAATTGATTAAGGAAGTGAAATCATGAGAGAAAACAGAGACAAAACAAACGAAAGCAAAAACCTTTTGGAAAAAGAAAACGCAACGCCGTCTATGTTCATCAACGACATTTCTAAAATGTTCGGCTTGGCGGTAAGGCACGAGGCGGAGTGCAGCGGCTTATCACAGGGAAACCGTAAAATTCTTATGTGCTTGGCGCGCAACGACGGAATTTCTCAGCTTAATTTAGTTAAGGAAACGGGACTTTCCGCACCCACTATTTCCGTCAGCTTGGCAAGAATGGAAGCGGACGGTCTTGTTCGCAGAGAAGCAAACCTTTCCGATCTCAGACAGGTAAGCGTTTACATTACCGACGAGGGCAGAAAGCAGAACGATTTTATCAGAGATCAGTTCCAGAACATCGAAGAGATAATGTTAAAAGGTCTTTCGGACAGCGAGCAGGAACAGCTGCGTAATTCGCTGAAAAAAATTCTCAGAAACCTTATTGATTATGAGGACAAGAGATAAAACAGTTTGCCTGCAATAATTGATTTATAATTTTACTTTTTATTTGGATTTAAAACAATTATTGATATTGTCAAAGTCTGTTTTTGATTGCTTCCAATAGGTTTATAATGGTTTATAATGAGAAAATGTTTAATACATAAATTTAACCTCTGAGAGCTTGCGGTTAAAGCAAGGGCTTGGAGGTTTTTTTCTTTATATGCTTCAAAAGTTACAAAAAAGTATCAAAATAATTTGAATTTTCATTATATACATTTTATAAATATAAATTACACAAATTACACAAAATTTTAACGTAATTGTAAATAAAAATTGTAAAAAATAATTGCAAATTGAGATAAAATTGTGAAAATGTAAAAAAAGACTTAACATTTGACTTATAATATGTTATACTATTTTAAGTATTATGTTTTTATAGATTTTATTAACATAATATAAATGCTGATAAGACGCCGCCCGCATTTTATTTGGTGAAATTTGTCTAATATTCGGCATATCCTTAATAATGTAAGATTCTCTTATGGAATCTTGAAATTGCTTTATAATTTTAGAAAGCTTATTATATTAAGATTATAAAAGCAAAAAGCAGAAAATAATAATTTGGAAAAACATACAAGTCATAATAACAGGAGAATTATGAATAACGACAAAAAAGTAAAATATGTAAAGATCGGCGAAGAACCCGCTGAAACCGAAAAAAAGAAAAAGAAGCCCAAATACAAGCTTCCAAAAGAAAAAATAACGGTAGGCAAGGTAATTTTGAAAACCTTGGGCATTATCGGCACAACCCTTTCCGCAATGATTTTGGTGGTTATTATCGCTATGTGCATTGTGGTGACGGGCTTGGCTCTTTATGTAACGCAGTTTGCGGAATCCGACTTTGACATCAGCCTTGAGGACGCAGAGCTTAACTCCTCAACCTTCCTGTACGGCTATGACAGTCAGGGAAAAGAGGTGCAGATAAAGCAGCTGAGTACCGATGAAAACCGTGTGCTTATCACCTTGGATCAGCTGCCCCAACACGTAATCGACGCTTTTATTTCCGCAGAGGACGCACGTTTTTTGGATCACGACGGCGTTGACTGGAAAAGAACCGTGGCGGTAACGGTGCGTATGTTTGTAAGCGGAGGAACGGAGGGCGGCTCTACCATAACCCAGCAGCTGGTCCGCAATATCACGGGAGATAAAGAGGTATCTATAGGAAGAAAGCTGAGAGAAGTATTCCGTGCCTTGGAGCTTGAAAAGAAGTATACCAAAAAGGAAATACTTGAAAGCTATCTTAACCGCATAGGCTTCGGCGGCACATCTTACGGAATCGCCTCCGCCTCTATCAGCTATTTTGACAAAACTCCCGATAAGCTTACCGTGGCGGAATCGGCGGTTTTGGCGGGACTTATCCGCTCTCCCTCCGCCTATAATCCTTATGCGGATTTGTCAAAAACACGAAAATATCAGCTGCGCTGCCTTAAAAATATGTACGAATACGGCTATCTCACCACAAAGGAATATGAGGAAGCCGTAAATGAAAAGGTAAAATTCCGTCTGCCTGTAAAAGGGGACGATTTCGGCTATGTTGACGAGCGCTATAATGAATATTACGGTATTCAGGAGGACGGAGAATTAAAAGATCCTTACTATGAAAATGTTTCCTGGGAGGAATTGGGCGTTACCGATACGGAAGCCTATGTTCCTTATACCTGGAAGGGCAATTACACCGTCAATCAGAATTGGTACGTTGACGCAGCTATAGATCAAATCATCACCGACCTGGCGGATATGAACAAGATCACCTGGAATGCGGCGAGAACCTTGTTTTACAAGGGCGGATTTAAAGCATATTTAAATATGGATATAGATATGCAGAACAAGCTGGAGGAGCTGTTTAAAGATCCCTCCACTGCGCTTTACAGCTATCCCACCGCACCTATTACCGATAATCCCGAAACCTCCGAAAATGAGGTTATACTTGCAAAGCAGGATCTGATACAAGGCTCGTTTATTATCACCAACCTTAGCGGCACTGTCTTGGCCTTGGCGGGAGGAATAGGCGAAAAAGAGGGCAACGACTGCTTTAACCGTGCCACAATGGACACTCAAACCATAGGATCGACGGTAAAGCCCTTGTCCGTTTATTCCATTGCTTTGGAAAACAATATATTAACCTACTCCACCTTCCTTAAGGACCAGGCGGGAAAAGTGCCTGTGGGAGCTTTAGGCGGAGAAAGCTATGAGGGCAAGCCGGGATACGATCCCGAAGAAAAGACTATGAGGTGGCCTCATAACTATGCTGCGGACGAAGCCTATTTCGGCGACAATTTGTACTACCCCACTTGGTTTGCGGTAAGAAAATCAAGAAACACAATGGCGGTGTATGTATTAAGCAAGGTGGGACTGCAAAACGCATTCACTCAGCTTACCGAAAAGCTGCATTTTGACCTTGATCCCGTAAACGATATGGCGTATTCTCCCCTTGCCTTGGGACAGTTTACACAAGGCGTTACCACAATGCAGTTAGCCGCCGCCTATGCTATGGTGGGAAACGGCGGACTGTACTATAAGCCTTATCTCTATTCAAAGGTTGTGGACAGCAACGGACGCATTGTTTTATCACAAAATGTGGAAGGGGAAAGAGTTATCTCCTCCGACACCGCCTATATCACCAACAGACTTATGAGAACGGTGGTTACCGACCAAATGGCAGGCGGACGGCATGCGGAATTGGGTAATATCGAGGTAGTTGGCAAAACCGGTACTGCAAACGACGACTCCACCTACACCTTTGTTGGAGTAACTCCCGAATTGGTGGCGGTTTACAGATTGGGCAAGGACAATCACAAGGCGATACAAGACGGCTGGAGAACCGTACCTCAGGTTTGGGGAAATGTAATGAAGGTAATAACGGCGGATATGCCCAATCAAACCTTTGTTAAAGATCCCAATGTAGTGGAGCTTAACTACTGCACCGCCTCAGGCTTTATTGCAGGAGAAAACTGCAAGGAAACGTCGGTGGGCTATTACAGAAAAACCAAAATCCCCAAAATATGCGACGGCGACAAGGACCACCAATACAATTATTTTGATGAACATTACGGAGTCCCTGAAATTCCTTTATATGATTGATGCTGATTGACGACCGATTGATGCTGATTGACGACTGATTGACAACTGATTGACGACGTGTGTTTTGTGATTTAATATGCTTTTATAAATCTATTTTTGAAAAACAAAACCCCAAAAGGAGAAACAATGTTTAAGCTAACCTGCCCCTGTCTATTCGGTTTGGAAAAAACCCTATCCTTTGAAATAAAAAGGGCAGGGGGAGAAAATATTGCCATATCGGACGGACGTGCGATCTTTGAAGGCGACGAGAGAGTTATTGCAAAAATGAATATAACCTCCTCTGTGGCGGAGCGTGTTGGTATTGTTCTGGGGCAGTTCTCGGCAGGCAGCTTTGACGAAATTTTTGAAGGAGCGAAAAATTCGCCTATAGAAGAATTTGCGGGAAAAGAGGACGCCTTCCCTGTGGTAAAGGGACATTCCTTAAATTCCAAAATAACAAGCATTCCCGCAATCCAAAGAACCTTAAAAAAAGCCTTGGTTTTAAGAATGAGCCAAAAGCATAAAACCAAAGCTCTTCCCGAAACAGGACAAGCCTTTCCCATACATTTCCTTATTCAAAAAGACAAAATGCTGTTAACTCTCGACACAACGGGAAACAGCCTGCATAAAAGAGGCTACCGCAGATATTCGGGGGAAGCTCCAATAAAGGAAACCTTGGCGGCGGGAATATGCGACCTTGCCCGTGTCAGAACAGGGGACAATGTGTGCGATCCCTTTTGCGGCAGCGGCACAATACTTATCGAGGCGGCAATGAAAATGCTGAATATTGCCCCGGGACTTAACCGCAGCTTTATCGCCTCAGAATGGAAATGCTTCCACAAAAAAATATGGGAGGAAGAATTTGCGGCGGCAAGAGAACGGATAAAGCCCGATAAAATAACGCTGTACGGCTATGACTGTGACGAGGAAATGATAAGCTTGGCAAAGGATAACGCTTGGAAGGCGGGAGTGGACAAGTACATTTCCTTTCAGCAAAGAGATATTGGGGACTTTGAATACCCCCAAAGCTGCTGCAAGGTAATTACCAATCCGCCCTACGCTATGAGAATGCTGACCGACGAAAAAGTCGGCGAAATATACAGAACAATGGGAAAAAGGCTGCTCCCCTTAAATCAAAGCAGCCTTTATGTTATTACATCAAGAGAAGATTTTCCTCAGCTTTTCGGTATAAAGCCAAACAAGGACAGAAAGCTTTATAACGGTATGTTAAAGTGCAGATTATACAGCTTTTTTGAAGAATAGGAAATAGGAAGTTCAATTAAACAGCTTTTCGATCCATTCAAACAAGGCAAATCTCACTTCCACCGGCTGATCCTGTTCTATTATGCGGGAAGTCTTATTTGATATGGTTGAATTGCTTGAAACATTATGGTGATTTGAGGATTCGACCTTGTTCCTGCACATTATCAAATCCTCGTCGGAGGTTACATATTCTTCAACCGCTCCAAGGCACAAGGGCGGGAACATTACGCACCACCAATTATGTCCCTCTCCCTCTCCTATAACTATTCTTAAGGAATCATAGTTTCCTGCGGGGACAACGGTGCTGCCGTAGCGTCTTGTTGTGAAATAAATATTTTCCACGGAAGCGGTAACTTTGTAATCATAACCTTTTTCTTTTACAAATAGTGCGGATTTTTCGGCAATTTGGGATAGATTTTCTTTTGCGGCGAATTTTGCCTGCGTAGCAGATTGACAGTCCTTAAAAATATCGCTCATATCCTGAAGAAGGTAGTCCCTTAAATCATATTTCAGCTGCTGATCCTCCTCAGAATCCGAATTTGCTAAAATATGAAGTCTGAAAAGCCTTTGGGGCATATCCTCGCACTCCTTTGCAAATACCGTAAAGCTGCCTAAAATTATTGCCGCCGCCGCTCCAATCAGCATAGAAATTGTAAGTATGTGTTCCTTTTTTATTAACTTCATTTATTTTTCCTCCGTTCTTGATCTTGCTTCTACTGAATTATGGGAAGAATTTGCAGTGAATATTCAATAAATTTAACAGCCTTTTAACGGATTCTGAAACTTTTTCAGCAAAAATTACTACTACTATATGTAGGGTTAAAAGCGAGGTGAATACGCTTGAATCGAAAAGGGGAAAACTCCTCTGAAGCCTACTTTAACGAAGTTTACGATAATACAATAAATTCTCTTACAAAGTATGTAATCAGCAAATGCGGAAACATTCTTGACGCAGAGGATTTGCTGCAAAACATATACGCCCGCTTTTATCAGCGTATTCTTAAAAAAGGCTATGCGGATATAGAAAACGCCGAGGCTTTTTTGATAAGCGTGGCAAAATTCGAGCTTAAAAGCTACTACACATTTCACAAAAAAAATAACGTGTCCGACAGCTTCTCCGATTATACCGAAGAACAAATGGTTATGATAGAAAAGGAAATGTCCAAGGATCAAAAAAATTTAGAGGAAGTTTTGTGCAACAAGCTGCTTGCCCGTGAAATTTTTGAGGACATTGCCGACAGCGACGAGGTTACGGGCAAGATATTCTATCTGTATTTTGTATGCGATATGAAGCTTGGCAATATTGCACAGCAGCTTAATATGACTCTTTCCGCCGTGAAAAACAAGCTTTACCGCACTATAGAACGGCAGAAGAAAAAATATCATTTATAATCAAAATCCGATGTCCCCCGCCTCTTAGGCGGCGGGTTCCATTCAGACTTTCAGTGGGAGATACAATCCCCCACTGAAACCCTGAGGGGCTTGCGCCCCCGGATTTTTCATAAATTCGGGGCGTTGCCCCTCATTGAATAGAGAGGAGGAATGGCGATGGATAAAAAAGATTTTTACCGAGATTTAATGGAAGCTTACACCGTTGATAAAGAAAAAATCAAGCATAATGCCAAAAGACAGGCTATGCAGAACAGGTATAAAAAAGTTCAAAAGCTGATTATGGGAATTTCCGCCTGTGCCGCAGCGGCTGCCGTTGCTGTTCTTTCCGTTAACATAATGCCCTTTTTCAAGCACGGGGCAAATATTGTGGATACCACATTGGACGCCGCCATGCAGCGTGTTAACGAGGCTGAAAAAATATACCGTGAAAATGCCGATAAAAAGTCGGATATGGATATGTTTATTTCATTTGAACAAAAGCTTAATTCAAAGGAAGTTTTGTTGGTATTTTCCTCCATTGAGGATTACAGCAAAATCAAGCTTTCCCTGCTTTACACAGAGGACGGAAAATGCTATAAGTATACCGATGATATTAGCGAAGAGGTTATGTTCAGAGGTGCAAAAATAACTGCGCCTTCCGATTTTTACAAGCAAATTTCGGGACTTAACGCAGTTTCGCTTGTAGAGCTTGTTCAAGGCAGCAAATACACCGACAAAACATTTGTGCCTTATATTAAGCCTGCAAATATCCCCGTTCCCGTTATCACAGACAATACCTTCACCACCACCGTTCAGATAGAATTGCCCCAAACCACAGAGCAGCCTCCCGTATCCAATACTTCAACATACGAAACCACCCCTGCTCCTTCCGATACTTCTGATATTACTTCTGCCGATCCGGAAGCTACAACCTCTGCGGCAACCTCCCAAACCGGTTCACATTCCGGCAGTCAAACACAGCCTATTGAAATTCCCCTTCCAAATGTTACCGAGGCGGAGTTTATAAGCAATAATAAATTGGTTGTAATAACCTCCGACAGCTTAAGACTTTATAAGGTTGAAAACAACAATCTTTCTCTTGAAACCACCTTCTATGTTGACAATGCAAAAATAATCAGAAGAAACAGCGACAGCACTGCACTGTATATTACAGCCAAGGACAGCAGCGGAGTAAGCCGATTGTTCTATGCGGAGGGCGAAAGCGGAACGCTCACCGAATTGGACGTCAGCAGCATAACAGACAGCAGCAGGGAGCTTTCCTCAATATTCAGCAGCCAAAACGGAGAAGATACCGTTATTAAAACAGTATCTCCCGACAGCTCGGATATATATTATGCAAGCCGTACCGAAAACCTGCTGAATATTGTTCACGTAAAGAGATACGACAATCCCGCAACAGTTTTGTCCTGCGCTGACGGATATATTTGCACAGCGGTTACAATGGGCAGCTCGGTTAATGTTTTTAAAGTTAGCATAACCGACGGCAGGGAAACTCTAATAGGAGCTTTTAGCGAAATATCGGCAGTTACAAGAAGCGGGGATATAAAATCGGCGGCTATTACCGCAACAAACGCAAACGGCGCAAAAGAACACTATGTATTATCTCCCTCGGGACAGCTTATACCTATAGAAAGCCCCGCTGAATTTTCTGTAATTGATTTTTCCGTGTTCAAATCGGGAGATAAATATTACCGCATTGAAGGCGGCTCTGCTGTAGAGATAACAGAGGGATCGGTATTTTTTGATCCGCCCCAATACTGTTATTCATACACAGTAGATATTTCACAGAACGGAATCGCAACTCTTGTGCCTGTAATATAACTTTTTAAACCAACGGCTGATGATAGCAGTTTGATTTTCACTGCTTATCGTCCCTAAAAGCTTAAAAAAGTATCATAATCGCTAATTTCTATTTGCCTCAACAAATTTATATAAAAACAGCACGCTGTATTAAATTTCAGCGTGCTGTTTTTAATTAAAAATAACTCTGCATATCATCGCAGCTGACAGTTAAGCTTTGCCGCTGTGGGGTGCATATTTAACTGTCAACCGACTAAAGGCGATACACATAAAAATAGCAACCTCATCTGTAAGCCGAGTTCTGTCGTGTACGAACATTTATCTACTCTTACGGTCGCCCGTAAGCTGAAGCCGCCTATCTTGGAGTACGCCGAGCAAGCGTATTGTTCTCCGTACCAATCGGCGTTGCATCGGATAGGGTTTACATGGCAGCATAGTCGCCTATGCTCCGGTGAGCTCTTACCTCGCCTTTCCACCCTTACCGTTAAAAACGGCGGTATATCTCTGTTGCACTTGCCCTAAGGTCGCCCTCGGCTGCCGTTAGCAGCTATCCCGCTCTGTGATGCTCGGACTTTCCTCACGGATTTCTCCCCGCGTTCGCACAATGAGGTT
>CAZRRT010000006.1:0-44823 GCA_964602605.1 uncultured Ruminiclostridium sp.
ACGCTTTTTGCATAGTTCATAAGAAGAGTGATCATTTGCTTTCCTATTCCCATTCACAGTTCCTTTATGTTCCAATTTTATATTCCTCCCTGAAAATCAGTACCTATTACTGTACTTTATTTTCGCCTCGTTTGTGTACTTCCGGACAAACTCCTCTTTTGCCGCTTTACAACAACCTCAATAACTGTTCAATATTTTCCCTGTGCGGAATAATAATTTCTATATCAACTTCGGGGTGTGCTTTTACATACCCTGTAAGCATATCCATTAAATTATCCTTAGACTTCATATAATCGTCAATGATAACTTCATCACTGAAGCCAAGCCTTTTCAGAATGACCGCCGATACCACGCCTGTGCGGTCTTTTCCCGCCGTACAGAAATACATTACGTTGGACTTCGCATTCATGACAGTATCAATTATTTTTTCCATTTGCCCGTCCAGCATCTGCCGATAAACCGTATACAGATGTTCGCGTGATCTCGGAGTACCTCCGCCGCCCGTAACGGGAAGATGAAAATAGCTGAAACCGTCCCGCTCTTTAAGAACGCAGGGCTTTGCCTCTACCTCCTCATCGGAACGCAGGTCAACTATCGTAGTTATATTATTATCTGACAGCCACCGTACTTCCATATCGGTCAGGTTTTCGGGAAAATCGCTTCTGAAATATCGGTTTGTACCTGTCGGCAGTACACGAGTATTTCTCGTTGATTGCAGTAAAGAACTCATACAAATGGTCTCCTTTCAAATTACTGTTTATATACTTGAAATTTGTCAGTATCTGTTTACGTATTTCAATTTCGCTTCATTCGTGTATTTCTGAACAAACTCCGTAAAAGGCTTTTCCCGCCCAAAATGCTTTTCCCATTCTCCAAAACAAGTTCTTGTGTCCGTGTCGATTATAACATAATCCACTATGCCATCAAAACCGATGCCGTACCCGTTTCTCCGCCGATATGGTGATATTTTTCCTTTATCTCTCCGTAACCGTCAGCTTTCGGAAAATCCGCCTTAAGCAAAGATGCTTCGGTAGACATCACCATTCCGTACATATAAATGTAATCCATTAAAACTACTCTTTTCTCTTCTTCTTTTCACCCTGCAAAAACTGCGTCATTCCCGAACCTCTTTCATCGTTAGGGCGGCGCATAAAGCCTAATTTCTCATAGAAGCCTTCCTTGTCCTTCGCCGACATTAAATTCATCATTACCGTTTCACCCTCCTCCGAGACGCTTTTTGCATAGTTCATAAGAAGAGTGATCATTTGCTTTCCTATTCCCATTCCCTGATATTCGGGCATAACTATAACGTCGGACACGAAAAACTGATAGCCGCCGTCCCCTACAAGCCTTGACATTCCCACTTCCTTCCCGTCTGCGATTGCGGTTATTACACAAACGGAATTTTTTCTCGCACATTCAAGCTGTCTTGGGGACAATTCGTACCAATTAACGCTGCGCCTGAAATAATTTATATCCTTTGGCGGTCTGTATTCAAAAGTTATCATTTAATTTTACCGATTTCTTTTCTTGTGTATTCTATTTGCTTTTTGACATTTTCGGGTGACGGTCCGCCCTTTGATTTTCTGTTATTAACGCAAGTATCAAGACTGATTGCCCCATAAACGTCATTATCAAACAATTCGCTTCTGCTTTTATAATCCTCTAACGGCAAATGCTCCAAATCCGTTTTCTTTTCAATGCAAAGGGCAACCAAGCCGCCTGTTATCTTATATGCGTCCCTGAATGCCATTCCCTTTTTTACAAGATAATCAGCGCAGTCGGTGGCGTTAATAAAGCCCTTAGCCGCCGCATTTCGCATATTTTCCTTATATATCGACATATTTTTAAGCATGGGAATAAATGTAGACAAACACAGCTTAACATTGTCAACAGCATCGAAAATCGCTTCCTTATCCTCCTGCATATCCTTGTTGTAAGCAAGAGGAAGTCCCTTCATCATAGTGAGCAGGGTCTGCAAATCGCCGTAAGCCCTTGCGGTTTTTCCTCTGATAAGCTCGGTTATATCGGGGTTTTTCTTTTGGGGCATAATACTTGAACCGGTGGCAAAAGCGTCGTCAAGCTCTATAAACTTAAATTCCCAGCTGCACCACAAAATTATTTCCTCGGAAAACCTTGAAAGGTGCATCATAATAATTGAAATTGCACTTGCAAGCTCTATGCAAAAATCTCTGTCCGAAACGCCGTCAAGAGAATTTACCATAGCGCAGTCGAAGCCTAACCGATCCGCAGTAAAATCTCGGTCTATGGGATATGTAGTTCCCGCCAATGCGCCGCTTCCCAACGGACACCGGTTCATACGCTTTAACGTATCCTCAAGTCTGCCTAAGTCCCTTAAAAACATTTGTGCATACGCCATAAGGTGATGCCCGAAGGTAACAGGCTGCGCTCTTTGAAGGTGAGTATAGCCCGGCATAACCGTTTCGGTGTTTTTTTCTGCAATATCGCACAAGGCTTCTGCCAGACTTATCACAAGCTCTTTTATTTCAGCGATTTCGTCACGGAGATAAAGCCGTATATCAAGAGCTACCTGATCATTTCTTGAACGGGCGGTATGAAGTCTTTTTCCTACCTCTCCCAAACGTTCCGTAAGGACTGATTCTATGAACATATGAACATCTTCCGCATTCATATCAAGCTGCAAGCTGCCGTTTTCAATATCCGCAAGCACTTGTTTTAATTCCTTAACCAAAGCCTCGCTGTCGGATTTTGAAATAATGCCGCATTTTCCCAACATCTCTGCGTGGGCGATGCTGCCCGTTATATCCTGCTTATACATTCTTCCGTCAAAGGAAATGGAGGAGTTAAAAGCGTTGACCTTGCTGTCAACCTCTTTTGAAAATCTTCCCGCCCACATCATTTTTGCCATTTTATCTTCTCCTTAATGTTGCTGTATTTATGCCGATTTTTTTCTGTTATCAAATTATTTTTATCCAAAAATTTATTGTCATAAAAATCAAAATGCAAAAAATATAAGCAATATCCCACTGAATAAAATATTTGTAGGTGCCTTCCTCCCAATCTTCCTTTAATATGCAGTTTTCGGGATTATCCCTGTCATAATAAATGTTTATATTCTCTCCTCTGCCTATTTCATTTAAGGCTGAGGCGGTTAAGAGTATTTTTTTACAGTAGCTTTTACCCTCTGCGCTATACAAAAAATATACAGCTCTGAATTTCTCTTTGCCCTTTTCCACAGTATCTGCTTTTAAAACTGCCGCCGATACCGCCATAGTGTCCATTCTGCTTTTTAGTCTTTTGATATTGTTTATTCTCTTAATGTTTTTTGCTATATCGTAAGAAAGCTTCAGTAAAAGCAAAACAGCAAGGATAGAACACACAGCAATTATAACAATCTTAACGACATTCAATACCTCGCTCATAAAGACCTCATACATATAGCTTTACGTCAATTTTTACAGTGACAATAAAAGATAATTCAGTTATGGGTGTTTTCCCATAACCGAATTTATAAATCAAAACAAATATTATTTAAACTGTCGAAAATGAAGTTTTCCGCAAAATAATTATTTATTTCTTTCAGCGTCCAACAGTGCCTTTACCTTAATAGGCAAGCCGAAAAGATTGATAAAACCTGCGCTGTCCTTCTGATTGTAAACATCGTCCTCGCCAAAGGAAGCAAAGTCCTCGCTGTAAAGAGTGTAGGGAGAGGTTACGCCCGCATTTATAATATTACCCTTGTATAATTTCAGCTTAACCTCGCCTGTGCAGGTTTCCTGCGTCTTATCCACAAATGCGTCCATAGCTTCTCTTAAAGGAGTGTACCACTGTCCGTTGTATACCAAATCTGCATATTTTTGTGCAAGTCCCGCTTTGTAATGCTGTGTTTCCTTGTCAAGGCAGATAGTTTCAAGCACCTCATGGGCGTGATAAAGGATAGTACCGCCGGGAGTTTCATAAACACCCCTTGACTTCATTCCCACAAGACGGTTTTCCACCACGTCAAATAAGCCTATGCCGTTTTCGCCGCCCAACTTGTTAAGCTTCTTTATAAGCGACACGCCGTCCATTTTTTCTCCGTCGAGAGCAACCGGTATACCTTTTTCAAAGCTGATTGTAATGTAGGTAGGCTTGTCGGGTGCCATTTCGGGAGATACTCCAAGCTCCAAAAAGCCTGGCTTGTTATACTGCGGCTCGTTGGCGGGATCTTCAAGATCAAGTCCTTCATGAGATAAATGCCAAAGGTTCATATCCTTTGAGTAGTTGGTTTCTCTGTTTATTTTTATAGGTACATTATGAGCTTCGGCGTAGTCAATCTCCTGATCTCTCGACTTAATATCCCAAATTCTCCAAGGAGCAATTATTTCAATATCGGGAGCTAACGCCTTTATTGTAAGCTCAAAGCGCACCTGATCGTTGCCCTTTCCCGTACAGCCGTGGCAGATTGCGTCAGCGTTTTCTTTTCTTGCAATTTCAACAAGTCTTTTTGCAATAGGCGGTCTTGCAAAGGAAGTTCCCAAAAGATAGCCTTCGTATTTTGCTCCCGCTTTTAGAGTGGGGAAAATAAAGTCGTTTACAAATTCCTGTTGAATATCCTCTATGTACAGCTTTGAAGCGCCTGTTTTCTTTGCCCGCTCCTCAAGTCCCGCTATCTCGGAATCCTGTCCCACGTTTCCCGCAACGCAAATTACCTCGCAGTTGTTGTAATTCTCTTTAAGCCATGGAATAATTATGGAGGTGTCAAGTCCTCCCGAATATGCCAAAACTATTTTTTTGATTTCTTTCGCCATAATAATGTCGTTCCTTTCAGTAAGCTTAATTTAAAAACATTTCTACTCTATTATACGCTGTTTTTTGCGCTTGTCAAGCTATTTTATACAACACAATGTATAATATACAGTATTTTTTGAATATTTTATGAATATTTTTATATTTTGTGAATTTTTTATAAAAAATATTGACTGTTTATTTGTTCACTCTTATAATATATAAGTGAACATAATCGAAAGTAGGTGTTTTTTTGACTTTTAAAAAGAAAATAGAAATCCTTCTGCACAGAAAAGGCTTTAAAAAAACGGAATTTGCCGAAAGATTAGGAATTACCTACCGTGCCTTAGCGAATTACTTATCGGGAGCAAGAAAACCGAAAAAGCAAATTATGTCCAAAATAGAAAGCGAATTAAACGTAACCTCCGATTTTCTCTATGATGATAATCAAAAGCTGATACTGAACAGCCAGGAGAAATTTTTATTTAACGCTTCCGAGCAAAGCACCGACATTGAAAAAGCTATGGATGTGCTTACCGAATCAAAAAAGCTTTTAGAGGGAAACGGTCTTACAAAAGAGGATAAACAAGCCTTTTTTTCCTGCTTTTCCGAGATTTATTTCGGCTCTGTAAGAAATACCGACAAGAATAATCAATAATTAATCAATAATTATAAATGAAAACAGACTTTTTTAATCTTACGCTTGAACAGCTGGAAAATTATTTTATAATAAATGAGGAAAACAAAGCTAAAGCTGTCATTCTGTATAAGGAAATTTACAGAAACCGCACATTGCCCGAAAATATTCCTCAGCTCAGTGAAAAAACAAAGCAAATGATTTTAAACGACTTTTCTTTCTCCTTGCCCAAAACAGTTGCTTTTCAAGAGGACGGAGAAACTGCAAAAGCCTTGTTGGAGCTGTCGGACGGAAATAAGATCGAATCGGTTATTATGCGCCACAGCTTTGGAGCGGGACTGTGCGTTTCTTCTCAGGTCGGCTGCGCTATGAATTGCAGCTTTTGTCAAAGCGGCAAGCTGAAAAAAAGGCGTAATTTAACCGCCGGGGAAATGGCTGCGCAGGTTGTGGCAATGTCTAAAATCACTCCTATTAACCACATATCGATTATGGGAATAGGCGAACCCCTTGACAACTTCGATAACGTTAAAGCTTTTATGGAGATAATATCTTCGCCTTACGGAACAAGCTTTGGTGCAAGGCACATCACCCTTTCAACCTGTGGATTCGTACCTGCAATCAAAAAGCTTGATGAAATAAAATGCGGTTTTAATTTGGCCGTAAGCCTGCACGCTTCAAACGACAGCATAAGAAGCTTGCTAATGCCCATAAATAAACAGTATGGATTAAATCTGCTAATTGACTCAGTAAGGGAATATTCCAAAAAGCATAAAAAGCGGATCGCCTTTGAATATATACTTTTGGACGGAATAAACGATAAAACGGAATATGCGGTGGAATTGGCGGATTTAATAAAAGACATAGACTGTTTTGTCAATCTTATTCCTTACAATTCCACCGATGATACACAATTTAAGCCCTCTCAAAATTCCGATGTTTTTTTCCGAAAATTAAAATCCTTGGGAATAAACGCAATATTCAGAAGAGAGTTTGGCAAAAATATAAAAGCTGCCTGCGGACAGCTTAGTTCAGATTATGAATAATTTTAAAATGAAAGGAAATGCAAAAATGAGCGAATGTACACACGATTGTTCTTCTTGCGGAGAAGCCTGCGCTTCAAGAAACAAACCGGAGGATCTTAGAGAAAAACCTCATCAGCTATCCAAAATAAAGAAAATAATTGCTGTCGTCAGCGGCAAGGGCGGTGTGGGAAAAAGCATGGTAACCTCTATGCTTGCTGCGGAAGCCAACAGAAAAGGCTATAAAACAGCAATTCTTGACGCTGATATTACCGGTCCTTCCATTCCGCAGATATTTGGAATAAAGGAACGGGCTATGGGCGACGAAACAGGAATTATTCCTGCCAAATCAGCAAAAGGAATAAGCATTATGTCTTTAAACCTGCTGCTCGAACACACCACCGATCCCGTAATATGGAGAGGACCTGTTATTGCGGGAGTGGTGAAGCAATTCTGGACCGATGTAATTTGGGGCGATGTGGACTATATGTTTATCGATATGCCCCCCGGAACGGGCGACGTGCCTTTGACGGTATTTCAATCTATTCCTGTGGATCAGATAGTGGTTGTTACAAGCCCTCAGGAATTGGTTTCAATGATAGTCGAAAAGGCGGTTAATATGGCTAAGACTATGAATATCCCCGTATCCGCCATTATCGAAAATATGAGCTATTTCAAATGCGACAGCTGCGGAAAGCAGCACAATATTTTCGGTGAAAGCCATATTGAGGAGGAAGCAAAGAGATTTGGCATAGATTTAACCTGCCGACTTCCAATAAATCCCAAAATCTCCGCTATGTCCGATAAAGGCGAGGGCGACGATATGAGTGAGCCTGCTATTAAAGAGATTTTTGAGAAATTGCAGTAAGTAAAAGTGCAGTTTAAAAAATTGCCGAAATTGGGTCGCAATTTAGAGATTTATCGAAGAATTTCACCCCTATTGAACCTAAGATTTCCCCAGCCGTCTAAGAAGCGGGGAAAATTTCAGTCTATCGATATACCCCGATTTGTTATCGCAAAATCGGGGTTAATTTTTTAAGCGGAAATCTTTAAACTAATAGGAAGGCAAAAATTCTCCTTTCCGCCCATATATAACTTCCGTGTTGTACAAGTATATTTTTTGCATACTTTTTCTTAAAAATTTGTTGTCTGCCACGCAAAATCCAAAATTTTGACAAGCAAAATCCAAAATTTCAATGCGCTGTTGAAACTGTGGAATACTATATAATTTTTGTGCAAGTTAAACAAAAATAAAACATTCAATAATAGTCAAAATCCCCGTTTATAATTTCCCCGTTTTAATCATAAGCCTCACCATTTCTGCAACAGTAGCAATAAATTCCGTATTGGTCGGCTTCTTTTTTCTTGTTAAAACCGTTTTGCCAAAGTATTGACAAAGCATTTCCTCATTTCCCTTATCCCAAACCATTCCTATTGCCCTGTTAATGCTTGAAGCCGCAAGGGTGGGAGTGGTATTATACTTTGCAGCAACGGCAGGATAAAGAAGCTTAGTAGCTGAAGTTATCATTTGACTGTTTTTCACACATAACATCAAGGCGTGCCTTAAATACCGATAGCCTTTGATATTGGCGGGTATTCCGAATTGTTGAATAATTTCCGTTACTGCTATTTCAAGCTCAATTTCAGTTTTCAATGTTTTCACCCGACTTTTTTTCTTTAATAACATAATAATACCACAAATTAACCCTAATTACAACATTTATCTTGTTTTTTCTTTCATAAAAATAAAACACTCGCTCATCTTTTTAAACGATTTAAAAAAATGAGCGAGTGTTAATTTATATTGTTTTAAGCATTGAAAAGTGTTATGCGAGTGTGAGGTCGTTCACATTTACTGCTGCAATAACCACATTGCCGTAGTTAATAATCGCTCTATCCCCGATAAGCTCAGAGACAGTATGCGGTCTCTCATATACAAACGAATACAAAGATCCGCCCGTATATGTCTTTGCGCCCTTTTTCAGCATAACATTACTTCCGACCTTGACCCTGGAAGCAGATTTCTTTTCCTGCTCCGCAATACGTTTATTGATTTCGTCCTGAATAGCATAATAGTCATATCCTGCGGCAGTAAGGTCATCATAACGCTGCTGCCCGTTTCCCCATTTACCTGCCCAAACCTCCGCAACAATCTCGTCAAGCGACTTTTGTACGGCGGTTTGGGCAACTATTCCGTGTGCCTTGTACCAAGCGGCAGTTTCAGCGGGATAATCCACAAAGCACACATCAGCGTCTATCTTCATACCTGCCGAATATCTCAAGCCGCTCTGCCATATCTTTTGCCCATATTGTGCAGGCTTGGAGGTCCAATGCGCAAGCCACAAATCCTTGCGATCAAGTATTCTGCCCTTTTCAAGGAAAGTTTCAATCCAAGAGGGGTTAGCATAAGCGCCGCCGGGATAGCCAAGTCTTTCAACCTCATCAATAAATGCTAAGACAATATCAGTTGCCGCTGTTCTGCCAAGGCTTGCGATTTGTCCCTCTTCTGCGTCAATGTACACCGGGTATGTAGGCAGCGGGTACTGTTTAATCTGTTCTACACAAAATTGTGCTTCCCTTTTTGCGTCCTCCACGCTGAGAGCGCAGGAATAATGATAAAATCCATAGTCAATGCCCTGAGAAATACAGCCGTTGACGTGCCTGTTAAGCAAGCTGTCCACCGCCTGAGTGTGTGAAGCTGTTCCCGTGTAGCTTGTTCTGATTATTGCAAACTTAATGCCGTCCTTTTTTAGTTTTTCGTAATTTAAGTCTTGCTGACAATAGCTGATGTCTACGCCCTGAATGTTTTTTTCCATAATTTTATTCCTCCTTGTTATTATTGTTTTCTTTCGTTGTTGTTGTTGCGCTTGCCGCATCTGACAGTCCCTCACCCACCGTGTAAGCGATAACCGCAGCACCTGACATAATACAGCCGCTAATTGTATTTGCAGTGTCATTATTGCCGCCGAAAGCAACGATAAGCCCTGCAATAAATCCCGCAACGCTTACCCACAGCTTACGGCTTGTAAGCTTTCTCTTCCAATCGATTTTGTTCATTGCATCACCTCCCTTCGTTATACGTCAAGTTCGGCAATTTGCCGCCTAAGTTCCGCCGCTTGCTGCTCCAATTCGGTTAATATTTCCCGATCCTCCTCTGTCCCCGTCCCGGCGGCGATAGCTCGAAGCGGACGTATTGCCTGCCCGTCCAGCTCCTCAAGCTGACTTTTTAATGACAATATTCTTTCCTCATCGGTAATGGGAGGATCGACAGGTATAATGTTAATGAGATTGCCGTTATCATCTTCTACGGGATTCCAAAAAGGAGTTGAAATAACCTTCGCCGCAATCTCGGAATTGTCGTGTACGACCCATTTGGGCTGAGGACAATCTGTGTTTCCTGCAAGATAATTAGTGTCGACAGACTCTGAGCTTATCTGCCAGCTATGATTTTCAAATATAAGCATTATTTTTTTCCTCCCTTATAGATACCAAGTAATCCGATAATGGTCTGATTTACTAATCGATCCGCTGAAATACGGTCTACCTGTATTATCGACACCGCAATCTATAGACCTTGAAGGACCCATCATTAAGCTGCTGGCGGTAACAGGATTCATAGAAGGCGATATGCCTGTAATATATCTGCTGCCGTAGTTTGAGTGGCTAAATTGAAAATCTCCCGAACTTGTAATTGATGTAACATCGCTCCAATACTCTATCAAAGCTTTTGACGCCCTGCTCAAATTAGAGATATAATATGTGCCGGTGGTTGACGTAAGCGAACCTAAAGTACCTTGAACAATAGAGGTAACTGACATTGTGTTGTTCAGCTTAATTTTGTCTGCCGCACTCATAAGCCCCGCCACTGAAGATGAAGCTGCATTATAGGTAGTATTGGTATCTAAATCTCCCACAATCTGCCAATAGCTTCCGTCATAAACCATAAGATATATACGGTTGGTAGCAAGCACACCCGCATTCACTGTCGAACTGCGGTAGCGTATCTCCTTAGCTCCTGTATTGTTGATATTTAGTGTCGGCTGCGCCGCCGTGTTTGTAAACGTAAACTTTACTGCCGCCCAAGCACCTTTAATAAGCTTAAACCCGCTTAATGCGGCAGTTTTTGCAGCAGTAGCCGCCGATGTGGAGCAGGTGGCGAAGTGGACGGGATCACCGTCAAGCAGCACTCCGTCCACTGTTTGGTCTTGTGTTACCAAGTATTTTTTACTCATTTAAAAGTCTTCCTTTCTTTTTAGTATTCAACATATAAGCCGTTGGTGTCGGATTTAATCATATACCCGCTGTCAAGCTTTGCCTTGTCTACCTTGCTCATAAGTCCGTTAACGGCAGCGGTTGCATTAGGCAGCGTAATATCAGCAGTACCGTCAAAACCGACGCCGTTTATTTTTCTTGCGCTTGCTAATTTCAAAGCAGCCGCAGCGTTTGCTCCGTCAAAAATCTTAGTCCAACTTCCGAAATTTACTTTTGAGCTTGAACCGTCGAAAAAATAGTATCTGAAATATCTTGTATTAGAAGAATAGGGAGAGAAATATTGTTCTCCAAATCCACCGTTTTCAAAGTCCACAGCTGTCAGCAGCCCTTGTGTGGCAGAATTCGTTGGTGAGTGTAAAACGGTGTACTGCCTGGAGTCGATTTTCCAAAACCCAACAGAATTGGCAACTCGAAGATTATTTAAATCCACCTCGTTATTTTCGTTTTTAGTGGGAACTAACTCTTTAATATAAGTGTGGGTATGATTTGAGGCAGCTTTCCCGTTCCAATCTGTCCTTTCCGCTGCTGTAATATGCCTTACATTATCGGCAAGGTGATTTATCAGCTCATCAACCGCTTTGACGAGCTTTCCAAAGGTCGCCCCAAGCTTTTCCCCCACCACTATTTTTGTAAGATTTTCAACGGCGGTGTATTTAACCGTTTTTTCCTCGATTATTGTATCTGCAATGCACGGAATATCTGAATTTTCATTTCTTACAGAAAGATTTTTCATACTTCCTCCTTACCCTATAACAATAATCTGATAGCCGCCCGCTGCGATATTGGAGGAGCTATTTATTACCACCTTGAACTGACTTGCGGAAACAGCTGTTATATCAGCTATCACCATTTCTCCCGATGCAATTTCATAAAGCTGAACAAGCGGGTATTTGTTGCCTAAGCCGTGGGTTACCGTCCAAGTACAAATACCGCCGGAAGCTGTCAGGGCGGGATTGGAGACTGTGTATTTATAAGCGTTTCCGTCGTCGCCCGAGGGTATATACGCCCATGTGGGTTCGGAGGACAGGGCAATAAATATATCCCCCGATTTTGCTGCCTGTCCGCCGTAAGTACCCGCCGATACTGCCTTGTAGGTATCGCCTGCATTGACTGCTGCTGTGGGCAGTGCGGTAACCGTGCCGCCTGTGCCTACCGTACCCTTAAATCTCATAGCGTCCGAGGCGGAGATTGCCGCAGAAATTGCAGCTGCCACCGCCGCCGAGGTGGGAAGATTGGCGGAGCTTGAGCCTGCGGGAACTGAACTGTCAACGCCCTTATACGCCGCTCCCGCCAAGCCCTTAACTGAAACGCTTTGCACATTCCCGCTGTTGTCGGTGACTTTGATTTGACCGTTGACTGCCCCTGTTTCAAAGGTGTAGGTGGTATTGTCGTCGGTTGCACTGATCCACCTTGTCCCGTTATAATAAAGCAGCTTATGGTTGCTTGTATTAAAATAAATCTGTCCCTTTTTTGGATTGATGGGCGCAGCTGAAAGATTTTGTGCAACGGCATTTTGCAGTTCGTTTTGTGATAGATTTATGTTATTAAAATAGTCCATAGTACCTCCTTACCTTAATTGCAGTAGGCTTTACCGCTTACAGCAGAGGAAAACCGTATCAGCAGCTTGTTTATACCTACATATTCCACATTTCCCACAATAATATTTCCCCCGCTGTCTACCACAGTTACAGAGCAATATTTGCCCAAATTATGGTTTATCGTCCAAACTGCGCTTGCCGCCGTTTGATTATGCACATAGTTTTTATCGCTGGATAATGCGGTAAATCCGCTGTCTACGGCTATTGCGCCCTTTTCATAATACAACTTGCCGTCCTCAACACCCAAATGATACTGCTCATTTGTGACATCATCTACAAGCTGATTATTCAGAGCCCGAATACTGTTATAGTTGCTCTGTATAAGTGTATACAGGTGTGTCAGTGCATTCTCGTCAAGCTCGGCGGTAAGATTTTTAAACCAAGCGTCAAACGCTGCCTGATACTGTGCAAACAGATTTTTTGTGTCAATTTGCTCAATAATACCCTTTACAATACCGCAAACCGTTTCATCTGTTCGTGTATCGGTAATATATTCCTGAGTTATTTTTGTCGTTCCCGCAGCTACCTCTATTACTGCCAAAGACAAATCGTAAATGTTTTCATTTCTTGTGATTTCGGGAATGTTTGCAATAAGGGATAAGCCGCTTGCGGGAGTTCCCTTGATAATTGTTAAGATTGTTGTCCTTTTTTTCAGATCGAGCCGTGCCACAACTCGGTCATATCTCGGTTTCTTGTCGGCGGCGGACAGCGTAAGCAAATAATCCGAGGTGTTTACACTGTAATAGCCGTTAATCCAAAGCTTACCCGCTGAAACCTTAATCTTCATTCCGCTGTCGGCTTTTACCTGACAGCCGCTTGCAGGCTGTGCAAAAACGCCGTTTCCCACAAAGCTTGCGAAATAATCCGCCCAATCGGCGGAATCATAGGTGCGATCTCCGTTTTTACTGTTGTAAAAGCGTGATAAAAATGCCATTTTAATCACTTCCTTTCCGATTATCTTGTTGATCCTTTAATCGATTTGATTACCCGTCCCAAATCGGTTTTTGGCGTTCCAAAGGTAACGTCTATACCAACGCCGCCCGACTCATACCGTTCCGATACTTCGGTAATTCGGGTATCCAGCCTAACTCCCGCCGCCTTGCTTACCACTGTAACCTTATCGCCCAAATTCCATTTTTTAAGGTAAGCAAAAGAGGCAGTGTCCGCAGCTGCTGCGGTCAAAGCCTCGATTTTTCTGTATTCCTTAATTTTGTGCAGTGCCTCATCGGCAAGGCTCATCGCCGTGTCGGTTTCAACCACCTTCAACGATCCGCAGTCCAAAAAAACCTCTCTCCTGTCCCAACCCTCGGGTTCGGCATCCTCAGCTGTGACCTTTAAAATAATTCTGTCAGCTCCTTCGCCCGCTCCTCCCGCATAGGCAAGATTGCGATACCCTTCAAGGCTGTCGGTGTAGGCGCTGTTTAGGATATTATCAAAATCACGGGAAAAAATAACTCGGCTGTTTTCGGATTGGCTGTAAGATCTGTCAACGCCTTCCACAATATCAAAAATAAGCTTTTTCTTCTTTAAATCCACATATATTTCCCAGCCTATGTCGCAATACTCACTGATGCCTTGCAAAACATCGGAAAGCGTTTCAAGCCTTGACGACCACAATGTTTTCTTGCCTCTTTTTAAATCATTTGCAACAACAAGCTCGGGAATTTTTCGCTTTGGATCATCAGGCTCTGTCAAATGCCGTTTAGCATAGGTTTTAAGCAATGTTTCGGCAGAAACGGCGGCAGGACTTATATCCTCTCCCGTAAGCTTGGGTACATTGTCATAGCCGTAATTGTATTGGTCATTATCGGGCAGTGTTATGCGCTGCGAAGCAAGTCCCTGCAAGGTTTTTCCTGTAACCGTAAGCATAACTCCGTTATCTCCCTCATTTGCAGCTATTCCCTCGATATATCCGCTGCGATGTCCGTCCGAGCCAAGCAAAATAATATTGCCCTTCCGAAGCTTATCCGCTCCTTTTGCGGTAATAGGCAGCACTAACTGCCAATCTCCCACCCCCTGCCATTTTCTGTTGAGCAAAAGGGAGGTGTAAATGTCTATTTGCGCCTGCAATGCAAAACTTCGGTCTATAACCGTTATCAAAGGTACATTCATAACAATCACACCCCCGAATACAGCTCGTGGAAAGCTATTTCAACCCTTGTAGGCTCGTTTTCGTCCCAACCTACATATTCAAGCTCGTTTTCTCCCGGCACAAGCTCAAACAATTCGGAATCTGGAGTGATATAATGAAAAGCGTCCTCTCTTGCACCGTTTCGCACAAGAGTGACGCTTTTTCCTCCCCTTTTGGTGTTGATTATCAGCTTTTCACTGTCTGACAGGGAATGTTCAAGCTCTATGAGCTGTCCCGTGGTATTGTTGCTTATCTTTATGGGATTTGTGGCAGGAGCTGAAACGGTGATAATAATCGACGTGTTTAACACTGCTCCGATATACACCTTTTTCTTTGATTGTATAACCCCAAACTGCATATTCGGTTCAATGGCAATGGGGAATTCAAAGGCGTTTCCTATCCAAGCGATCTTCACCTGCTTTTCCTCGACGGATTCCCAAAAGGGCGAGGGACAGAAAAAGGTTATCTCTGCCGCATTGTAATTTTTTATTCTTTCGGTAAATCTCGGTGAAGCTTCGGGAATTGCTCCGATTTTTGCGGATATATAGTCGTTTTGGTAGTACAGTGTTCCGGGCGTTTTCTTGGGAGTTAAGCATCGGATAAGCTCAAAGCGGTTTTTGTACATTTCCTCTCGGCTGTTTCCATGTACGTTTACACTTGCCTTTATCTGTGCAGGCTCAACCCGTATGTCGTTCAGATACACGCCGTCCATTCCGGGAATACTGCTGCTTAATGTACTTATTTCCGTGCCGCTTGTGCCGCTTACCGTTCCCAATATCACGGGTTTACCGAAATGGAGTGTTACGTTATCATCGCCGCCGAGGTTGTCCCAAGGCGGCACATATACTATTTTTTGCATTTAATCTCCTTTCATTACCGTATCATAGCCGCAATACTGCTTGCTGTGCTTTCAATAGCCCGTTTTGTCTGCACTGGACTCTGAACGGGCGTGTTGAAATTGCTGGTATAATATACGCTGACGGAATTCGGCGGCTGCGAGGACTGAGCCGAGCTGCGGTAGGACTGTTCAAAGTCATTGGCTGCTTTTACCGCTGCCGCCTTTGCATTTTCCTGATATTGCCTGATCGCCGCCATTACCTCCTCGATATAAGAGTAGATATTATCCACCTTACTTTTAAAAGCTTCATAAAGGCTTTCACCGATAGATTGTCCTGCAAGGTCATATTCGGGAGCATAGGATTTTATCAAAGATATAATTTGCTCCTGAGATTGCTGCATTATAATCTGCTCCGTCTGCGCTCTCAAATACAATGCCGAGGTGAGCTTGTCATAGTTTTCATTGATTACGTCCAGCTCCTCTTCCAAAGCGTTTTTACGTTCCTCCGCCGTGTTCCTTGCTTCCTCTATCTGACTTTCTAACTCCTCCTTTTTCTTTTCGATTTCTTCCTTGCGCAGTCTTTCCTGTTCCTCCTCAGTAAGGCGATTCAGCTCCTTTTCCAACTGCTTACGCTGATAATCGTCCTTTTCGTAGGCGATTTGAAGCTTTAACTCCTGTGATTTTCTGTAATACTCTGCTGCAGCGGATTGGCTTTCCTGCTCCTTTTCAAGGTCGTCAAGAGCGTCTATTTCCGCTTGAATTGCGTCAACAGTGGATTTTTCCCACTGCTCCCAAGCCTCGATGCTTTCGTTTATTCTGTCCTGCTCCGCCTTGCGCTGCTCCTCATACTGATTTTTCAGCGCTTCGGTAATTGCTGCTCCCAAATCGTCAAGAGCCGAAACCTCGTTTTGCCTCAGCTCCTCCTTCAGATTATATATCTTGATTTCCAAGGCGATCCGTTCCTCGGCATTCAGCTTGTACCTGCTTCGTATTTTTTCAAGCTGTTCAAGCTCCTGCTCTGCATTAAGCTTTTCCAAGGCTTTCAGATTTTCTATTTGCGAATATTGTTCTTGCAGAGCCTTTGCCCTTGCGTTTTCGATTTCCTCCTCGTACTGCTTTTTCGCCGTATATATACGGTACTCCAAATCCATTCGTTCGTCGGCAGTAAGGACGTATCTTCTGCCTAACTCCTCCAATGCCGTTATCTCTTCCTTGGTGCTGAGCTGCCCTATTCTTTTTTGGTGATTCAGCTTTTCGAGCGCCTGCGAATACTCACTGACGGATTTGGCAGTTGTTTTAATTCCGTCCCCTTCGGCGGTAAGATTAAGCTTGGTATTGTTAATGGTATCAATCAAGTTATCAATGCGGTTATAGCTTGCTTGCAGCTCATCAAGATCTTTTTTGGCGTCCTCAAATGCGTTTGATTTCTCATAAAATTGGTCTATTCTCCACTGACTTGTACCGCCGTTCATAATTGCCGCCTGTGCAGCCACAAACTCCGATTCCGCCAATTTGTAATTGCTTTTGATTTTATCCTCGTTTTGTTGGAGCTTTGCTTTTGCACCTTCCAATTCCGCTATTTGCAGCTGCTTTTGGATTTCATAAAGACTGCACATTGTTTCCTCGGTGAGATTGAGCTGTCCCGTTTCGGAGTCAAGATAGTCTATCAGCTGCGGGTAGGTGCTTATTAGGCTGTTTATGGTGGATTGGGACAGCTTGCCGTTTTCGGTTAGCTCACTGTAAGCAGAAGACATTTTGGATTTGAAACCGCTTATTTCCGTAACCGAACTGCTTATGGAAGTATTTAGATCGTCATAGGCGTTTTGCAGTGCTTTTACTTCTTCGGTTTGTTTTTGCGTTTGGGCTTCCAATTCTTGATAATACTGATTTAGAAACTCTTTGTTTGACATCATCTCATTAAGATAATTCAAGCCTTCTTCCAAGGAAGTGAATATACCGTCTTTGAATTTTTCAAAGATTTCCAATTTTAGCCCATTGGCTACAGTTTTCTCTGCTGCGCTTAAATTGTCCCATGTTTTTACAAGCTTTCCGTTGCTGTCCCGCATTGCAAAATTAAGCTCCAAGTAGGCATTTGCCCTTTTTTCAAAATTCTCTATTTTTTTATTGTTACTTTCTATACCTTCATCGACTGTAGTCCAAAGCCCGAACCAATGATCAACTTGTCTATCTATTGCATTATCCATTTTTGCCATGTCTTCATAATGATCAAGCTGGTATTGTAATGATCCGAATGCAACGGAATAATCACCTACAGAAATGTTGTCGGAATTAGACAAAATTTGTTTTCGTTCAATATCGGCTTTTAAATGAAGCAGCTCAATCTCTCGTTCAAGTGCTTCATTGTTTGCTAAAATTGCTTCGCCCTCTTCCGTGTATCCAATGACAAATTGTTCAAAGGTTGATCCCAATTTGTTACGTGCCTCCGATAACTGCTCCGTTGAACTTTTGCTGTCATTTAATACATCTAAGTTTTGTTTTAATATTTGCAGCTGTTCAGAATAGCTTTTAAGGTCTTCTACGCTGTCTTCAAACACCTGCTGCCTTTTTTCCTCTTCTTCTTTCATTTTCGATATTCCTGCTGATACCAATGAAATAGCAGCCATAATTCCAAATGATATTACCGATGCCATCATAACACCCGTGGTTGTTGCCGACTGCATATTTCTCTTAAGGTATAACAGCTCTGTTCCCAAATATCCTAATTCCGAAACTGTACCGCCTGCTGCCGAGGTTACAGCACGCAGGGCGGTCGCTCCTGTATCAAAAGCTATGTTTGCAGCATTGGAGGCGGTAGCTTCCTTCTTAGTCGCAGCTGCCATGCTATTAGCGGCTGTGGTATGCTTGCTTGCGGCGCTTACCGCAACGGACGCCGCTTTTTCACGTGCCGCCGTAACTTCCTTTATTTTTGCTTCTATTTCTTCTAACTTTGCGTATTCTTTATCCAAAGCCGCACTTTCGGTTGGAAAAATCTTTGCGGGATCAAAGCTGTCACCATCCCCCGAAGCTGCGGAGAGCTTATAGAAATCATCAACCAAAGAGTCAAGCTGTGCGCCCAGATTATTAACAAGCTCAGCCTGCTTTTGATAGTCGGCATTAAGCTGTGCAAGCTTGGCGTCGTATTTTTCCACCGAGTTTGATTTCATAGCAGCATTGGTTTTGTTTACCGACTGAGCCGCCGATGCAGCCGATGTGTCAACGTCGGATATAGCGGAGGCGGTTTTTTCTATGTCATTAGATGTCGCACCAAGCTTATCCGCTGCCGATGTTATTTTGCCTATTTCAGCACCTGCGGACTTTGTGCTGTCTGTAAGTGCGGCGGAGCTGCTTTCAGCTTTTGTCAAATTATCGGCGTACCGATCGGCAGCGTCGGCGGCAGCCGTGAATTTTCTTTCGGTACTTTCGGCGGCTGCGCCTGCGGAATTCATGGCAGGGGACATATTGTCAGATTTTTCTTGCAGCTTGTCTATTATTGTAATAACATAATCTAAGGCACTTCCAAAGCGGTTTATGGTTCTTATAACGTTGTTTATGGCTTCATCGGCTTTGCCGCTGTCTATATCCACGGTAGCAGAAATGCCGCCTACATTGATTTCTTCCGGCATCGAACAACCCCCTCCTAATTAAAGTTGGAAAAAAATAACACCCCTTACAGGTGTTATATAGATAATTTTGATATATAAGATTGTAAATGTTCTTTGACTTCTTGTTCAGTGATTTTATCTAAAATAAATGACGATTTTAATGTTCCTATGTACTCAGGCGGAATGAATAAACTTGCCAAGAATTTATCAAGCTCGGTTTCTATTTGACTTAATAAATCCTTTAAAGCACTTAGTTGCATTTCATTACTGTTGTTTTCCGCATTTGATAGTTGAGTAGCTCGATTTTTATATTGGTAAAGTAATGATATTGCAGAACAAAGCTTTGATTGATTAGGATTGTTTAATTGTGAAAAAGTATATGCTAAATGAGCGTATAGCCTGTTTTTATCAGTATAAGAGAGGTTAGGACGGTCAAGTTTAAGCAATTCTTTTAATGCTTCCTCATATCTTCCGTCATCTTCAAGATATGAAGCAAGTTTTTGATAATCCTCTATTGTATACGAAATATCAGAGTATGGCATAAGTTCGTTTGATTTTTTTAAGCACTCAATCGCTAAGTCAATTCTACCATTTTTCTTGTGTCTAACCGCTCTCCGTTGCAAAATATATTCAATATTATTTACAGGAGATTTCATACAAATTGTTTTTTTGTATCTTGGAACGGGAATGCTTCGTATGCCTTCTATGGAGTTAAAATCATACATACGGGCATTTATTCCTTCTTGGTAAAATGTGATATTTTCTCGAAAATTATCAAAAGAAATCTTAACTTGTGAAGGTTTTTTCTTTGTGGCTTTGCTTAATACTCCCATTTCCTCTGCACCTATTATTATTTCGTTAGCGTCTTCAAAGGTTATGTTTAAACACCTTGCTAAATCTTTGGGAGTCAAAAGCTGAAATCTGATTATCCCTTTTAATCCTTCAATGTAAATTTGAGAAGATAGGGAATTAGGCTTTGTGTTGCTCTGCATTAGATAATCTCCTTATATTTGTATATAAGTAGATATTATCATCTTTTCTCGTTTATGTCAATCCAACTCATCAACCTCATCGGCATAAAACTCTTCAACTTTCTCCGTGCTGTGCATATCGTTATACTCCTCCATAACCGCAATAAATTCATCAAAATAATAGTTCATCAGTTCGGATCGGGTAATCCCTATGCTTTGTGCAATGGCTATCCAACGTTGGAACCAATAGTCGCCGCTTTCACTTTTCCCGCCAGCCGACGGGCGTTCACAAAAAAACCGCTCATATCGTTAATATCCCAAAATTCCAAAACGATTTCCAGCAATTCCGATAGGGAAAGTGCTTCGGGAATATCCTCAGTCAATCTTCTAATGGGAATATCCAGCAGATCCGACAACAGCCCCATAAGCTCATTGGGAACAACCGACATCAGTTTAGTCAAAAGCTCTGGCAGCTTCTCTCTGTCTAACTCTTTCAAATACTGAGTGATTTCCTTTATGTTTTCATCGGGAAACATCTTCCCAACCAACAGCTGAGGCAGCTCCTCTGTCGTTTGCAAAAACCTGATATACTTTGCAATAGGCAGCTTGTGAATTTTTACGCCATACAGTGTTTTTTCTTTTGGTGCGCTGATTTTCAGTGATTTATCCTTCTTTTTAGCCATCATATCCTCCAATTTTAATAACATTTTAGGGGCATTTTACCGCCCCTAAAACGCCGATTTAATAGTATTATTCCGCTGTCACCTTGGGAATGGAAGCAAGCCAAGTGTTAGCCTCGGCAAGACTTGTGGTATCCGCAGTGCCGCGGATTTTACTGTCCACAGCACGAGGTATGCACTTGAATGTCAACGTATAGGGCTGACCGTCGTTACTGCTGCCCTTGGTGTTATGGTTTACACTGTAATTTTTCAGCTTGCAGTTGTAATAGCGGTAGCAGCGATAGCCGCCGTCCCTGCGTAATGCACGGTACACAAGACATACTGTTTGCGGAATATCCAGTGTACCTTCCTCGATCGCCTTTTTCGTTTCATCAATGTCGCAGCCGGTCAGCTTCGACAATGCCGCCAAATCAATTTCGTGTATGGTTACATCAACATCGGTTGACGTCCAATCAGTGCCGCTGTCATAAATACTGTCATCTCCCGGGATTTCATAATCCTCACGGTTATCGGTATACGATCCGCTGGAAGCGCCCACAAAGTCTATCTTTTCCCCTGCGGCGCTGTATTCGGTTTCGGTATCGCTGACTTCGGGAAAAATTCCGACTCCGGCAAAGCCTTTAAGTCCGATTTTCTTTTTTACCATAAATGTTCTCCTTTCAATTTTCGCCCCAAAGGGCTATTTCACAATAATATGTGTTTGTCTGAGCGGTACGTTCAAGAATAACCGCCCCACGGCGGGGGCGGGCTATGCACCACTTGTTTTCGGTAAGTTGTATCGGCTCTTCATCAAGTCCGCTGTCAAGTAATGCAAACAGTTTGTCGCAAACTGCCTTTGCTGCCTGTCGTGTTTTTCTCCGCACTTGTATTTGTACAAGGAATGTTCCAGATCCGTCACTAATATCGGCAACGGTATTAGACCAGCAGAACAGCCCTATCGCTTCGGGAGCAGTCGCTTCCGTCGGCATATTGTCTACGGATATTCCTGTATACCCTTTTTCCTCCAAAAAAATCTTTAATGCGTCAATCATTGCTGTCCCCCAATTTTACCTCATCGGCTATACAGCGGAGTATTCTGTCCTGTTCTTCCACAAGTACGCTTTCGAGAAATTTTGCCTGACCGCCGGGAATGCGGTTTATACTTTTTCCTGCGGTTTTATTTGGCTTGCCTGTACGTTGGTTAAATTCGGGAACACGGTATCCGTCTGTTCTGTCGTGTCTTAAAGATAAATCCTCATGCTGCTTAACAGCATATTTGCATGCAAAGCCAATTTCGGCTATTCGTTCATTTGTTCCAATTTCTGTACCTACTCTTTTTTGAGCGTTTCTGACATTCTCCTCCCCTTTTGCCACACGCTTTCCGTCCAAGTCAATATACACGCTGTTTTTAAGATCACCGCTTTCAATAGGCGCACGCTGCACAGCTTTGTTGGCTATGTAGACAGCAGCCGAAGCAAGTCCTCTTGAGCTTGTTCTCTTCATATTGGCTACCGCCTTATTTAGTTTTCTTGTAATTTCATCAATGCCTTTGACTTTGCTCACAATCTCACCTCCCAATGATCCACCTTACCCAACAATCCGCAAGCGGACATAGTGGAAATAGCTGTCCAAGTTCTGCCCTCAAACTCTATACTGTCCAGCGGCTGAATTTCCGTATCGGTATATAAAGTGGCTTCGCTTACAGCTTTGTTGCCGTTTTTATCAACCGTTTCCCGCCTTTTGTACACAAAGCAGCATCTGATATTCTCAGGCTCTCCATACTGCACATCACCGTCGCTGTTAGTCCCCGTACACCTGCGCAAAACAGCGGTATGATTAAATCCGTAAGCAAAAATACTCATTCCGTATCATACCCTCCGTTTAAATATGGCGCAATCAACCCGACAACAGCAGGGCATACCAAAGCAAACTCAGACTTAGTCCCCTCGGCAAAGGACATTGACAGAGAACCGATAGAAACCGACTTGACGCCTTGCAGCCGTATCTGTTTCCGCTGCCGCAGATCCTCCTGTCCCTGCTCATCTGACAGCCACAGTGCTAACTCTGCTTGTGCTTTCTTGATATTTTCGGGTGCTTCCTCTGCCGTCTGATCCTGATAGGGGAGTCGAGGGAATGACAGCAGCTGATCTCTCCTTACCACCCTGCCGTGCCACTTAACCCGTTCTAATTCTTCACAGGCGGCTTTGAGGAAGTTTTCCCTTTCTTCTTTGCCGAGGGCTTCCCAGCGGTTTCTGTCTGTGCTTCCTGCTCGATAGTGTCCGCTGATGTATTCATCGGCATATTCGACCGTAATATAGCTGTCTGTTCCGACTGTGAGCATTTGCCGTCCTCCTTTCCTTCGCCTTTGGGTGTTTCGGATTCACCGGGCGGAACGTTCAAAATACTATCAAGCTTTGCCAAATACGAATTAGGGGCAAATTTATAAGCCTCTCCCTCGTCTTTAGAAGTTTCTGCTTCGCTGGGCGACGCTTCTAAATCCTCCCCCATTTTCACCCAATTCGAATTATGGGAAAAATTAAGAGCCTCGACCTCCGCCGAAGGCTCTGCTATTGTTCCCGTGTATTTGTTGCGATATTTCATGTTTTGTCACTCCCGCCTTCCGTATTGCTTTCGTTTCCGGGCGTATTTGTTCCGCTGCTCTCCGTCTTTTCACAAAGCTTGAATATAAGATCGGGGGTCAAAGCCTTAGCACCGTAGTCATAGAACAAAGATACCGCATAATCGTTTGACAGCGGTATTTTTTCGGGGTCGCCGTACTGATTGGTAACAACGGGCATAGCCACCGCTCCATAAACCATTGCCAACGCCGAAACACCCTCGGGAAGATTAAGCCCGCTGTACACCTTTGCCCCGTGATACGTAGCAAATTCCTCGGCGGCAGTATCCACGTTTGAAGCAGGAAGACTGTCAAGCTTGGTGCGGACGCTGCTGTAAAAAGCGGGAGAAACCACAACATTTATCATATTGCGGTTTACGCCTTTTACATAGCTGTTCTTAACCGTTTCCACGCTCAAAATCAGCTCCTCCAGCTGTTCAAGAGGCGTAGTTGCCGCAGTTGTCAATGCAGTAGCCGCATCTGCCGCAGCTTTGAAAAACGCCGTATCAAGCTCGCTTGCCATAGTGTCAATATGGTTAGCGGCACGGCGTGCCAAAATCCCCGATACTCCGAAGGTGTCAAGGTCAAATTTTGCTATTTCCTCCACAATTTCCCTGTGAACGTTAATATTTACCGTAGTGGGAGGAGCGGTTATTGCGTCGCCCTTTCCCGCCGCTCTTGCAGTTCCGTACTCTTTAGATCCGCTGTTTACAAAACGCTTAAACTCCACCGAACCCGCAGCGGGATTTCCCGTGTACGCCTGAGATTTAAGCCCGCTTGAAAGGGTTTCCTTTTGTACATTTTCAATTACGATGCCGTAAATCTCGGACAGCTCGCCCTTTTGTCCCGCTGCTTGAAGCATAGATATTGCTTGTGTTCTTGCCATAAAAAATTCCTCCTTTAATTAAAATACCACTGTTCCCGAAGGCAGCGGCTGTTTTTTTGGTTCTTCCGCAGGTGCGGGGTTTCCTCCGCTGCCGGGTACTTTCTTTTCGGGCTGTGCAAAAGCCCATTTTTCGTTTTCTCTTAATGTTTTGAGCTGTTCGTCAAGCCCCGTCAAACTTCCGTCTTCGGCAAGCTTGATTTTTTCGCCGTCAAGCAAGGCTCTCACTGCCTTGGTGTTTACTGCTCCCTCCTTCAGCAGCCTGTTT
Organism: uncultured Ruminiclostridium sp.; assembly: GCA_964602605.1. Taxonomy (GTDB): domain Bacteria; phylum Bacillota; class Clostridia; order Oscillospirales; family Ruminococcaceae; genus Ruminiclostridium_E. The sequence continues at coordinate 24,245 of CAZRRT010000006.1, forward strand.
TCTATTGCTCCGTTCAGCTTAACAGCGGCAAGCTCGGCGGCATACTTCTTGGCGGCGGTTTCGTTCTCGCCCTTAAGCCGCTCGATTTCACCTTTAAGCTCCTCGGGCTTAAGCTTGCTCAATTTCTCAAGCTGCTTATCACGTTCCTCAAGCTGTTTGCTCAGTGCGTCAAAATCGGCGACGGGCTTGTACTCCTTTTCGATTTCCGCCGTAAGCTTTGCGGCAATGTCATCGGTGTAAGCACTGCCCAATATTGCTTTTATATCCATTTTGTTTTCCTTTCCGAAGCCAAAGGGCTTCTAAAAAATTGTATAAAAATAACACCTCGGTGAGGTGCTAATTTTAAACGGTATGATTAAAATCTTTTTAATATTTTTTCAACTTCATCGGTTGAAATAAAAATGTTATCCCATGTTTCAGGGCTGTCACCAACATCAACGCAAAGTAGATTATCGTCTGCTATCGCCATAACTGACGCAGTGCGTCCGTCCTTAAGCAAAATTTCATCTAACTCTTTAAATTCCATTTTTAACCTCCATTGCTAATTTAGTTTTACTTGACTTCGTAGCCAAAAACATTTGTTTCGGGGCGTTCTGAGAAGTAGTGATTTAAAATATGTGCTGCTCTTGTTGCCATTAAGCGAGCCCCATCATAATCTCTCCCATCAAGAGTATTCATTTCAGGATCGGTATCGTTGTAAGGCTCAGCTGACCGAGCTGTTTCAACTAATTCAGTTAATTGATCCATAGTAAGTTCTAACGCCATATTTTCTCATCTCCTCAAAAAGTTCTTCTGAATATTTTAAATGTTCTTCTATGCTCATAGTTTGCGGGTATTTTTGTCTTATTCGATAAGATTCAAAATCAAACTCAAACATATTAAAGTTATCGGTTTTTTGAATAATAAACACATTTCCGTTATTACCCACTGCAACAAGGATTTTTATTTCTTCTCTTTGGGAGAAGGTTATGTAGTCTCGTTCACTTAAAATCAATCCGTCAGGGTGATTGTGCAAAATAACACAATCTTCATCATACCGTTTCAAATGTACTGAACCGCTTTGCGGATTACCGATGTACCTTTCCTTTTCGCTCAAGTCCATATTTAGGCAAATAACACCCTCAGTTCCCACAGGCTGGTCCTTGACATATTTTAGCAAATTCTTTTCGGCTTCACATAAATGTGTATTATATTCTTCCGAAAAGTCCTCAATATTAAGTGGTTTAAGTCCATTGATTGTATCGTCTGTGATTTCGTAATCTTTAAGCTCTCCCGCATAATATTTACTGTTTGCTGTTTCACTAAGTGTACCACTTTTTTGGGAATTGTCAATACCAACCTTACGGTACTTTTTTTGCAGCTCCTCCCACTTCTCCCCTCCCTCCTTCTTAATCCTCTTAAAAGCATACAAGCTCTTAGGCGCATCTTTTCCAAGCCTTTGCTTGTATCTTTCGTACTGATACTGTAAGTCCCTTGCCTGTCGATTTTTCCGTTGCAGCTCATTGTAAAACTGCTTTTCCTCTCCGCTGCGAGGATCAGTCCAAGGTCGGTTGCTTTTTTTGATTGCCTCCTCTATCTCTTCGGGGGTGTACATCATTTCCGCCCAGCCAACAATGACGTGACGGCAGTGGGGGTGAATGTTTTTGTATACTCCGATAGCTTTTGACAAATGAGGAAACCGTTTGTCTTCGCCCGAAATGGAATAAACACGGTCTTGTAAAATTGCGCAGATCTCACAGGTGGGATAATGGGGCGGTATCTCCACCAAATCAAAGCCGTTTGCGGACATCTGATTGATACGGGCGGTGTTTCCCACTTCTCGGCTGGTGGAACGTGCCACAAGATGGGCATAGTTGGTTATGCTCATCTCACGCTTATGCTTTCCGCTGCCAAGCTCCACCTTTAAAATCCCCGTAGCTTCAAGCCTTTTTACCAGCTCCTGCTGCATATCGGTAATTGTCCCCACTGTATCAATTTTGTGCTGTGCCGCATCAAGCCCCATACTGCGCAATGCTGCCTTTTGTGCTGTTTCCTGAGCCTCGGCAACAAGATTTTCCGTTTGCTGCCGGGCTTCGGCTATGCCCTGTTCGATTTGAGTCATAACCTCCCGCCGCAAATCGTAAATTGCGTCGGTGTGAAGCTGCCGAAAAGCCTCGGGCGGTTTCATTATTACGCCCTGCTGCCGCAGCTGTTGAAATATGTCAGCTGCGTTTTCCATATAATCCGCAGGAACAGCGGCATTGACATAAGCAGCGGCGTTTTTTTGCAGCTCCTTTATTGATTCCTCAATTTCCTTTATCAGCTTTCGGTAGTAGCTTTTTAATGTTCCTGCTTTAGCGGATTTCAGCTTTTTTTCCAACTCTTTTTTTGTTTTTTCATAAGACTTTATCAGCTCTTGGTCGGAGGTCATGGGCTGTCCTCCGTTTCATCAAGCTTGTCAACCGCCGTCAAGGCAACGGGAGAAGCTGCTGCGGCTTCGGCGGCAAGCTGTTCAAGCTCCGCCTCAACGTCATCATCGGAAAGCCCCAAGCGTTTCATTGCCGAATACTGTGACATTATGGGCTTGCCTCCCGTTGCGGTTTGCAGGGTTTCTATCTGCTCCTTTTCGTCAACGGGTATACCGTCCTGCCAATGGAGCTGTAAGTTGTCATAATCAAGCTTAATACCGTTAAGCTCCGCAAATATCGAGATTATGCGCTTTACTGTGGCGTTGTTGTTGGCGGCGATTCTTGCCGCCTTTATTCTGGGAGATATAAGACGCAGCTTAAGTGCCGTTCCGCTGCTCTCTCCTCCACCGTCCTTGCCCAAGGCAAAGGCTTGTCCCATTTCCGATATGATATACAGCTGATCCATAAGCATTTCTATTTCTTTAAAAGCCGAGCTCAGATTGCCGTCCCATGTTATGTACTTTATGTCGGGCTGGTCATTATTTTCCCGTGCAAAAAATTTCCCGAAATCAAGGTAATACCTCTGAAAACGCTCATCGAATGACAAAGCCGAGGAAGGACCTGAAACGCTGGGTTCGCTGTGCTTGTTTAAAACCGTGTCTATTCGCTGTATTCTCCACATAATGCCACAAATAAGGCTGTTTATTGCACTGTAATCGTCAATTCCGTATATGCTGCCCGATTCGGTGACATTGCTTAGGATCTGCACTGCAAAATCATCTGTAATATCAGAGGGCTTTATATCGGCAGAGATAAGCTCGCCAATCACACTCTTATCGCTGTCAAACTTGTAAAGCCGTGTTTCTACTTTTCCAATCTCGTGTATTTCCGCATAAAGCCGAGTTGGCTTGCCTTCGGTATTTGTTTCGGTGGGGTAAGCGATAACGTGCTTTACTATTTCTTTAAGGTCGGCAGGGTCGACTATGGGAAACCAATACTTGGGATCAACCACCGAGATCCGCTGTCTAACAAACTTAAAAACGGCGTTTCCGTAGCGGCTTATATCTATAATCCCTTCATACAGCTTTCTTGCCCACTGTGTTTTTTCAAGACGGCGGTTCAGCTCATCGGTATCGTCCTCCGTTTCCAAGGTAGGCGGCTCGGAGCAGACAAAATCGGCGGTTTTCTTTGAAAGCAGCTGATGATAGTTTAAAACCGTCCGTATCTTATCTGCCTTGTCAAGGTGCAGCCGAGCTGTCAGCTCCTCAAAAAACCGCTTGTATACCTCCGAATGCTTGGTACGAAACAGCTTTTCGTTTGTTTTGTAGTTTTCGATTCGCTCCCTTTCTGCGGCAGGCGGATATTCCGCTCCTGTGTTAAGCCAATTCAGATTTGTCAGCAATGTATCGCCTCCCTTCAATAAATAAATTTTCCGTTTACACCGTCAACAACGGTGTTTACAAAATACCGTATATCGTCCATAGCGTGATCGTTTTCTTTTATGGGTTTATCCTCTCCTGCCTTTTCGTCCCAGCGGTAAGCCCCGAATTCCGCCAAGGTGTTGGTGCAGCAGTCGCAGATTTTGATTTTTCCCACCGCCAACGCCGCCGCTGTTTTTCGTATTCCGTCAACAACTTTGTTTTGGGCATTTACAACAACGAATTTCCCGTGCCTCCTAATTGCGGTTATAAAAGAAGCTGCCGAGGGGTCGACTATTACCGACCGTATGGGCAGCCCCGCCGCAAGCTTTACAAGCTCTTCATAGTATTCTTCGTCCGTCTTGCAGCGTCCGCCGTCCTTTCCTGCTTTTCTGCCGGAAAAATAATATTCCCTTAGTCTGTACCATACTCCCTCTTTTTGTCCCCATAAGCCCATACTGCAAGGGTTAAGTGTGCCGTAGTCAATGCTGATGTGATATTGAGTGCAGCGGATATTTTGGGGAGTGGGAACGGTGTATGCACCGTTGGCGGCGTCGGGATATATAAGACCTTCCGCAAGTACCCATTTGCCTAAAATATAGCGGTCAAAAAATACTGTTCCTCTATATTCTTTTTCAAGATCGCTTACATATTTTTTTGGCAGGTACGGATTATCGTAAATCTGATACTCCTGCAAATAAATATCCGCATCGCTTTTCAAAAACTTTTTAAACCAATGGTGGGGATTGTCGGGGTTGCATGTCCCGTCAAAGCAGCTGTACTCTTTGTCAAGACGAGATTTGAGCATAGTAAACACATCTTCGTGCCATGTTACAATTTCATCGCCATAACAATATTTAATACTATCGCCTCGTATTTTATCATCTTGATTGGCTTTTTCCGCTCCGAGACAGTAAACCTTTTCACCAAACATATGTGCGGTATTATTGCTGCTGATGTTGCTCACAAGTCGAGTACCCCACAATTTTTGAAGCGGGTCAATTATATTTCTTTGAAGTGTTTCACGTGTGTTCCCCAAAATCACGCAATGCCCGTCCTTGCCTATCCGCTCCCTTATCCTATAGGGAATAACAAAGGCAATATCCATAAAGGTCTTGCCGGAACGGGTAGCCCCCGACTTAACATTCCAGCGATGATTTGCACGGCGGATATATTCATTTTGTTTCGGAGTCAGCCGCATTTGTCTTAACTCCCTTCAAAATTTCATCTAACCTTGCCAATGCGTCGTTATCATCGCTGTCGGGGCTGCTGCTCCATTTGTCGGCGGCACGGTTGTTGAGGAAATACTCGATAGCCTTCTGATTCGGCGGTATCTGCTTGGTTTTCGTTTCGGTAAACACTCTGCCGTTACTTATTCGCTTGGTGGTTTCGGTGGTGGTATAACCCGTGGCAAGCTTCATAAGCGATTGCTCCACCTGAGATACAAGCAGTTTGGGATTGTCGTCAAGCAGCTTACGCAGCTCCGCATTTTTCTCAACGATTTCCGCCACGGCTTTTTTCCGCTGCTTAATATCGGGTATAAGGCAGCAGGCAACAAGAGCGTCCACACTGTTTAAATCGCTTTGTAAACGCTTTTTCTCATATTCGGCTATATCTTTTGCAAGGTCTTTTTTTCTTGTTTTCGCCATTGATTTTCTCCTTTCATAAAAAATGACCCCCAAATCGGCGATTTAAGGGCGGTCTGAATTGTTCTTAGTATAGTTTCATTACTTCGATTATTTAAACGATTTAAACAGTTGTTACGTTGAATTTAAACAGGTATATTGATTTGCTTGATCATATTTATTTTGGGTATGCTCCGCCATTTCGATATTTTGTAATATCGAATACTATAATATATTAACATTTCGGCAGAGGGCGGGGAGCGAATCAACCAACGCCTTTTCCTTATGCTCTTTTTCGGTTTCAATGTCAATTCCGCATACAATGCGGTGGGGCTTGCCGTATAAGGTAAGCTCAACGGTGGCTCGGTGCTGTCGGCGGCTGTATTTTACAATTCTGTTTTCGTACCGTTTGAGGAATCCCTCGGTAACTATCAGCTTACCGTCAGTTATAAATCCTTTACTTATGCTCGATTCCTCGCTGCTGCACAAATCCCTTATGTATTCCTCCTCAGTTTCCGAAAGCGGAAACGAGCTGCTCAAAAATTTTACGACGCCGTTTATACTGCGGATTTTATAGTAGTCCTTGTCGAAAATTCTGTCAATTTTCAGAAACACATATCCCGGGAAAAGTATCTGCTGGATTTGGCAGTAAGCACCTTTTTTTCGCTGCTTTAATATCCTTTTTGGAACACAGGCGGTATAACCGAGCTGCCGCAGGCTGCGCAGGACTTCGTCCTCACGTCCCGTTTGTACATATATAATGAACATTTATTTCTCCGTTCTGCTCAAATAAGCTGTAAATTGAGCGTATAATTCGGGAGCGGTTTTTCGCATATCCTCGAATATTTCTTCCTTGATGGCTTCATAAGCCACATCTTTAAGCTCTCTGTTTTTCAGAACAGTGTCCGACTTGTAGGACAAAGCTCTGACTAACGGAGCTACGTTGTTCACCAGCTTCAAGGGATCGCTTTCCTTAAGCTGCTCCGGGGACATTGCCTGCACCGCCTCCAGCATCTTGTACGCCGTAACCCTGCATAATGCCTCGGTAGTGTCAATTTCGGGGTATTTTTGCAGCTCTTCATTTATAGCACGAAAGCTTTCACTAATGAGCATTACGTCCTCAAGCTTGGCATTAAGCCCTTTAGCGTACCGTGCCACGGAGGAAGGGGACACCTCAAAGCCGTTGTCCCTGATAAAGTCCACTATATCACGGTATGTGTATTCGGCGGGGTTTTGCACCATCATATCCACCGCCTCACGGAGATCATGGGGCAGCTTGTCTATTTTCCCCCGTTTTCGGTTTTGTTTGCGCACAAAACTACCTCCTTTACAGGTCTATGCAGGGATCGGTTTCCACTCCGTTTATCAGCCTTATGCCCTTGGCGGTAAGCTTTGCCTCCAAGTCGGAAAAATCGCTGTCGGCAAGGGTGCTTTGTTTGTCCGTTCCGATAACCCGCAGCCGTATATATTCTGCCTCGGTCAGGTAGTTTACACAGTCCATAACCTCAGCTTTGCTGATTTTAGGCTGCAATGCAGACAGAACGGTATCGAGCTGTACATAGTCGGTACGGATAATGTTCACCGCTCTGATGACCGCACCGTTATTGCGGCGAAACTCGTTCTTTCTTGCCTGTGCTTTAAGCTTTTCTTCGTCCATATCCTTCACCTCACTTTTTAATCAAAAAGTCCTTTAAATCCTTAATATCCTCTTTAACCTCGCTGATGTTGCGAAAAAAATCCTCACGCCCTATAGCATTATTACGCAAATAGTCTATTGACTCCCGCATATCGGCTATATTCTCCTTGATTTCCTTCAGCTCGGCTTTGGTGGCGTATTTGTCATTCAAGGTTTTGATGTCCTGCTTATGTTCGCCTACCTCTTTTTCAATGCGTGCTATATCCGCCTTTGTTGCAAATTCGTCCTGACGGTTCATAGTGCGTTTTAAAAAATATCCCACAACACTGACGGCTGCCGTAATTATTATGCCAACCACTGTTGTTACAACCTCGTAATCCATAACTCCCCCATTATTAAAATGATTTCTTAAACGGAATTTAAATGCTGTTTAAATTGCGGTCTTATCGCTAAAAACAGTATACCATTAAAAATATGACAAGTACAACAAAATTTGTCATTTTTTTCGGGCATAGAAAAAGCCCCCTTAAACACTTGGTCTAAGGGGGATGAAAATATATTTTTATTTTAATTTGGCAAAAACCCTGCCTTTGCAGTAAAAGCTGTCAAAGTCGGTTATTATTTTATCCTCATACTTAGGATTCAAGGAAATCAAACGGTCTCCGCCAAATTCTTTTAAATAAGCCTCGCCTTCGTATATAAATATTCCAACTTCGCCTACTTCCACCGACGGCTGTGTTTCTACGAGAACAATATCGCCGCTGTGGAAACAGGGCTCCATACTATCTCCGTCAACTTTTAGCGCATAGTTGGCTCTGAGAGTTTTACTGTTGGCGGGGACTTTTATCTGTTCGGCGTGATCGTCGTGAAGATATACCCCGGTTCCTGCCGAAACGGGGAGATCGGGGAAGTCGAGGTATATATAGTCGTCCTCATCTTCCTCTTCGTTATCGTATTCTGCTTCCGTTTTCTTTGGCAAATCTGGCTCAGGCAGCGGAGCTGGTTTAGGTTTCGGTTTGGATTTTTCCTTGGCAGCAGCTTCAAGCTCTGATTTTCTTCGGCGGGCGGCTTCGGCTAAGCCTTCGGCTTTGCCGAGGATACTGCGTTTATCCAAATCGTCCAATTCATTGTAATATTCTAATAGGTGTTCTTCATCATTACTTATAGAAGCAACTGAACCTGCTTGATTTTCGTCAAGCAGGTCGCTTGTTGTTATACCATAAAACGCAGCTATTTTCTGTATAACAGATACATCTATCTTAGACGTTGGATTTTTTCGCCATTTACTGATTGTGCTTTCTGAAATTCCAGTAGATTTAGCAATTTGGTATGCAGTGCCGTTATGACTATCAATATACTTTAATACAATTTCACTATTTTCCATAAAATAGACCTCATTATTTTGTAAGTTTTTGCTTGATTATATTCAAGCAAAAACCTTGACAACTTGATTTAAATCAAGTATAATATAACTACGGTAATACTCAAAGGCATAATAACCCGCTATTATTATATCGTAATTGGCGGGTAAAATCAAGAGGTAAAGCCAAATTTTAGGGAAAGGGGGTAAGCGTATGGAAATTAACATCAGCTTAAACGGAAATCTTAAGGAAATAACCGAAATAACAAAGCTTTTAACCGATATGAACGCCGAGGCAAAAAAGCTCTACAATGGCGATTTGGCTACTTTAATTGACGAAGAAGAAAGGCTTTTGCTTACTTACTTTAATGAGCTTGATGACTTAGAAAAAGGCAGGCTGTTTAGCAAAACTGAAGCATTAGCCGAAGCTGCCCGCCGCCAAAGAAAAGCTCCAAACAAACGGTAAAATCAAGTATTATTGCCTAAATTTAGAAAGGGGGGAGAGTTTTTGCTTTTAAACTTGAAGGTCGAACTTTGTAAAAAAGGCATTTCTGCGGCAAAAATAGCTCGTTTTCTTGGTATCCGTCGGGAAACTATGTCGAAAAAAGTAATTGAGAAGTCTCAGTTTACACGAGACGAGATGTATAGAATTCACGATAATTTCTTTCCTGAAACAGATTTGTACTATCTTTTCCGTTCTGATAAAGAATAAAGGAACGGTTTCGCACACCGTCCCTCCGTTCTTTCATACAAATTATTTCTTGCCTTTTCCGCTTGTCTTGGTTTGCGATAAGGCACTTCCGGCAACGCTCTTTGAATTGCTGCTATATCTTCCGTCACGAAGAATAGCCGAAGCAGTTGTTGCAATTTGAGCGCTCGTTTGCTTTTTATTCGCCATATGTATATCCTCCCCTCTGAGTTTTCTGAAGTTATTATACTACATATAGCGAATAAAGTCAATGAAATATACAAAATATGCTCAAAGTTATAATGTAAAAGTTTTATTTACCAATTAGGTTATTTTAAACAATCTTAAAGGAGGATTTAAATATGAAAATTAAAATCAACGGAACACCAAAAGAAATTGCCGATTCCGAAAATCAGCAGGCACATAAAATCAAAACTTTTGGAGATTTAAAAAAATCATTTGAGAAAACAACCAAAGCAGCTTCTGATCTAAGGTCAGACGAACAAAGATTTGAAGAAGCGAAAAAATCCTTTACAAAAATCCTCGATGATGAGGAAGAAACTTGGAAAAAAGATTTTTTGACCAAAGACTTTAAATGCTCCGATACGCCGATAAATCATGACCCACCTAAAGGATATGTAAGAATTACCGAGTTAGATCTTGCCGTCGGCGACTATATTGCAAGTCAGCGGTTAAGAAAGGACAAGTCCGTTCTTGCCGACCCGTTTGTACCCGATCAACTTTTAAGCGAGTTTATAAAAGCTTATTGGTCAAGACATTGCGGTCCTCAAAATGACGAATAAGAGCAATACACTCTTCGGGGTATATGTCATACATATTTTTCAATTCATTGTCTACAAAAATATAAGCTGTTGAAGCTAAATCGGGAACACTGCTTATTTTTTAGGAGCTCCCATTAGAGATATTCTAAGATAATCCGTAATTTCGCAAATATCTTTATTGGAAAGCTTGTTGACTGCACAAAGCAAATGAGCTATCCCGCAAAATATGTAAAATCTTGCATGTCTGTGTGGTTTTACCTTATATTCTTTTATCTCTCTTAAAATCTCCTCAACCTCATCAATGTCAGAGCCGCTCATTCGAGACTTAAATCTATTATAGCGTATTGGTATAATTTCTCCGAGGTCATAAAGCATATCGGGATTATATTCGCTGAGTAAAGATGAATATTGTTTTAGAGTATATTCAGCTATCTCTTTTTTAGTAGAATTTTTACCTTTCATTGTGATTCCTCCTTTTTTCTTTTATTGTATCATAAAATTTACCTTTTTTCAACAAATTTAAAACAGAGGGGGCGGCAAAACACACCCCTCGGAAAGGACAAACAAATGAACGATTTAAAAGTATTCAGCAACTCCGAATTCGGAGAATTGGGCGTATTGGTTATTGACGGTAAGGAGTGGTTTCCTGCTACTCAGTGCGCTAAGATTTTGGGTTATAAAAACCCACAAGAAGCGATTAGGAGCAAGTGCAAAGGGGTGAGAAAAATGCTCACCCCTACCGCAGGAGGCTCTCAGGAAGCCAATTATATACTCGAAGGAGACCTCTACCGCCTTATAGTTTCCTCCAAGCTCCCGCAGGCAGAAAAGTTTGAACGCTGGGTCTTTGACGAAGTCCTCCCAAGCATAAGACACAACGGCGGCTACGTTCCCAACGCCGAGGAGCTTATAGCCAAAACCGCCGCCGCAGTAGTGAACGAGATTATGAAGCGTATAGTGCCGCTGCTTACATCTTACCCTGTTTATGAGGAGACTATTGAAGAAGTACCGCAGGTGCAAGTTAGAAGGCGGCATTGCAAATCTCACAGCATTATATCACATTTGGATACGGCTTTGCGTGTGGAAGTGGAAGAAATGCTTTGTGATGCAAGATACACATATAAAGATATAGCGGATTTTCTGCATAAAAAAGGCATAAAGGTGTCGGCTTCATCATTGGCAAGATATTACAAATGGCTTGACCTTGAAATTTAACAGAAAGGAATGATGTATATGACAATAACAATAGGAAAACAACTCAAACAGCTGCGTGAAGATAACGGTATGACACAGCAGGAGCTTGCACAGAAAATCGGTGTAACCCAAGCTCTGATCGCAAGGTATGAGAAAAATGCAAAAGTACCGTCCCTACCCGTAACCATTATGATAGCCGATGTTTTTAACTGCTCACTCGATACCCTTGTAGACAGGAGGTGCAGCTGATGAGCTTTGAGAAAAAGAAAGCCGCCCTTATCAAATACTTTCGCAATAACGGCGGTTTCCCCAAAGGGTGTGTAACTATTGACGCATCTTATGGCACAATCGGAGATGTGTCGGTAAACGGTACATATTACGGAACATTTGATTTTGTCAAGGGTGAGTTCCTTGAAAAGAACGATTTTTAGCCGAAACGGGCGTGATGCCCGTCTGCAAGGATTGACCGCCTTGCACTGATGATGGCAGGTTGGGAAAGAAGGCAAAAATATGTCATTGGATGAATTCAAATCACTATTTCTTACATCAATAAAAAGGTGGTGATATTATGAAATACCTAAAAGTTGCCGAGGTTGCAGAGCTTAAAGGGTGTGGTTTAAGATACATACAAAAAATTATCAAAGAAGGTAAGCTCCCCGCAGTGGAATTGCCTAATGCTTCCAATAATTGCAAGGAGTATGGTGTCCCAATAGATGCCCTGCCCGAAAATCTTAAATCAAAGTATTACGCCCGCAAGCGTACCGAATTAGGCTTGCAGCCCGAGCAAAAAGAAATTGTTAAAACAGCATATAAGAAACCTTTAAACGCCGTAAAAAAACCTCTTGAAAGCTTCACTGATGAGGAGCGAAAGGAAATCTCCTTTTGGACAGAGATTATAAAAGAATGGCTGCGGATCAGGGACACTTCAAAAAATAAGTTGGAATCCGACAAACTATTTATTGCAAAGTGCAAGCTCGAGTACCCTGATATAGCAATCAGCGAGGATATTTTATATCGCAAGTACAACGCCTATCGCAATGACGATTTAGAATCACTTCTCGGCAAGCGTGGCGGTTGGAACAAAGGAAACACGGGAATACCACAGCATATTCTTGACGGTTTTATGTATTTCTATTTAGATCCCCGCCGACCGCCGCTTTCAAGAGCGTATCAGCTTACTATTGCATGGACTCAAGAATTCTATCCTGAAGATGTGCCGCTTATTCCCTCAGAACGTTCTTTCCGTCGACAGGCAGAAAAAATTCCCAAAGCAGTTGTAACATTGATGAGACATGGTGAAAAAGCTATGAGCGACAGCTACATACCTACAATAGAGCGCTGGTACGAAGATTTAAATGCTAATGACGTGTGGATTGCAGACAACCACACCTTTGATTTCCATACCTTGGGCGAAGGAGGACGGGCTCATCGTCTTTATTTAACTGCTTTTCTTGATGCAAAATCGGGGGTAATGACCGGTTGGAACATAACAGAGAACCCCGATTCAAACAGCACCTTATTAGCACTCAGACATGGAATTTTACGTTATGGCGTTCCCAAAGCCATTTATGTCGATAACGGCAGAGAGTTTCTCACCCACGATATTGGAGGAACAGGAAACCGCACAAAAGCGCCAAAATTAGAAAGGCGTGATTTTAATGTAAAGAAAGAATTTCCTCCTACAATCCTTGAGCTTATGGGTATAAAAATGATTAACGCCATAGTTCGCAACGCTAAAGCAAAACCGATTGAACGCACGTTCTATACTGTCAAAAATCACTTTAGCAGAATGGTAGAAACTTTTTGCGGCGGAACAATTCTTGAACGCCCTGAAACTTGGAAATGGAAGATCAAGCACGGTATTATTCCCGAAGATCAGATGATACGGGATATGTTCAAAATTTACGCCGATGGTGATTTCAATATGTCAGCTTACGGCGGCAAAGAGCGGTGCTACAAAGGAATGAGCCGCCTTGATGTATGGAACAAAAGCATACAAGAAACCGAATTCCGAAAACCAGCCGACAGTGACCTTCCCTTGCTGCTTGCCCGTGTTTCGAGGTATCAGAAGGTTAATAAAAATGGTGTAACAATCGAGTTTAAAAACAAACGCCTCCGCTATTACTGTACCAAAGCAGGACGGGAAACGTGGCGGTATATTGGTAAAGAGGTTTATGTGCGTTATGATCCTTCAAACCTAATGGAGGTAAGGATTTTTGACAAAGACACCGATAAGTACATTGATACATGGCAGCTTGATATGGATATGCAAGTACCCTTCATCACTGACGACAAGGACGAGATTGCAGCTGCGGAAAAGAGCATTCGGTCTATGGAAAGGAGCATAAAAGAATATGCAAATGGACTTACGGAAAATGTTACAGGTGATCAAGCTGTTGATTTCCTTACAATGACGATTATTCGTGCGGAACAAGGACTTAAAAAATTTCATATCAATCAGCCCAAAAAATTCAAGCCTATTTTCTCCGAAAAAGAGGTGCTTGCCAATCCCGATTTAGCCAATATTGACAGCATTGAATTTATGAATTTGGAGAGAATGGAAAAATTAAACGACAACGCCGAAAAACGGCGCAACAGTAAAAAGGAATGGTGAAGCAATGGAGTTTACTATCGAACAAAAAAGAGCCTTGGAGCAATTTGATCAGCTTGCAAAAAGCGAAGGCTCGGCAAACAGGGCAGCGGAAAGAATCGGTATCAGCAGTGCAGCCATAAGCTCTATCAAAAGCGGAAGCTATAAAGGAAATGTCAACAATCAGTTGGACAAGCTGATTGCCTATTTCAGCACGAAAGCTGCCGAGGAAGGCGTGTATCAGGAATTGGAATACGTTCCCACCTCAATTTCAAGCAAGGTTTATGAAACGATCAGAGCCTGCAAAATAAAGGGCGGTTTCAGCATAATAACAGGGCATGCGGGAATAGGCAAAACCAAGGCGGTACAGGAATTTCACAGACAAAACCCCATTGACAGCATTGTAATTACCGTTAATCCCTGCTGCAAGTCCAACAAGTCCCTGCTTAAGCTGATAGCCTTGCAGCTTGGCGCACAGCTTGCCGCAAGCGCAGACGATTTATGGTTTAATGTCTGCTCTAAGCTCCACGACGGTATGGTGCTGATTATCGACGAGGGGCAGCTGCTGACCTATCACGGACTTGAAACCCTGCGCTCCTTCAGTGATTATTTTGCCGACAGAGGTCAGACCTTGGGAGTGGCTATTGTGGGAAACAACGGCATAAGGGAACGTATCGAGGGCAAGACAAAGGACAGCTACCGTCAGATCAACAACCGCACATGGCAGCGACCCTATTTTGAAACAAAGGACGTACAGTATCACGACATCGAACAGCTATTTCCGATTTTAACAGCAGAAGGAGCAACCAAGGAGCTGACATTCCTGCACAAGGTAGCTCAGACCGCCGAGGGAATACGGGGAGCAGTAAGGCTTTTCGGCAACGCTTACGACGCCGAGGCTTACGATCTTAAGGGACTTTCAGATATGGCAAAATTTATGAGAATTGATTTGACAGGCATAGGGAGGTTGATATGATATGAAAAAAATATGGTTAAAAATAAAAAGACCTGTATGCGCTATCATTGTTTTTATCTGCCTGTTTTTGTTCTTGGGCTGTACGGGAACAGCTGAGTGTGGAGGAGATATGACAGCATACATAATTCAGGGTTCTATACTTCTAAGCATAACAATACTTGCAGGAATTATAGGCGGATTATTCAGCTAAGGCAGCAATGCAAATTAAAATATACGGAGGTAACACTTATGAAACTCACAGAAAAGCAAATCGCAGACTTAAAGGTAATGGCATTGGACAATGTCAAAAACGCCAACATTGCCATAGCGTTGGGAATCCCTATTGAAGAGGTTCACGCCGCACGGTCGCAGCTTGGAATTACCATTGACAAGGCTGCGGAAATTGTCACTCAGCCCTGCGGCTGCTGCGGCTCTCCCGCTCCTGCCGACGATGACCACATTTACATAATGCCCGACGGTGATACGGAGGTTTGCTTGTGCGACAGATGCGCTCTTACCGTTAATTTTATCAACTCGTTTGCCGAAGAGGACGACGATTTTGAGGATCACGTGGAGTTTATCAAAACCTTTGGCGAAGAGAACGACGATTCGGAGGACGAAGATGAAATACAGGATAGTTGATGAGAACGGCGAAGTGCAGGGTGAAATCAGTATGAGGGAAGGGCTTTTGCTCAAGCTTTTGGAAAGGCTTGCAGGAATATCAAGCCTTGCGGACATAGCACGATACACACCGACCGAGATTACGCTTTTGGATCAGCTTCAGCTATTGGCAAATCAATCAATAGACTGTCCGCAATTCAGTGCTGCAAACACCGACGCTATGTGCAAAATTGCGGCAGCTTTGAAGAGGTGAAGCTAAGCCATGACAGATGATATTTTTCCATTGGAGTGTCCGCACTGCGGCTGTAAACAAAATCATCACGAGCCGGATACACAATCGGCGCAAATGGTAAGGTGCAGCTGCGAGGAATGCGGAGAAAGCTTTTATTATTCCGTAATGGTAACAAGACATTATTGGTCATATAAAGATCTTGACGACTATTGGAACTAAAAATCCGGGGCGCAAGCCCCGCCTTAATGCAGCCGTAGGCGGTCACAAGCCCGTTAAATGCAGAGTGAGGAAAAATATAAGGAGGAATATTTTAATGGCAATTTTAAAAAACAAAAAGCTGACCGCAGCCAGATGCGTAAATCTTAATAAAGACATTTGCGCTTATGCGGGACTTATTTCCGGCGATTTGGTGGACGTGATCGCCGAGGACAACGGATCGGTGACTATACGCAAGCACTCACCCAAATGCCGTTTTTGCGGCGATAACGTAAATGCCAAAAGCGTTATGGGCATTGATGTTTGCCCGTCCTGCGCTGAGCGGCTTGTGGAGGAGGTAGACAAATGCTGAATAATCTTGAATATTCGGATAAGGTTAAGGAGCTGTGGGAGGTCAACTCACAGCTTAACGTCCTTAAAGCAAAGAAATCGGAGCTTGAAGCATGGTTTTTGACAGCGGGAAACGAAGCCTTGAAGGACAGCAAGGCAAAATCCGTCTGCTACCAATCCGATAACGGCAGCAGCGTGACCTACACCCAAGCGCAAAAGCTTAACCTTGAAGCTCCTGCTGTGCTTAAAAAGCTTTTAGGCAGTGCGTTTTCGGATTTTATCGAGGAAAAGAACGAACCTTCCTATAAGGTTAAATCCGCAGCCGTAGAGCGTATGCTGATAGGATTGTACACGGGCAATTACACAAAATTATCACCTTCCGAGGTAATTACACAGCTGCCCTGTTCGCCCGAGCAGCAAGCAATTCTATCAAAAAAGCTTAAAGGAGCAAATTTTGAAACGGACGTAAGAAACCTAAGAGAGATAGGCGGTTTTTCCGAGCTGGACGCTTCCGATTACGCTTATCTGTACGCCGAGGCTGTCGTGTATGACACCTTTTGCAGGCTTATGCAATTAAGCGGAGCAGACGGCAATCCCGAAGAATTTATAAAGGGGCTTACCGTTGCGGTTTCTGTTGACGACACCACAAAAATTAGCATAAAGTAAGTTTGAAGAAATGAGCAAAGAAAATACGTGAGATTTATTCAGGAGGTACTATGGCAGCAGCTACCAAAAAACAAATACAGTGCATTTACGTTATTGCCGCAAAATGCGGGCTTGTAGTACGGGGAAGCAAGGAGGATAACCTTCATAATCTTGTTTATCAGCTTACCGAAAAGGAATCAATATCCGAGCTTACCGAGGATCAGGCGGCTGCTGTTATTCGCCGCTTGAAGGACATAGAGACAGACGCCGCCGATGCAGAAGTTGAAGCTTACATCAGCGAAGCTCAGATCAAGAAGATTTTCGGCTTGGCTTACAAGTTGGCGGCGGTGTCGCCTTCCGAAGCTAAAGTTAAGGATCGGCTTTGCGGAATCATTTCAAAAGAGTTGGGAATAAAGGTTAATCCCCACAGCGATATTTTTAAAGGATTTTCCGAAAGGCAAGGCGCAAAGCTTATTGATGCACTTAAAAGGTATGTCAGGAGCGCTAAGAAGAAGGGAGAAGGGAATGGATATAAGCAAGCTCAAGGCTAAGGATCGGGAGATTGCGGAACTGATCGGTGAGGATAAATTAACGCTCTTAGCTCGTCGATACGGCGGCAGCTATATCTATGTTCCCACCCTATCAACTTTGCAGCGCAGTGAGCTTGAGGACAGTATAAGAAAGCGATATAACGGAGATAACGCTGATGAGCTTGGCAAAGAATATGGGCTGTCGGCACGTACAATAATACGAATAGTGACAAAAAAGCCTATGCGGTGAGCATAGGTTTTTTGTTGGCATTTGTTATATTTTTATTCTAATTATGATAAGATTATTTTAAATTATGGCGAATATTAGCTATCATTGTGTGACTACCTATTATAGGCGTTTGTGCAGAATGTACAAAATATTCCTTGAAAAAGGGTTGATCAAAAAGGCTCAATCGGTCGATAAAGCGACATTTGCTTAGGAAATAAATTGAAATGTTGAAAAATATGTTGTTGCTTGTAAAACCGCTTGCATAGCGAAATTATGAGCTTATAGCATTGCGACGAAATATTTCACCGCAACGCTACACAACTTTCGCCGCCTTCGCCGCAACTATTGTTATAAATTTAGGATTTGTTCTTGTCCATCGTTTAAATATTAAAACAGTGAAAACTGCTTACAATAAGTGTTTAAACGTTTGCCTTTTTATTAAAATGGTCTTAAAATGGTTTTTTAAAATGATCTGACCGAAGTCGTTCAAAAAGATAAAAAGGGGATAATTCGTCCCCTAACTTTTGACAAGTTAGTCTACTAAGCAAAGTCGAGAAATTACATTGTAATCCTTGAAAATCCGTTTTACAAAGGCTTTTACTCGTATGCTTGCCGTATATTTTCGGGTTTTTCCGTGTTTTACCGTTTTTGGGTTTTGCTTGTCAAATAACAAAATTTTCCCCTGCTTTTGGGAAGTAGGGGAAGGGTTAATTATAAATGTACCACGCTTAGCCTTGCAGGAAACGGTTTACCATAACTTTCAAGATTGATGCCTTGTCTTAACCAATAGTTATAATCTTTTAAAAATTCGAATATATCACCGGAAGTTTCACAAAGCCCGTTTGTATTTAATTTATTATAAGTTTTATTAAAGAGCTTTTTTAAGCAGTCTTCAGTTAAGTTTAAATATGATAAATTACTTCCTACAATACAATCAAATCCAAGCACCTTAGTAACAACTAGTTCATCAGGTTTAACAGCACTTGATTTCAATGTTTCAACTTTTATAATTCTTGTATCTATATCATTACTACAACAATGTGAAACATAACGCAATAAATAATTCTTGTCTGTTACAGTCTCAATCGAATCAGTATATGAAAACCATTTATTCCACGCTTCTTCCTCCAATTCAATTGATGTCCTATCAGTTAATCTTTTTAAAGGCCAAGATGGAAATAATTCAACACCTTTATAAAGAGAGTTTGCAGCTAAGGATGTATTATCTTGAATTTGCTGTACTATGTATCCTCTATTGTACAATTTCATTTTTTCTCCATTATACTATTGGTATATGAGCCGAACCAAATCCAGGATGCAAATGTGGACAAACACTTACTCCTGTCCTATTTGGATGCCCAACATCTATACGTGCATCTGTAAGTCCGACCTCTTTTGCTAAATCTACATACGCTACAGCATCTTGCATTGAAACTCTATTTTTTCTGTCATAGTCTTTCCCAATTTGAATAAGGGCATTCTGTTCAGAATTAAAACCATTGTTGTTAGATTGTGTACTGCTTTTGCCACACCTATTATGCACCAACACCGACACACAACCCACAAAGTAAGAATGCAGATCCTCAACTTCAAGGCCGACCGCAGCTATCCAACCTTCACCAATCACATAGAATGGGTGATTAGTTGTTGTGAGGTTTAAAAACTATCATTTCCAACCTAATGAATCGTAATACCCTTTTTTGAATATTATAATAGATTCACACTTATCATCGTCAGAATCCTCATGGTATGTTCCTATTCCGAGCTTTAAAGATATTACGCCTGTACCGTCACACTTAGCAGTATTATCTATTTTTAAAATGGCTTTGTTAAGCTCCGTAAATTTTAATGTAAATAGATCAATATTGCTTGGCAAATTATTGTTGTTTTCACCTATTAGCAATTTAGAAGTATTAAAAAATTCAAAAGCTGCTGCATACCCTTTATCATCATAATCGGCTCTGAAATGATCAAAATACTCTAAAGTAGATATTGTTTCTTTTTTATTGTACCCTAAAAGATCAGCTATTTTAGCGGATGTCATATCAAATTCGATACGAGCCTTTGATGATACACAAAAAAAGCCAGAATGTGGATATATCACATATTCCATAACATAAACACCTTCCTTCTCCACTATAATAAATTATAATGAAATTACTTACGTTAAAATAAAGTGATATTTGGTGCAAATATGTTGAACTTTTCGTTTCTTCTGTCTTTACTCTGTAATAACAAAATAATATTACACTTCAACTATGGAAATCCATAAATCTTGCACCAAATATCAGTAAACATCACAACTAAAAGCTATAAACAGCAATTTAAATTCAAGGCCAAATTGGATATCCAAACAGTTCATTTGTATATTCTTTCATTTGTTGTATTGAAATATCATATTTATTTGTACAATCCGGTAAAGGAATCAAACTGCTCGCCACAGTAGGGATAGATGTTTTCGTAATCACCTATAGAATATTTTCAAAGAGTGGTTTTGTCGAGAAAGCATTATATGGTATTTTGGGCATTTCTTCAACAAATGTTCCACTTTCCATATTAGTTAGAAAAAATTTTTCAAACTCATTTAATTTGTTAAGTGTATTCAACTCACATTCTTTTTTGTAGAACATTCACATTTCAATTTATGAACCATATTGGATTCACCTCTGGAATATAAACTTGGTTTCCACAACATTTACTTGCTGTCCGCTCTGAACGGTAACCCTGATAAGTCTGTTCTGAGCATTGTAGGTATATGCTGTGGTTTGGCTTCCCTCGGTTTTCTTAACAAGATTTCCGTTAAGGTCATACTCGTAAGAAATACCGGTTTCCGAAACAAGTTGATTAAGCTCATTGTAGGAATAGCTTGTAACCGTTCCGTCAACGTTTTTGTCAAACGGTTGCTGTTTTGGTCGTAGGTATATTCGGTAACGGTTGTTCCGTTTGCGTCCGTTGCCGTTTCCTTTCTCAAACGGCAAGCTTCATCATACTCATATTCAGTGGTTCTGTCGTTTTCCTCAACTATTTATTAAAAACATATGTTATTAAAAAAACATCATTATACCTTTCTTTTTTAAAGTTGATTTCTAATGAGTTAAACAAAGACTGTTTATCATCAAAAAAGCTCCATTTAGATTTATCATC
>CAZRRT010000007.1:0-39215 GCA_964602605.1 uncultured Ruminiclostridium sp.
AATCTCACAGGAGCGTATTTTTATGTTATTTCTCCAAAAAATCTATTTGGTAACATTAACACAGCCCGAAAGTCGGGCAGCTAATACGCTCTCAATCTCACGAGAGCGTATTTTTATGCTTATTTTACAAAAAAATCTTTTTGGTAACAATAACACAGCCCGAAAGCCGTGTAACATCTTTTATATTATTTTATTCTTATCCTGTATTCTACTTGAATCAAGATCTTTTTTATCAGAGCTTTGTAGAAATAAATTCAATATAGTAACTAATAACTTTTTGTCATTCATCGTTGAAATTTCATTAAAATCAATCCGTTTTTTCCTCTTTGATAAGTATATCATTGCAACGCTAATTTCTAACTAAAACAAGACAGAATTCAAGACCATCCTGTTGAAGTAAAAACACAGTATATCACTGCAGACATAAAATTTACAATAGACTGTTTTTTGAAGGTGCGACGCAGCCGCTCGCCAATGGCTCATTTTTGCTAATTTAAAAAAGGCAGCTCGAACGAGCGTAAAAAAATAATCCCTCATATCTTGTTTGATATGAGGGAAATTGTGTGATTCTTGGTTTAAATCTTAATAAACCTTGTAGCCTGTCTGCAGGCCTTCATTAACAGTTGCATCTGAAGTCATGATTTCGTTATCATCACAAGTGCAGTTGGGAATCAGGTTGTAAGGAATATATGATTTACAGATTTTTCTTGTTTTACGAGCTGTAGTGTCTGCGTCCCATACTGAATATTCATATGAGCCGGTAATATCCATTTCAATCCAACGATTATTGAGATATATTTGGTCAAGATTATAAAGAGCGGCAAGTCTTACAGTTAAGGTATTGTTAGTATAATCATAGGACTTAACACAAATCTTTTTGTCGTCCATGTAAGCAGTGATACCATACACAGCCTCGGTATCAATAACTCTGCCGTCAGAATCAACGCCGACAGACATAACAGTATTGAATTATAGAGATAAGACTTTGTCTTTTTGGTCTTTAAATCGTCTATTGCCGTATTATATGCCGTAATTGTTTCGTTGTTAATTTTGATAACAGGAATGTTCTTCTTTTTAGGCTTATGGCTCTGTCGGTTGCAGGTGCAGGCTCGGTTGTGTAAACGGCATTATTTGAAGTGATTTTAGCCGGCGTTTCGACATTTTTTTCTGTTACCGGGGGCTTAGGGACAGTAGCAATAGGAGCAGGTGCGGCAGCTGTTCTTGCTATTGTTACAACATTAGAAGTATCATAAGACCCATAATTTTCGGAAAAATCGTTTATGCTACAACCTGTTAAGACAGAGGTTGTAAGTATTATTGTAAAAAGTAAAGAGAAGATTCGTTTCATTTTATATCCTTTTATGATGATAGATTATCAAGTCTAATACAGCAAAACAGGGCGTACAAGATGTCTTAATAATTTCTATAACACAAAATGCAGGGCTTGTCAAGGAGATAAAATGAGCGA
Source organism: uncultured Ruminiclostridium sp. (assembly GCA_964602605.1). Lineage (GTDB taxonomy): Bacteria > Bacillota > Clostridia > Oscillospirales > Ruminococcaceae > Ruminiclostridium_E. The sequence goes on from CAZRRT010000007.1 coordinate 1,469, forward strand.
AAATGAAACATATTCATTTCCTCCCTGCTCTTTTTAAAATATAAAAAATCAAAAAAGAAAAGACGACCCTTAAGCCGTCTTTCAATACATTCAAATACAAAAGTGATAAATTATTCAGCGTGAGAAATAACTTCTCTGCCTTTATAATAACCGCAGTTGCCGCAAACTCTATGAGGAGCTTTAAGCTCTCCGCAGTTGGTGCAGCGAGATAAAGCAGGTGTTTCTAACTTCCATACTTGTCCGCGTCTTTTGTCACGTCTTGCTTTTGATACCTTTCTCTTTGGAACTGCCATTGCTTGCACCTCCCTCTAATACAAAATATTATGATATTCAGAATTTCTGAATTTTGGCACGAAATATATTTTATCATAATATCTTTGTTTTGTCAATACCCGAAATGAAATTTTACAGATATTTTTTAATAGATTCGGGAAGAGTGTCCACATCGGCGGAAATGGTGAATACAACATGAGTGTTTTCGCTGATAGCGGCAATTCTATCGAACATTTCTCCAACCTTATCCAAATCTCTTCCTACAATTCTTAAAACGCCGTCTACGAAAATATGAGTGCAGTCGTAGTCGGAAGCCAAAATTCCTGCAATAAAGCCGTAAAGATCGTCGTAATCGTGAATTTTAAAATCTTCAATATTTACAAGGCGGATTTTGTGATAAATGTCAATGTTCAGCGATGAGCCGATTTGAATTGCTACAACGTTGCCCTTGCTTTCCTTTTCTGCCTGATGAATGGTATCGATTAAAATTTTTGTCTTGCCTGAACCTTTTTTTCCGGGTATAAGTTTTATCATATTGATGTCCTCCGTGTTTATTTGTAAAGGAGCGTTACTCCAAATTACCTTAAATAATACGCTTTAAATTTGTCCTTAAGAAAGCTTTGCTTCAAGCTCTGCTTTTCTGTCCTCGTATCCGGGTTTGCCCAAGAGAGCAAACATATTCTTTTTATAGCTTTCAACGCCCGGCTGGTCAAAGGGATTTACGCCCAATAAGTAACCCGAAATTGCACAAGCCTTTTCAAAGAAATAAATCATATATCCCAATTCAAACTCGTTAAGCTGGGGAACTTCCAAAACGGTGTTGGGAACTCCGCCCTCAGTGTGAGCCAAAATCGTACCCTCAAACGCCTTTCTGTTTACAACGGACATATTCTGATTAGAAAGGAAGTTAAGCCCGTCGTTGTTTTCTGGATCGTCCTTAACAAAGAAATCCTTCTGCGGCTTGTCAAACTGAACAACCGTTTCAAACAAAATCTTAGAGCCGTCCTGAATAAACTGTCCCAAGGAATGAAGGTCGGTGGAGAAGGTAGCGGAGGTGGGATAAATACCCTTCTTGTCCTTGCCCTCGCTTTCGCCGTAAAGCTGTTTGAACCACTCGTTCATCATAGCAAAGCTGTTTTCGTAAGCCACTAACATTTCCGCTTTATATCCCTTGCGGTAAAGTATGTTTCTTATTGCCGCATACTTGTAGCAGTCGTTCTCTTCAAGATCGGGGTCGGTAAGTCCGTCCTGAGCCGCCTTTGCCCCCTGCATAAGCGCATCGATGTCGCAGCCCGCACAAGCTATGGGAAGCAAGCCCACTGCGGTGAGAACGCTGTATCTTCCGCCCACGTCGTCGGGAATTACAAAGGTTTCATATCCGTTTCTGTCAGACAATTCTTTAAGAGTTCCTCTCGCCTTGTCCGTGGTGGCGTAAATTCTGCCCTTTGCTCCCTCTGCTCCGTATCTTTCCTCCAAAAGCTCTCTGAATACACGGAAAGCAAGGGCAGGCTCGGTAGTTGTTCCGGATTTGGAAATTACGTTTACGGAAAAATCTCTGCCCTCTACAAGGGAAACAACCTGGTTTAAATATGTGGGGCTGATAGAGTTTCCGATAAAGTAAATTTCGGGAGTATCCTTTTTCAAGGAGTTGTAAAGAGTGGATCTAAGCGCCTCTATTGCGGCTCTCGCACCTAAATACGAGCCGCCGATGCCTATTACTATCAAAACCTTGCTGTCGCTCTTTATCTTTGCGGCAGCCTTTTTAATTCTTTCAAATTCTTCCTTGTCATAATCAGTGGGAAGTGTGAGCCAACCCAAGAAATCGTTGCCCAAGCCGCTTTTGCTTGTAAGAACCTCATGAGCGGCTCTGACAGCGGGAGCAATTCCCTTGTACTCGTTTTCTCCGATAAAAGATTTTAAATATTTGTCATTTACCTTAACTGCCATAACAAAAATCGTCCTTTCTTTTCTGAACATTTTTGAATTTTTAGATGATATTTCGATGAATGGTAAAATACCAAATGAAATAAAATTTGTTAAACTAATTATAACTTTTTTTTAATTGGTTTTCAAGATGTTTCAAATTTTTTCTTTTGGCTTACATTATTTTTGACAAAAACAACAAAACATTGCGGTTTTGTTTAGTATATTTTTACATATTATAGTTATATAAATAAAATAATGGATTTATCTTAATTTTCTCTAATTTCTAATTGCCCGCCATACCCTTTAAAACATACCAAAAGCTTTTAGCAAAGGTAAGCTCCTCCGACTCCTTTCCGGCCGTAACGGGGACTACAAACAAGGTGTCGTTGCCGAGCAAAACGATTATTTTCCCCACCTGATCTCCTGCTTTTACGGGAGCTGCAACCTCTTTTCTAATGTCATATAGATAAGTCACCTGCTTGCTTGTGCCTTTCGGTATAAGGCATTGCAGATTTTGCCTCGGAATAACGGAAACCTCTTTTACAACTCCGTTTTTCACCTTAACATTGGTTATTTTTCCATAATCAAATTGTGGAGAAAACAATTCAAAGCCTTGAAAGCCGTAGTCCAAAAGCTCCTTGGCAATATCAAACCGCCCGTTGTCCGTCTTTGCGCCCAGCACCACAGCCACAAGCTCCATTTGGTTTCTTTTGGCGGTTGCGGTAAAGCAATAGCCCGCATTGTCGGTAGTGCCTGTTTTTAAGCCGGTTATGCCCTTGTAATCAAGCAGACGATTGGTGTTTAAAAGCTGAGTTGCTCTGTCTGTCCCCTCCCTCACATAGGTAAGCCTTGTAATGAGGAATTCGTCATAGCAATCGTATTTTCGCAGCTGCGCCGCCATTTTTGCCACGTCCGCCGCCGTTGAATAGTGATTATCCGCATCAAGTCCCGTGCAATTTATAAAATGAGTGTTTGACATACCCAATTCGGCGGCTTTTTTATTCATTTTGCTTACAAATTTCTCCTCGCTGCCGCCTATATGCTCCGCCAAAGCCACACAAGCGTCGTTGGCGCTGCTTATGACGATTGAGCGTGTTATATCGTAAACGCTCATCTTTTCGCCCTCGTTCAGCCATATAACCGAACCGTCCATAGAAAAAGCGTGATGTGAGGCAACCACAGTGTCCTCCATAGACAGCCTTCCCGCCTTTATTTCCTCGGCGGCAAGCAGTAGCGTCATAATCTTTGTAACGCTGGCAATAGGCAGCTTTTCATGGGGATTTTGTGAGTATAACACCTGTCCCGTAGCTGCCTCTGTGAGAATTACCGATTTTGCGGGATAAATATTTTCTTTCCGCTCCTTTTCTTCCCCGGCGAACACGGCAGCGTTATCCGTTAAGCAGATAAACAGGAAAACCGCCGTTAATGCAGCAGATAAATTTTTAATAAAAGCTTGATTACAGTTCTTCAAATTTTCCTCCCGATAACTTATTATAATAATCTCATAGCAACATTGAACATTGTTCAAATTTGATATAAAATCGCTGTTCATCAATATTTGAAGTATAATGATTCAAAAATAATAGTTTAATAAAAATTTGTTTTCCATTATTCTGAACTAAATACCGATATGTCATTAACAATATTGCTGCAATAAACTGAACAATGTTCATTTTAAAATATGACCGCATTACATCAATAATTTATGTATAAGCCTTTGCTAAAATGCACAAGATAAATGTAAAATAACAGAAAGAAGGTAAAATTTTGACAAAACCCAATTCACCCTTAATGAGAGAGATTATTAAGCTGTTTCTGCTGTTTTTAATGGGCGGAATGATTTATTTTATGATTGAATTGGCTTATAAAGGGGACAGCCATTACTCTATGTTTATTACAGGCGGCTTTTGCTTTTTGCTTATAGGCGGAATTAACTCCTATTTTGACCGCAGTATGCCGCTGCTGCTGCAAATGCTGTATTCCGCCGTTTTTATCACGCTTTTGGAATTTATCAGCGGGGTGATTGTAAACATAGGATTTCATCTCAACGTCTGGGATTACAGCCATATTCCCTTTAACTTTATGGGACAGATATGCCCGAGATTTTTTGTTATATGGTACTTTTTATCCCTAATCGGTATTTTTTTGGACGATTTTTTCAGATGCAGAATGTTTGGGGAGGATATGCCGATATACTGCGTTGCAAGAAGAAAGCAGACGGTTAAAAAGCTTTCTTAACAGCAATCAAAGCAGCTTTCGTAAATGTATTTCTGTATTAAAGCTATAACCATTTTATAAGTTAATAAGGCTGTATTTCTGCGCAGCCTTATTTTTTATATTGGATAATAAGTTTAGCAAATTAAATGGAAGTAAGTAAATAAAAATCAAGAAACTCCCTCAGAAATAATATAAAGTCCCAATTCTTGACAAAGCCCCTTTCCTATGTTAAAATAAAGGTACGCTAAGCAAAACGCCAATTTAAATCCTACAGGCTTAATCCGCAGCACCGCTGACTCCCAAATCCCCCATAATCTGCGGTAAAAAGCAATCTTTTTAAAATTTAAGAAAGGAATATGTAATTAAATCATTTGATTATGAATCGATTTAATTACGCCCCAAAGCTATGAAAAGACAGGACTACATCTCTTGGGAAGAATACTTTATGGGAGTTGCAATGCTGGCATCGCAAAGAAGCAAGGATAATTCAACTCAGGTGGGAGCCTGTATAGTAAATCGGGATAAAAAAATACTTTCAATAGGCTACAACGGTATGCCCATAGGCTGCAGCGACGACGAAATGCCGTGGGACAGAGAGGGAGAAATGCTTCACACCAAATACGCTTATGTCTGCCATGCGGAGCTTAACGCAATTTTAAACAACGACGGCGGCTCTCTCAAAGGCACTGCCATTTACATAACCCTTTTCCCCTGCAACGAGTGTGCAAAGGCTATTATACAAAGCGGTATAAAAGAAGTGGTATATTTGGACGATAAGTACAGCGAAATGGACGCCACCATTGCCGCAAAAAAAATGTTTGATATGGCGGGAGTCAAGTACAGACAGTATGTTCCTTCAGGCAAGGAGATTGTAATTAAATTGTGATATTGCGGCGAAAGACTTATTTGATAGATTATACAGCGGTATTTTTATGATAACCGCTGTTTTTATTTGTGTAAAATATACAAAAAAAATCACCTATTATCATTGATTTGTATATTGAATAATGTTGCCTTTTATGTTAAACTTATAAAGTAATGTAAACGTTTGCATAAGCATTTTGTTTAGTATAAAAGCAAATGAAAAGTTACATTTTAAATAATATTTTATGAAAGAATTAAATTTGTAACTACTTATGTAATTGTTTGCACTATCTAATATATTCTAATATTTTTGAAATTACTAAATAGGAGGATAATATGAAAAACTTGAAAAAAACCGTTTCATTAGTATTATCGGCTGCTATGGTTTTAGGTCTTACCGGCTGTGAGCAGAAAGATAATCCGCCTGTAGGCACGGGAAACGGTACGGGTACAAACGCACCGGAGCAAAGCTTTACCGAAGCGCCTGTTGTAAGCATTGATCCCAATGCGCCAACCGGAAAATTGGTATATCTCACCTATGAAAACAATTTTGAAACCGCAAACGAGGAAAATCTTAAAGCCTTTGAAAAGGATTACGGCGGTACTATTGAGGTAGTAACCTGCGGCAGCGGCGACGAATACTTCCAGAGATTGGGTACATATATCTCTGCGGGCACATCTCCCGACCTTGTTCGTTATGAGTGGAGAAGCTTTCCTCACGGAATGAGTTACAATATATACACTCCTCTTGACAGCTATATCGACATAAACAGCGACCTTTGGAAAGGCATAAAAGAGGTTGCCGACCAATTTATGTACAATAATAAGCACTACTACTTCCCCTATCAGCTCAAAACAAACTTTGCTCTTAACTACAACAACAGAGTTTTGCAGGAAAACGGTATGACTGACCCTATGGAGCTTTTAAAAAAGAACGAATGGACTTGGACCGCTTTTGAGAAAATGTTAAAGCAATGGTGTGATATGGATCCCAATCATATCGGCTACAACGGCGTTGGCGGTATGAGCTTTATCCTCACCACAGGCAAAAAAGTTGTAGACGTTAAGAATAATGAGATAACCAACAACCTGAGAGATCAGGATATCGCCCGTTGTATGCAGTGGGTTGAAAAATTGCACAAGCAGGGACTTTTGGGCGTTACAGAAGCTCAAACCAACGAAACGGGACACGCAAACGGATATGAAGCTCCCGACGCTGCTTTCGTAGACGGAAATCTTTTATTCTTGGGTATGGATCCCTCTTGGACTTATCCCGCCGCTAAGGAAGCCTTGGATAAAAAGGGATACGAAAATGAAATGAAGTTTGTTCCGTTCCCCAAAGATGACAATTCGGACACCTATTATCACGGCATAGATACCTTCGGTTACCTTATTCCCTCCGGTGCACCTAATGTAAAGGGCGCAATAGATTGGATAACTATGCTGCGCAAAATAGAAACAGATCCCGAAAACATAGCAAAGGCAAAAGATGACGCTACCAGCGACGCACCTTTATATAAGGCGAAATGTGGAAACAAAGAATGCGGAGATACCTCTGAGAACGCAGACAAAAACGGCAGACATATTTTCACCGATGAGGAAAACGAGCAGGGCGTTACCGTATGCCCCGTCTGCGGTACTGAAAGAGAAGAAAAGTACAAGGTTGTATGGGATTCCGAGGTATACGATTTGTCTGTTGAGCTGAAAAGCACAGACGGACGTTTCAAAATGCTGTTTGATAACTGCTATGGCTTTAACAGCGATGTTACTAAGATGTTCCAAAACGGTGATGAGCCTATGCTTGACGGTCCCGTATTCGGAGATTTCAGCTATACACAGCTTGTTGAAGCTAAATATAACACCGTTGAAGCGTATTTGCAGGAATACCGCGATATGATGAAGAAGAATGCAAGCGGTGAATTAGTTACTATGGCTCCCGAAACCAATGTTACTTTAGCTCCTTTGGGATAATGGGATAATCGGAAAGCAATTTCCACTTAACTTTTTTAAATTTAAAATTTTCATTGTTTTTTCTCTTAAAGCGCAGTTTATATTTTTATTCCGCCTTGTTTTTTGCAAGGCGGGAATTTTTATATTTATATAAAATGATGAGGCGATTTTGATACACCATATATGCTATAATTACAATTATGATATTTAAAGCTAAATAAATAGGTAAAAAGAGCTTTCCGCTTTATATATCAAGAGTGTTTGCAGAAATAAAAGACTTATTAAAAATGTTTAAATATTGAAAAAATGATAGTATAATAGGTTAGGTTTTTGAAATTACAGATAATCAAGGAGGGATAATATATGAATAAAACCGATAAAGATAACGATTCGCAGCAGATAGATTTATTCGACTATTTCAGTATGTTAGAGAACGCTTTAAACGGTCAGCCCTCCGATAAATTGACAAACGCTGTAAGCAAATTGAAAACCGCTGTAAAAAAAGCAAGCTGGCAGGAAAAGGTTGAGAAAGTAAAGCAAGAACAGGAGAAAAAGCAGCAAAAGGAAAAAGAGGAGCAGCAAAATCAGCAGGAGCATATTCAGCAGGTGACTTCTATGGAGCTGCCTCTTGATTGGAGCAATCTTTTCGACACAGACGAAAGGACAAGGGGTGTTCACGCAGAAAGCATTTCCGACGGGTTAATACTCAGTCTTTCAAATATGGGACAGGTGGATATTGAGTACATTTCCTCCATTACCGGGGAGGATTACAAAACGGTTATATCCGCATTAAAAGGCTCTATTTTTCAAAATCCCGATAAGTGGGAGGAGTGTTTTTACAAGGGCTGGGAAACAAGCGAGGAATATCTGTCGGGAAATCTTATGGAAAAGCTGCACAGGGCGTTTGACGCAAATAAAAAGTATATGGGGTATTTTTCCGATAATATAAGAGCTATTGAAAGGATTCTTCCCCCGCAGGTTGCTTCCCGCGATATTTATATAACATTGGGATCGCCTTGGATTCCCTCTGATGTGATTGACGATTTCATTCTGCATTTATTCGGCAACCCTTATAAAAACTACGGCAAGCAGTACCAAAAGCAAATGCTGCAAGCCTGCCAAACCATTCACGACGAAATAACGGGAGCTTGGGAAATCCCCAATAAAAGCAGATACGATCACAGCGTTGGAGTAAGCAAAAGCTACGGTACAAAAAGAATAGAAGCCCTGCATATTTTGGAGCGAACTCTTAATATGAAAGCTATTGTGGTAACAGACGAAGTTCCCTGCCGCACCAATAAATCGGGAAAGAAAAATGTTATTAACAAGGAAGAAACATTAGCCGCCAACGAAAAGCAAAAAAAGCTTATCGACGCCTTCAAATCTTGGGTTTGGAAGGACGCTGACAGGAAGGAACGTCTTACAAAAATTTACGGCGAAAGATACGGCTGTATACGCAGAAGAATTTACGACGGTTCTTTTTTGCAGCTTCCGGGAATGTCGCCTGATGTTAACCTGTACCCATATCAAAAAAATGCGGCGGCAAGAATTATTTTTACCCCAAACACACTTTTGGCGCACGACGTGGGAACGGGAAAAACCTACATTATGATTGCCGCAGGACAAGAGCTTAGAAGAATGGGACTGTCAAAAAAGAACCTCTATGTTGTACCCAATAATTTGGTGGGACAGTGGCGGGATATTTTTATGACAATGTACCCAAACGCCAACATACTTTGTATAGATCCAAAAAGCTTTGTTCCCACCAAAAGAGAAGCTGTTCTTAAAAAAATGAGAGATGAGGAGTATGACGGTATAATAATAGCCTACAGCAGCTTTGAGCTTATCCCCTTGTCAAAGCAGTTTTATATAAATCAGCTGGAGGAAAAGCAGAATAAGCTGTTAGACTATATCCGCAGCAGGGAAAGAGTTACCAAAAGCCTTGAAAGGCAGGAAAGAGAGCTTGCAAAGGCTATCTATGAGCTTACCTATACTATTGAGAAAAAGTGCTGTCCCGTTTATTTTGACGAAATGGGATTTACACGTATTTTCGTAGACGAGGCTCACAACTTTAAAAACGTACCTTTAAAGACAAAAGCAAGCGGCACTCTCGGCATAAATTCAAACGGTTCAAGACGGTGCGAGGATATGATAAACAAGGTGCATTTGGTGCAAAAGGCGAACGGCGGCGGCGGTGCGGTTTTGGCGACGGGAACGCCTATCACCAACTCAATCACCGATATTTACGTTATGCAGCAGTATCTTCAAAGCGGCGAGCTTGCTATGTTGGATTTGGGCAGCTTTGACAGCTGGGTGGGAATGTTTGCGGAAAAGAAAACCGAATTTGAAATAGACGTGGACACCAACAGCTATCGGCTTGCCACAAGGTTTTCAAGATTTCACAACCTTCCGGAACTCACCTCCCTATTATCCTCCTTTGCGGATTTTCATCAGATTGACCAATCGGCGGAGATACCGATAATCGACGGCTATAACGATACTGTTATCCCAAGAAGCGAAGGCTTGAAAATTTACTTGCAGGATATATCTAAGCGGGCGGATATTGTGCGGCAGGGCGGCGCAGATCCCACAAAGGACAATATGCTGAAAATAACCACCGACGGAAGAAAAGCCGCTCTCGATATGCGCTTGACGGATTCAAAGCTTTCCTTTGACCCGCAGTGCAAGGTGGAACGCTGTGCGGAAAACGCAGCTCATATTTATTTTGCAACGGAAAATCAAAACAGCACGCAGTTAATATTCTGCGACACCTCTACCCCAAAGGAGAATTTTAACATCTATGACGAGCTGAAAAAAAGGCTGATATTCTTGGGAATTCCCGATAACAAAATAGAATATATTCACAATGCCAAAACGGAAAAGCAAAGGGACAAGCTGTTTGAAAGGGTTCGCAAGGGAGAAATACGCATTTTAATCGGCTCTACCTTTAAGCTCGGGCTTGGCGTAAATGTGCAGGATAAGCTTATTGCCGTTCATCACTTGGACGTGCCTTGGCGGCCTGCGGATATGACCCAAAGAGAGGGGCGAATTTTAAGGCAAGGCAACGAAAACAAGAAGGTGTATATTTACCGCTACATTACAGAGGGCAGCTTTGATGCATATTCCTGGCAGCTGCTTGAAACAAAGCAAAAATTTATCAATCAAATTCTTTCCGGCTCTCTGACTCAGCGCAGCGGCTCGGATATTGACGACACGGCTTTAAGCTATGGAGAGGTAAAAGCGTTAGCAGTGGGAAATCCTACGGTAAAGGAGCGTGTGGAGATTGCCAACGAGCTTGCAAGATACCTGACTCTCCAAAGAAAGCTTACCGAATCAAAAGCCGCCCTTGAAAAAGAGCTGATGGAAATTCCCGCAAAGGAAGCCAATCAGCGGAAAATCATTTCAAAGTGCAAGCAGGATACGGAGTTTTATCTTAAGCAAAAGCAGCTTGAGGAAACCGCCGAAGCCAATATATCCAAAAAAGAAGAAGCCTATAACAGAAGGCTTATAAGAGAATTTATAGCAGATGCGGTAAGCAAAAATCTGCTTAAAGAAAAGGAAACAAAGCTTATGAGCTACAAGGGCTTCGATATTATCCTCCCCGCCAATATGATTCCGGAAAAGCCTTTTGTGTGGCTTATCCGCACAGGAAAATACTATGTGGAATTAGGCGATAAGGAAGTGGGAAATCTTCTTAGAATAGAGAACTTTTTAAACGCTCTGCCACAGTATTTGGAAAAGCAAAAGGCAAAGCTTAAAGAATTAGGGCAGAAAAAATCGGATATAAAGGCGGAGCTTGAAAAAGGCGAGGACTATTCCGACTTGATAGAAGACTGCATAAAAAAGCTTGACCGACTTGACAAGAAATTAGGAGTAAATCAAAATGAGTGAAATTAAGCTTGCAAACATTCCCTCTATGTCTGTTGACGAAATTGTGGAAAGGCTGTCCCAAAGCTACAGCACAATAATAAACAAAGGACTTCCGATAAAAACTATGCCCTCGGTTATGCTGTGGGGTGCGCCCGGCGTGGGAAAATCACAGGCGGTAAGACAGATTGCGGCGGAGATAGAACGGGAAACGGGAAAAAAGGTGAATGTTACCGACGTACGGCTGCTGCTGTTCAACCCCATAGATTTAAGGGGAATTCCTACCGCCAATGCGGAAAAAACTCTTGCAATATGGCTGAAGCCTCAGATATTTCAAATGGACGAAAGCGACGGGGTAATAAACATACTGTTTTTGGACGAGATTTCCGCCGCTCCACAATCGGTTCAAGCCGCCGCTTATCAAATCACCCTTGACAGAGTTGTAGGAGAACACAAGCTGCCCTCCAACTGCATTGTTATTGCGGCGGGCAACAGAACCACCGATAAGTCGGTAGCCTTTAAAATGCCCAAAGCGCTTGCCAACAGGCTTTTGCATATAGAAGCGGAAAGCAGCTTTGTTTCTTGGAAAAAATGGGCGATACAAAACGGAATAAATGAAAAGATAATCGGTTTTTTGTCATTCAGGCAAAATTACCTGATAAATTTTGACGCAGCGGCGGAGGACTTGGCTTTTGCAACTCCCCGTTCTTGGGAAATGGCGTCCGATATTTTAAACAACATCAACGATGATTTGAATAAGGTGTATCCGCTGATTGCGGGACTTGTGGGAACGGGAACGGCAGTGGAATTCAGGACTTGGACAAGAGTGTACAAGGATTTACCCGATATTGAGGACATTTTCAGCGGAAAAGCGCCTAAGCCTCCACAAAGCACCGACGCCTTATACGCTCTCACCTCCTCAATGGTATGCTACGCAAGGGAGCATAGGGACAATATGACTATGATCGGCAACTCGCTCAGCTACGGAGACAAGCTGCCGCCCGATTTTTGCGCCGTTCTGCTTAAAGACTACCTTTATCTTGAAAAAGGCTATAAGGAAAAGCTGATGAAGATTCCGCAATTTGTAAAGCTGCTGCAAACAAAAGGAAGTATTTTAAATGGTTCTGTCTGATAAAGAAGTAAAAGAGCTTTCAAAAAGGCTTTTGATGTCAAGAATGAGAATACTGTGCAATAATGGCTTTTACGGCCTTTTGCTGATGCATATGAAATTCGGACTTGACGAAAGCTGCGATACTGCTTACACCGACGGCTTGAAAATAGCCTTTAATCCCGATTTTTTAAAGGAGCTTTCCGACGGCGAGCTGGATTTTGTACTTATGCACGAAATTCTTCACGTTGCGCTTCAGCACTGCTTAAGAGGCGAGGAAAAGGACGACGAGCAGTTTAACGTCGCCTGCGATATTGTGGTTAATTCCAATATCTATCTATCCTTGGGCAAGGATATAAAAGCCATTACTCTCAGAAAATACGGAGAATCCATACACACCGTTCCGGGCGGAAAAGAAGGATATGAGTATACTGCGGAACAGGTGTATTCTATGCTGCCCCAATTATATCGAGGCAATGGAAATAATAATGGCAGTAACGGTTCGGGCAGCTCTCAAAAAGGCGGCAATAGTCAGAACCGCAATGGGAATAACGGGCAAGGCTTATTTGGCGGAAATTGCGGCGGTAAAGGCAATTCTCAAAGCGGCGATAATGGCAATGGCGGCAAAAAGGGCGGATTTTGGGACGACCATTCCAAATGGCAAAAAGGCAATATCAATCCCGATTTACAGGATTTATGGGTAAAGCGGTTTGAGGACGCCTGTCAGTCGATTTCCATACGAGATCCCCAAAATGAAAGGGGACTTTTGCCGCTGTGTGCAAAGAGGATTTTTGACGAGCTGAGAAATCCTCAAACTGATTGGAGAACGGTATTAAATGAATTCGTGCAGGAGGACGTAACCGACTATTCCTTTACCCCTCCCGACAGGCGGTTTGAGGACAGTCCCTTTTTTCTCCCGGATTTTAACCAAAAAGAGGATAAGGTGGAGGACATTTTGTTTATGATTGACACCTCGGGTTCTATGTCGGATCAAATGATAACCGCCGCCTACTCGGAGATAAAGGGAGCTATAGATCAATTCGGCGGCAGGCTTAAAGGCCGGTTGGGATTTTTTGACGCAGAAATAATTGAGCCAAAGCCTTTTGAAAACACAGAGGAATTTAAAAGCATAAGAGCGGCAGGCGGCGGAGGAACGGATTTTGGCATAATATTCCAATATGTCAATAAATATATGACGGAAAAACCGCCCGTAAGCATAATAATACTTACAGACGGCTACGCTCCCTTTCCCGATGAAAGGGAAGCAAAAGGCATACCTGTTTTGTGGCTGATTAACAACGATGAGGTTAATCCGCCTTGGGGAAGAATTACAAGGATAAAGCTGTAATAAGATCTCAAAAGCCGTATATAAAAACGCAATCGAAAAAGCCGTTTTCGTAATGTATGCTTAACAAGTTTTGAGATTTGTAAAAGCTGCCGCAATTATGTATTATCAAAATATGGAAGTGCCAATCTCCCACGAAATCTTAACGTCCTCGCAGTCATAACCCACCAATTTAAATTTATATCCTCCTTTGGTCATATTCAGCTCTACCGATTGTGAAAAGGATTCTCCCCCTTTGCATTCGGCAATTACCGTTACGGTGTTGTCGGGTGCGACTAAAACTATTTTTGCCTGCCCTTCCGCAAGAGAAAGCTTAATATTGAATTTTTTTACAGCCTCCTTGTTAGTGCTGTAATTTTTTATGGTTTCACAGCCGTCAAATTTCCCATAACTGCCTGTGAATCCGCTGGAGGTATTGTTCTTAACGCTGCCCGATGTTACATAATGGTTGCTTGACGCAATTTCTTCATCATCACTGTAAAGCTCTTTGGCAAATTCGGTGTCGCAGCCGCCAAGTATTAGGCAAACAAAACACAGCATGACACACATAAAAACAGATGTGATTTTTTTCATTATAGTTTCCTCCTTCATAATTTACGCTTTATTAAAAACAACAGTAACCCGCATAAACCCATTTTCAATTTTTGCAAACACCTCTCCCTTCATTTGCTGCATAAGCCTGCGGCTGATATAAAGACCTAAGCCGCTGCCTTTTTTGTTTTTGGCGTTAGCTCCTCTCCAAAAGCTTTCAAAAATGTGAGGAAGCTCCCCTTGGTCAAGAGTGCAGCCGCTGTTTGCAACAGTTATGAGAATACAGTCCTCCTCCCCCGAAAAATCTATTTCAACGGCTTTTCCGTCGCCGTATTTCAGTGCGTTTTCCATAATGTTTTGAAGCACTTCAACACTTCTGTTAAAATCTCCCGAGATAAGGCAGTTATCGTAATTTGAAACAACAAAATCAGTTCCCAAAAGAGCAAGCTTTTCTCCATAGTATTCCTTTATTTTGTCCGCCAAATCCTTAACGTAAAACTCCTCCGAATTCACCTCAAAGCTGATGAAATCCTCCTTGGAGGCGGTAATAATTTGTGAGATATAGCCCTCTATCTCGTCTGCCTTTGCGTTTATGCTTTGCGAAATTTCCGCCTGCTTTTCCACGCTTTGATACAGCCCCTTTGACAGCGCCTGTGAATACAGCTTAATGGCGGTAAGGGGAGTTTTAATATCGTGGGAAAGAGAAAGCAGCAGCGTTTTCTTGCTTTTTTCCAAATCTAACTCTTTGTTTTTCTGATCCTCAATACTTTCCCTCAGCATATTGATTCCCCAAACAAATCTGCCGAAAAAGCGGTTTTTTGTTTCTTTTAAAGGCAATGTTAAATTTCCCTTGGATAATTGGTACGGAATTTCGGAAAGCTGTTCAAAGGGCTTTAGAATATTTATCCTTATATACAGCATAAGGGCGAATATAAAAAGGGCGGTTATTCCCAAAATTACGTTGACGGTTACAAGAACTCCCGCTTTGCCGTTGTCGTTTTTGCTGTAATCAAAGCGGTACAGCTCCCCGTTTATTTCTCTTACCGCATATTCTGTGGAGGAATTGTAAAAATTTTCACCGTATTTTACTACTGCCGTTACATATTGGCAGCTGTCAAGGCTGATACTGTCAAATCCCTTTTCCCGGATTTCTGCGGCAATTCGGTTTATTTCCACACGGTAATGACGGTTGTCCGAATTGTTGCTATCGGATAAAAGAAACAGGTTTGCCGCTCCAATCAGCAAAATAATCATCAAAGCGGTTAAGGCAAAAAGTTTGTTAAAAGCCTTCATACTTATAACCCACGCCCCAAACGGTCAATATTCTTTTTGGATTTTTAGGATCGTCCTCGATTTTTTGCCTCAGCCATTTTATGTGAACGGTAAGGGTTTGCTGCTCCGAAAAACTGTCGCTGCCCCATATTCTGCCAAAAATATACTCCTTTGACAAAGCCCGCCCCTTGTTTTCAATCAGCAGCATAAGCAAGTCGAATTCCTTGGAGGTCATTTCCAAAGAGATATTTCCTTTAAGCACCGTTCTGTTGATTTTGTTAATGCGCAAATCTCCCTCCGAAAATTCTTCAAGAGAATACTTTCTTTTAAAGATACCTCTGATTTTCGCCAACAAAATATCTATATCATAAGGCTTTTCAATATAATCGTCCGCTCCCATATTAAGCCCTGACAGCTTATCCTCTTTTTCCGTTTTTGCGCTGACGATCAAAACGGGAGTATTGCTTTCCTTTCTGATTTTTTCAAGAATATAAAAGCCGTCCCTGCCGGGCAGAGTTATATCGAGCACAATAAGTCTTGCGCCGTATTTTTCGTACAGCGTTAAGGCTTTTTCGGCGTTTTCCGCCAGCGAAACGGTATAGCTTTCGCTCACAAGAAAATCTTTTAAGATATTTGCCAAATCCCCGTTATCTTCAACAATCAATATATCCGTCATATCTGCTGATATTACCTCACGTCAAAATCGGACATAGCGGCGTATATTTTGTCCGATTCGGCGAAAAAAGCGTCTACTATGTCCTTGTCAAAATGAGTTCCCCGCTCCTCTTTAATAATATTGCAAGCCTTTTCAAAGGGCATAGCGGGCTTATAGCATCTTTTGGAGGTGAGAGCGTCAAACACGTCCGCCACCGCAAGTATTTTTGCACAAAGAGGAATATTGTCGGAGGAAGTGCCGTAAGGATAGCCTTTTCCGTTTTCCCACTCGTGATGATAAGCCGCCATATCAATGGCAATATTAAGATAGCGTATCTCCCCCAAATCTCCCTTTGCCTTTTCCAGCAGCTCCCGTCCCGCCGTAGTATGGGTTTTCATCATAGCAAACTCTTCTTCGGTAAGCTTGCCCGGCTTATTTAGTACGGTGTCTGAAATATGTATCTTTCCAATATCGTGTAAAGGCGCAGCCATTACCATATCGCTTATATACTGATTTGTAAGGATATTTTTATATTTGCCCTGTTTTTGCAGACGGTCTGCAATAATCTCCACATACTTGGCGGTGCGTCTTATATGCCCGCCTGTGCTTTCGTCGCGGTTTTCTATAATATCCGCCATGGTGGTGATAATGTGGGACTGCATATCGTTATATTTGTTAAGGTAGTAATTTCGCTTATTTCCCTGAATAATCATTATTATAAAGGCAACGGTCATTGCCACCGCAAAAAGGCTGTTTATCGCCACAAGCTGACTTACGGAAAACTCCGTAAAATCCTGAGTTTCTATTGTTTGCGCTATTTTTACGGAAAAAACCTGAGATAAAGCTCCTCCTATTATCAGCATAACACGTTCCAGCAGCGACAGATTTCTGTCTTTTGTTTCCCGGGTGAATTTTGCTCTCCAATTTCTGCCGACAATCATAAAAGCGGCAAAGGCGGCAATCAAAGCTCCGTATACCGCCAACTGATAAACATAAGGCGTGATTGAAAACAAATAAGGCGGCACTACCATAAGAGGCACCATAATTCCGTTTATAACAGACAAGGGCAGCATCATCAACAGTCCCGAAAGCTTATGTGGCTTTTCTCTTGACAGAACGATGTTAACTCCCACAGTTAAAGCTGCCAAGCCCTCCGCAATCATCTTTCCGAAAATGAAAAACGCCGCTCCAATCAATACTGTGCCGATTATATACAACAATCCCTGCTGCTTTTTAGGAAGGTCTTTTTCAAGGCAGATATATTTTTTTATCATAAAAAAAGCAATAGAAACAATTAAGACTTCAAGCATATCGCAAATATAGTCCATAAAATCCCGCCCTCTCCAAAATATCTATTTGTAATTATAACACATTTACTATAAGATTACAAGCCGCAAACCGCTTTTATTACAAATATGACAAAGTAAAAACCGCTTTGATGGAAAATCAAAACGGATAATAATAAAAATTATTTGCAAATATTACCAGCCCATTTCCATAAGCCAGCCGTTAAGCTCTCTTTCTCTTTCCCTAAGCTTGGATTTTTCGTATTTTTCAAGCTTGTATTCCCCTTGGATATTTCCGTCCACGATATAAAGAACTCTTGTGCATTTTGCGGCAACCTTAACGTCGTGTGTTACCATCATTATGGTAGTACCCTCTGCGTTTAATTTTGCCAATTCCTCCATTACCTCCTCCGAGGAAGTGCGGTTAAGTGCGCCGGTAGGCTCGTCGGCAAAGATTATTTTTGGATTGTTTATCATACTTCTGCATATGCAGGCACGCTGTAGCTGTCCTCCCGAAACCTCGTTTATATCGTTTTCCGCCACCTCCGCAATGCCTAATTTACGCATAAGCTCTCTGCCTCTTTGCGCCGTTTCCTTTCTTGTTTCCTTTATTTTATCGGACTTGCAAGCGGGAAGGATTATGTTATCCAAAATGGAAAGGTTTTTAAGCATATACATTTGCTGGAAAATAAAGCCCATTTCATTAAGCCGCACATCAGCCAACTGACTTTGGTTCAGCTTTGCAATATTTTTGCCGTCAAAGTTAACCTCCCCCGCAGTAACGCTGTCCATTCCCGAAACAGAATACAAAAGGGTGGATTTTCCGGAGCCGGAAGGACCCATAATAGCCGTCATTTCACCCTCGCAAACAGTGAAATTCACATTTTTCAAGATATTGTTCTGTCTTTTGTTTACAATATATGTTTTGCAAAGGTCTTTTACCTCTAATATATTTTTCATAATAATATTTCCTCCTATATATTACTCATTATTGCCCATTTGAGAAGCGGAAATTTTTCTTAAGCCCTGTGCCGAGATAAACGCCGCAAAAGCTGTAACGGCAAGCATTATCAATGGGAATACCAAATACACCTCAACCGCTCTTATTTCAAATTCAACGCTGAATGCGCCCATCATTTGGAAAATCGGCGTTATTACAATATCCGACAAGGGAGTTGAAACAGCCGCTCCCACAATTACCGATACCAAAAGCACAATGCCTATTCTCATAGTCTGCCATAAGGTGAGTGAGCTGTTTTTGAAGCCCACCGCCTTTAAAATTGCAATTTCGCCCTTCTCCTTGGTGATGAAGCTTTTCACCATAAGCACCGCCACAAGTGCGTTTATGCTTAATATTATGCTTAAAATCAACATTTTAAGGCTGTCAAGCTGTCCTGCCACATCGCCTATCATCTCTCCCACATATTCTCCGCAGGTGAGAATTTTCTTGTCGGGATACAAGTTTTCAAGCATTGATTTCCTTTGTGCTAAAGCGTTACTGTCGGGATTATCCTTGTAGCGTATCTGCAAGCCGAAGTTTCCTCCCGCATAGCTGAAATCCAAATCCTCTTTCTGATAAAATCTGACGCCCTCGCCCATATTGTTCATACTTTGATAAAGAGCGGTAACCGTATAAGTTTTGGAGGTTTCGCCCACCTTGATTTCCACATCGTCCCCTATTTTTGCATCAATCTGACTTGCGGTAAGATATGTCAATGCCACCTCGTTAACGTTTTGGGGAGCAGTGCCTTCAAGATAAGCATATTCTGCTGCGGTTATATCGCCCATACCGATAAAGGTTAGAGAGTTTGTAAGCTTATCACCTTTTTTAAGATTGCTGCGGAACATTATTTCCTCGAAAATATCCACATCAATCCCCTTTTCGTCGAACATATCCCTTACATTCTTGAATTCATCTTCAATCATAGCCTTGTTGTCCAAGTCCCTGCTGAACATCAGCTCCTTTGAAACAACGTGATCGCTTTTCACCATATTAAACATAGTTATAATATTGTCGGATCGCAAAGTGTTTATGGTATTTACGGGGATAATTACCAACAATGTACCGAGTATGAAAATGATTATCATTGAAATATAGCTTTTAATACCGCTGAATATATCGTTTAACGCCATAAAGGGTGTTGTGGGAAGATGAGATTTTCCAAGCCGTATAAAGCCCTTTTTCTTGTAACGCTCCCCTGTTTCGCCGCTGCGTATTGCGTCTATGGGGGAGAATTTTTTTATTTTTCTTGTGCAGTAATAGCTGAACAATACAACGATAGCCGCCGCCAAAACCGCCGCAATAATGTTTGCAAGATAATTTTCTTCTCCCGAAAGAACTATTTTCTTTCCCACGCTGCTTAGCATCATACTGCCAAAGGGGAAGCTGACGCAAAGACCGATAAATGTGCCTATTGCCGCAATGGCAAGGTATTTTACAATGTACAGTCCCCTAATCGAACGGTTTTTAATGCCGATAGCCTTCATAACGCCGATTTCTCTGAATTCCTCGCTTATGGTGAAGTTAATGATAAACCGCAGTATCACCATTGAAATAAGTATAAGGCAAATGCTGACTATCAGCAGTATCGCCGCCATAAGAGTATCCATAAAGTACATCATTTTCAGCATCGGACCGTCGGCGTAAAAAACCATATTCAAGGACAGCTTGTTAAGTCTGTCTTTAAAATCGTCGGTCTTTGTGTAAACCTCCACCGAATACAGCTTTGACGCATTCTCGGTATCGTAAAGCTTTATATCATTGTCGCTTAACAAAAATCTGGTCATTCCCACCATTTCCGAGCCGTAAAGAGCGTCCTTTGTATAGCCTTTTAAGGCAAACTGCTTTTGAGTATCTCCAAGCTTTAAAGATATTTTGCAGCCCTCGAAATAGTTGTTTTCTTTGGATTCAAAAATCACATTGGGAATATATATTTCTCCGTCGTTTACCTTTGTGATTTTTTCATTGTTTTTGTCGAATATGTTTATACCGCCTAAGGAGGAAACGGTCACAGTCTTGCTGTAATCCATTTTTTTACCGTCCACGGTAACGTCTTTGGGTTCTATTTGAATAAGCCGGGTTATGTGATAATCGTATCCCTCTTTTTTTGCAAACTCCTCAAATGCTTTTACATCGTCATTCAACGCCAAGGATAACCAATGATCGGGCATATTTGCCTTTTCCAAAAAGTTATCCAATGCGCCGCTTATTGTTATTAGATTGTTTGCGCTGCTTGCCGTAAAGGTCGCCGCCAAAATAATAAAAATCAGCAGAATAAGGTTCATTGTTTTCTTGCGCTTAAGGTCTTTTTTAAGTATTTGTAAGAACATTTCCCCGCTCCTTTCCTTATTGTGATTTCATTATAACACGGAAATTATTAAATAATCCTTAAATAAAAATAATTTTTTAATTATTAAAAATAAACAAATATTATTGTGATAATTGACAAATAATTATCAAAGTTAAATTAACACATTGTAATATAAGTAAAAAAGTGGTATACTATAAAAAATAATAAAAATCATTAAATTGCAGCAGAAAAAGGAGGATATAATATGTTGCTTGAAAACAAAATCGCCATTGTCACAGGCGGTACAAGAGGAATCGGCTATGCTATCGTAAAGGAATTTTTAAAAGAGGGGGCAACTGTAATACTTTGCGGTTCTAAGCCCGAAACTGCCGAAAAAGCCGTAAATTCCCTTAAGGAAGAAAATTCAAGCTGGAAGGTCAGCGGCATTTCCCCCGATCTTACAAGCTACGAGAACACAAAAGCCGCTTTTGACAAGGTAGCCCGGGAATACGGAAGAATCGACGTATTGGTTAACAATGCGGGAATTTCCGCAAGAGAGCCTTTCACTTCCTACACACAGGAAATGTTCCAAAAGGTAATGGATCTTAACCTTACCGCCGTTTATAATTGCAGCCGTGCCGTTGTGGACGGTATGAAGGAAAAAGGAAGCGGCGTTATTCTCAACACGTCGAGTATGGTTGGCACTTACGGTCAGCCCTCCGGAATTGCATACCCCACCAGCAAATTTGCGGTAAACGGATTCACTCTTTCCCTTGCCAGAGAGCTTGGACCTTTCGGAATAAGAGTTAACGCAGTCGCTCCCGGCGTCACCAACACCGATATGGTAAAGGTGCTCCCCAAGGAAGTCATTGAGCCGTTAAAACAAAGCATACCCTTACGCAGAGTGGGAGAGCCTGAGGACGTGGCAAACGCTTTCGTATTTTTAGCAAGCGAAAAGGCAAGCTATATTTCAGGCGTTGTTCTTCACGTTGACGGTTTGGCAAGGACTTAATGCTTGATTTTAATTCATATTTAAAAAGAGCTGTTTAGGCGGCTCTTTTTTCTTTATAAAAAATCGGATTATCCTGCATTGATTCTGTTTTTAAAGCAAAATGTAAATACTCATAAAGTCGCTGTATTGTAAATTTAAATTTTATTAAATCTATCCTCGACAAAAATCAATATTTATTTTACCATACTTTCCTTATTTTATTGACAACATCAAATTTACACTATATAATATAAGTATAAAAAAATAAAGCTTTGATATAAAAAGACATAAAGGACATAAAGGAGCATAAAATGCGTTACAAATGGGATAAAAAATACTTGTATTGGGGTATTACCGCCTTTTTGGTTTTAATCGGCGTTGAAATCTTCAAAAGCATATACAGTCCGGGAACGGAAATGGTAGGCTCGTTTTTCTCAAAGCTTATGAGCGCCCTTGCTCCTCTTTTTTACGGTTTTGCCATTGCCTATCTGCTTAATCCGGTGGAGGCGTTCTTTGAAAAAACCGTGTATATGAAATTAGCCCACAAGCGTATGATAAAAAACGATCCCGATCACAGCTACGGCAACGAGGGAATGATAAAAACAAAAAAAAAGGCAAGGGTATTCGGAGTATTCTGCTCAATGCTGACATTGGTTTTGGTAGTTACGGGAATTATTATGATAATCATTCCTCAGCTTATCCCCGCAGTTCAAAAGCTGATAAACAACGTTCAGGTGTACGCCGATGATATTAGAAATTGGGCAAACGGCGCTCTTGAAAACTATCCCGAGGCGCAGGATTGGCTTAACAGCACCCTTGACAACGCTTCCG
The DNA here is from genome assembly GCA_964602605.1 of uncultured Ruminiclostridium sp. Classification (GTDB taxonomy): domain Bacteria; phylum Bacillota; class Clostridia; order Oscillospirales; family Ruminococcaceae; genus Ruminiclostridium_E. The sequence goes on from CAZRRT010000007.1 coordinate 23,875, forward strand.
AAAACCTTATAAATTGGCTGAAGGACACCATTATGCCAAAGATGGACGAAATAATCGCAAGCTTTACGGGCGGAGTAATGGTGGCGGTTCAGGCGGTAACAAACACATTCTTCGGACTTGTTATCGCAGTATATTTTCTGTACGGAAAGGAATTGTTTGCAGCGCAGCTTAAAAAAGTGCTTTACGCCTTTGTCACCCCTCGGTACGGAAATGCGGTTGTAAAAAATATGCGTGAAATTCACCGCACCTTCGGCGGATTTCTCTCGGGAAAGATTATCGACAGCCTTATCGTTATGGCGATATTTATGGTAATATTCACTGCGTTCAATTTCCCTTATGCGGTACTGTGCAGCGTATTTATGGGAATTTTCAACATTATCCCCGTATTCGGTCCCATTATAGGAGCAGTTCCCTGCGCCTTGATAATACTGCTGGAGGACCCGCTTTACTGCTTATACTTCGTCATAATAACGATAGTCGTTCAGCAGTTGGACGGAAATGTAATAGGTCCTATGGTTTTAGGCGAGTCCACGGGACTTTCAAGCTTTTGGATTATATTTGCATTGTTGTTGGGACAAAGCATATTCGGCTTTATGGGACTTATTATCGGAATACCGTTATTTGCAGTGATTTACTCCATTGTCCGTGCAAGGGTAGGCAATACTCTTGCAAAAAAAGGACTTCCCTCCGACTCCAACGTGTACCGAAAGGTGGCTTATGTTGACGAGGAAACGGGAGAGCTTATAACTCTTTATGAAATGAATCAGCAGGAGCAAATTAAAAAAGAGCAGGAGGAGCTTCAAAAACAGACAAACCACGGCAGCTTAAAAAGAAAGTTAGCTAAGCTGAAAAGGAAAAAATGAAATGAAGCAAGGGAGGCGGATTGAAGCAGATAAAGTTCTGCAAAATCATTAACGGGAAGTTATACTATTTTCAGTCAGGTATTGGTATTAAAATCTCTTTGAAAGCTGTTGGAAGCATTAAACAAAAAGCCCATTAAAAAAAACAGAAGTATTATGGGTGTAGAGGTAAAAACTATGAAATCTGTAGTTACAGAAAAGGAAATGCAAAGATCGGTGGCTTTTACAGGTTATCGCCCCTCAAAGCTGCCATATTTAAACAACCCAAACTGCAAGGAATTCAAAACGCTCAGCTATGCCCTTAGCGCAGAGTATGACAGGCTGATTAAAAGCGGATATAAGTATTTTCTCACGGGAGGCGCATTGGGCTGCGATTTGTTGGCGGCGGAGATAATTTTAAAGCTGAAAAAGGAATATTCAAGAAAACATATCGGTCATTTTCTTTGCCTGCCCTGCAAAAATCACGATGCAAAATGGGAACAGCGGGACAAGGACAGGTTACAGGAAATAAAAAAGCACAGCGTTGTAACCTACATAAGCGATAGAGAATATTACGACGGCTGTATGCAAAAAAGAAACAAATATATGGTTGATACCAGCGGAGTTTTAATAGCAGTATACGACGGAATAAGCGGAGGCACAAAAAATACCGTTGAATACGCCCAAAGCAAGGGCAAGCAGCTTATAATAATCCGCCCGAGAGATATGATCAGAATGCAGTTTATTGAAACCGAGGAAGATATAAAAAAGCTGATTACCGATTAAAAAAATAAGAACTTATTCTAAAAAAAGGAGTATTTCAAATGTTTAAGAATCAACTTTTTAACGATTGTTGGCAATTTTGTCTTTGTGAAAACCACCAATTAACAATAGACAATGCCGATGAAAAACAATTTACAGATGTGGAAATCCCCCACGACTGGCTGATAGGAGATACCCGCAATCTGTACAAAAACGGCGACGGCTGGTACAGAAAAGAGTTTGAGGCAACCCCGCAAATGCTTATGGGAAAGGTATTTTTATCCTTTGACGGCGTTTATATGGACTGCACTGTTTATGTGAACAAAAAGGCGGTGGGAGATTGGAAGTACGGCTATTCAAGCTTTACCTTTGATATTACCGATTATCTTAACGAGGGCAAAAATCTTGTTCACGTTTTGGTAAGGCATAAATCCCCAAATTCACGCTGGTACAGCGGTGCGGGAATTTACAGAAACGTTTGGCTTATGCTGAGAAACAGCTGTTATATTGAAGAAAACGGTATTTACATTTCACCCAAATCTCAGGACGAAGCCTTAAAATCTTGGAAGGTTCAAATAGAAGCCCAAACCGTCGGCGGCGATAGAATCACCCACTTAGTTTTTGACCAAGACGGACGGGAAATCGCAGCGGGAGAGGGAAAAAGCTGCGTTCTGACAGTAACCGATCCCAAGCTTTGGGACATTTACAAGGGCAATATTTACACCTTGAAATCCACCTTGTACAGCGGAGAGGAAATTGTTGACGTTCAAGAAAACGTTTTCGGCTTCCGCACAATTTCTTTTGATCCGCAAAAAGGCTTTCTTATCAACGGCAGACACGAAAAGCTCCACGGCGTTTGTATGCATCACGATTTGGGCGCATTGGGCTCGGCTGTGAACAAGGCGGCTTTAAAGCGGCAGCTTGATATTCTTGTAAGCTACGGAACAAACGCAATAAGAACAAGCCACAATATGCCCTCAAGAGAGTTGGTGGATTTGTGCAATAAAATGGGTATTCTTCTTGACGACGAAAGCTTTGATATGTGGGAAGAGCCGAAAACTCCATACGATTATGCAAGATTTTTCCCGCAGTGGTATAAAAAGGATGTTGCGTCGTGGATAAAAAGGGACAGAAACAATCCATCGGTTATTATGTGGTCAATCGGAAATGAAATTGCAGACACCCATAATTCTCCGAGAGGTCTTGAAGTGGCAAAGATGCTTAAAGAAGAGGTGTTAAAGTACGATCCCAATCAAAATGCAGTCTGCACAATCGCATCAAACTATATGCCTTGGGAAAACGCTCAAAAGGTTGCGGATTACTTAAAGCACGGCGCATACAACTATGCGGAGCGTTTATATCGGCAGCATCACAAGGAACACCCCGATTGGTTCATTTACGGCAGTGAAACCTCCTCCGCCGTCCGTTCGAGAGGAATATACCACCTTCCCGCATCTGTGGATATTCTCACTCACGAGGACTTGCAGTGCAGTGATTTGGCAAACAGCTGCGTAGGCTGGGGAAGTCCTATGGAAAAAGCGTGGATAATGGACAGGGACAACGATTTCTGCGGCGGACAGTTTGTTTGGACAGGCTTTGACTACATCGGAGAGCCTACCCCCTACAGCACTAAAAATTCCTACTTTGGAATTGTAGACACTGCGGGACTTAAAAAAGAAAGCTATTATTTCTACAAAAGCGTATGGACGGACGGAAAAACAAATCCCTTTATACATATTCTTCCCGCTTGGGACTTTAATCCCAATCAGGAAATCGAGATAAAATCCTACTCCAACTTAGAAGATGTGGAGCTGTTCTTTAACGGAAAATCCTTGGGAAAACAGCACATTGACTTAGAACACGGCAGCATTCTTCACGGCAGCTGGAAATTAAATTTCACCGAGGGAGAATTAACCGCAAAAGCCTATGACGTTAACGGAAAGGTTGTAGCAGAGGATTGTCTTAAATCCTTCGGAGAAGCGGCAAAGCTGTCTGTTGCCGCCGAAAGAACGGTTCTTAAAGCTGACGGCAGAGATTTAACCTTTGTGATTATCGAGGCTTTGGATAAAAACAATACCCCTGTTGCCAACGCAAGAAACAGAGTAAGAGTTACGGTTCAGGGAGCAGGCAGGCTTTTGGGACTTGACAGCGGCGACTCCACCGATTACGACAGCTACAAGGGAGATAACAAGCGCTTGTTCAGCGGAAAATTGGCGGCAATAATCGGCACATTGAGAGAAAGCGGAGATATTACCGTTACCGTTTCCTCCTTGGGACTTCCCGATGAAAAGATAGTTATAAAAGCGGAAAAGGCGGAAATCCCGCAAGGCACTTCCCTTCCTCACAACAGCTTCCCCGTTTACATTCAGCCCTTTGAGGACAAAATATCCGCAAGAAAGATTGTTTTAAATTCCGATAAGCTGCTGCTGAATAAAGACTGTAAAACCGCCCGTATAACCGCCCAAATTCTTCCCGAAAACGCAGATTTCACCGATATAGAATACAAGTGCGTTATGGAAAACGGTATTCAAAGTCCTATTGCCGATGTTGAAGCAGCTCCTGACGGAAAATCCGCCGTTGTTACCGCAAAAGCGGACGGCAGCTTTATTGTAAGAGCCGTCTGCAAAAACGGATTTGACCACGCCGAGATTGTAAGCGACCTGTTCTTTAAATCGGAGGGACTTGGCGACGCTCTCACCGACGGCTTCAGCTTTGTATCCGCCAGCTACAGCAGCTTTTCCAACACAAAGCTTTGTCCTGCGGATAAGGGTGCGGTTACCAACTTTAACGGACGAACTGTTATCGGATTTGATAATGTTAACTTGGGCAGCTTTGGCAGCAATAAGCTTATTCTTTATATCGGCTGTAATATAATGGGCGGACTTAAGGTGGAAATTTATAACGGAAATCCCGACAACGGCAAGTCAAAGCTTATAGATACTGTTGTATTTATGCCCAATCAAGGCTGGGATAAATTCAAGCCCTGTGAATTTGAATTAAAGGAAAGAATAAGCGGCATTACCTCTATCGCTTTTGTAGTCAACGAAAACTGCATTTTCGGCGGATTTGAATTTGCAAAGGAGGACAGAGCGAGAACAAAATTATACGCCGCCGAATACGATGAAATATACGGCGACGAATACACGGTAACAAATAATATAATCGAAAAAATCGGAAACAACACAGTTATCGGCTTTAACGGTCTTGATTTTGGCGACGAGGGAGTTAGCAAGGTAACAATATGCGGCAGAACAAGAAATCCCTCCAACCCCGTTCAAATCAGATATACGCCCAAGGGAGAAAGTCAAATTACGCAGGTGATAAAGTTTGCCCATTCCGACGATTACACGGAGCAGACCTTTGAATTGGATAAAATCAAGGGACTTACGGACAATTTAAGCTTTGTGCTTATGCCCGGTTCTGATTTCGATTTCAGCTGGTTTAAGTTTGAATAATCAATTAAACATTACGTCGCAGTTTACAAGCAGACCTTTTATTCTCTCTATTTCCCATAAATCAATCTCATTGTCGGTTAAATCCAAGCTTTCCAAATTTATAAGAGAGTAAAGGTATGTTATATCGCTGATCTGATTTTTGTATAAAAACAAGGTTTTAAGATTAACAAGATTTTTTAAAGGTGACAGATTGCTTACTGAGTTTTGGCTTAGCTCTAAGTATGTAAGGCTTAGCATACAAGCGCAGGAGGTTATATCCGTCACCTTGTTTTTATATAAATCCAAATACTCCAACTTGCCCATATTTCTTAACGGGGTTATGTCCTCTATTTTGTTTTCCGCAAGAATAAGCCTTTTGATATTAACAAGCTTTTCAAGAGGCGATATATCTGAAATAAAATTAAAGCATAAATCAACCTCTTCAAGAGCGGTAAGGTTTTTAAGCCCCGAGATTTTATACAATTCGTTGTGATCCAAATGCAAAGCTTTAAGCTGGGTAAGCTGTTTTAAAGGAGATATGTCGCCTATCTGATTGTTGCCCAAGGACAGGACGGCAAGAGCCTTCAGCTTGGATAAAGGCTTTAGATTCACAATTTTGTTGCTGTCCAAATACAAGGTATGTAAGCTTTTTAAGTTTTCAAGAGGATATAAGTCGGAAATAGTATTAGAGATAAGATTTATTTCCCGCAGCTTGTCAAGATATTTAACAACGCTTATATCGCTTATCAGATTGTTTTGAGCAGACAGAGCCGTAAGCCTTGTGTTGTTTTTAAGCGGCGATATATCCATTATAATATTGCCGTCCAAATTAAGCTGCTCCAAGCTTTCAAGGCTGGAAACAGAGTCAATGCCGCTTATTTCATTGGAGGCTAAATTCAGCTTTGTTATATTCACAAGGCTTGAAATAGGGGTTATATCCGATATATCATTGTTGAAAAGCTGTAGGGTATGCAAATTTAAAAGGGAAGATAAGGGGGATAAATCCGTTATTTGGTTATTGGAAAGACAAAGGCTTTCAAGACCTTTAAGAGATTTTAAAAAAGATATATCAGTTACATCCAAATACTGTATGCAAAGACTTTCCAAACCTGTCAAGCTTGCTATGCTTTTCATATCTTCTTTTGAAAGAGAATCGGTATAAATAATACTGCCATTTTGGCTTATATTTTCAAGCTCCTCTTTATTAAAAGCCGGATCGTTTTCCAAATCGGATTTGTTTGTAATAATCAGGTTTTTCGTGTCTTTAACGGATAGCACGGTATCGGCAATTCTTACTTCGTCTGTTAAAACGGGCGGAACGGAATTATCGGTAAAATCGCTGTTTTCGATTATATTGGAGCTTGTATCAGCGGGGATTGTATCGAGGGCGTTTGTAATTATTCTTTGCGGGTTGTCCTTTTGATTTTTGCATAAAAAAATAACCGTCAAGACTGCTGTAATAATGACGGCGGATAAAAGCAGTATTAAAATCGGTTTCTTTTTGTAAACCATTATAAGCTCCGAATATAATACTAATAACCAATTAAAAAGTAGACAAGCTACTTTTTAATTGCCCTGCCGCCATAGCGGCAGGGTGAGGGAACAAAGCTCCCTCGGTTATTGTATTGAACTTTAATAACCACCGACTTTGTCGTTCCTTCGGCAAAGCCGAAGGATTTTAACATCGGATATATCCGCTGTTAAAATGGTTATTAGCATAACAAACTAATTATTTCAATATAAAATATAATAAGAAAGCCTGAATAAGCATAATTACGGGAAAACCGACGGAAAACTTGGGCTTTCTTGTTTTATGCCTTATTATCTGCATTACAATGTACATAGCCAAGCTTCCGCCGCAAGCACCCACGGTTACAAGAACCGCTTCGGGTATGCGGTGACGTCTTGCTTTTTTTGAAGCTATTTTATCATATACAGTAAGAATAACACCCAAAACACTTGCGGCGGCAATTACCGATAAAACAATTATCTGCTTATTGTTCATAATATTTCCTTATACTGATTTTAAGATACTGATTTTAAGTTAACAAAAATGCCAACATTTATAACCATTTGACTAAGCCGAGTATGCCGCCGAAAAAGACTGAAATCTTAGTTCAATCCTATCTTATTAAACCGTTGACAAACTGAAAAATCCACATTACAGCAGGCAATGTCACCATAGAAAGCAAGGTGGACACCGCAAAATGTTCTCCCGCATACAAGCTGTCCTTATCGTAGCTTATGGCGAACATTGTGCAGATTGTGGCGGCAGGACACGCAGAGGCGGCAACGTTTACCCCCATTATCATTTCATTGTAGGGGAATAATAAAAACAAAGCAATAGTGGCAGCGGGAATAATAAGCAGTCTTAATGCACTTACCCAATATATCCGCCGCTTCTTAACCGCCTTAAGCAAGTCCGACTGGGCTATGGTTGCGCCTGCCACCAGCATTCCCAAAGGCGTGGTCATAGAGCCTGCGTATTCCAAGGTCTGCTTAATTACATCGGGCAAGCGTATATTTAACAAAAACAGTGCCGCACCGATAACGATACTGATAAGAGCGGGGCTTGCAAGGGATTTAAGCACCTGCTTTATCCCCGTTTCCCCCTTCATAATAATTACGCCGTGAGTCCAGACGCATATATTAAAAAGCGCATAAAAGGCAGTGAGCATAAACACTCCCTCTTCGCCGTAAATTCCGTTAATGAGAGGTATTCCCATAAATGCACAGTTGCTGTATATGGCGGAAAAACGCTCGATTGCCAAATGCCCGTTATCGTCCTTTCCCTCCCTTTTCTCCTTGCTTTTGGGTACAAGAAGGTAGCCCATAACTGCGGACAAAAGCAAGGCGGCGGCAGCTAACAAAACCGCATAGCCGAAATCCCAAAGCCTTTCCTTAGTAAGCTCCTGCTGAAAGGAGTTTACCAGCAGTGCAGGAATTGCCACCTTTAACGCTATATCGGAAAGCCCCTTGTTTCTTGCGTCTGTTATAATCTTTGTTTTGTAGCAAATTATACCAACGGCAATAAGCAGTGCCATTATTATAATTCGAGAGATAATTTCCATTATTCGTAATCTACCACGTCAAGCCAGCTGTATAACACGGCTTTTTCTCTTTCCGAAAGATTTTTTGCATTAAGTCCGCAGGCGGCAGCTAAGGGCAGCCATTCGTAAACATACTGCCTGTCGATATTTGCCATTTCGCAAATATAGGTTATATACTTTTCCGCAAACTCGGTGGAAATCAAGGTAAGCTTTAAATATGTCTTTGCTATATCCGCCGTTGCGTTTCCCCTTGTGGCGGCAACCCAATCCAACACTATAATATTATCCATTTCGTCAATTACCACGTTATCGGGACCGTAATTTCCGTGACACAGCTTGTTATGCTCAGGCATTGAAGCAAGACGGGTTTCAAGCTCGTATTTCTTTATATCGTCCAACACCGTTAAGTTGGTCAGCTCCCGTTTTACCTTATGCTTAAGCTTTTTAATATCGGAAACAATGTGACCGTGTATGTCGTTTTGAGTTTTCGCCAACAATTCCAAATAGTAGTCGCTTTTGCCCGGATATTCCTCCATAAGCTGAGCCACTGTTTTTCCCTCTATATATTCGGACAAAATGGCAAATCTGTCGTCTATCTTCTCTATTCCGTAAATTTTCGGCACTCTTACTCCCGCTTCCTCCGCCATTGTCTGAAGCATTGCCTCATAAAAAATCTGAGTGGGACTGAAGCTTTTGTCAAACAGCTTATACGCAACTCCGTCAAGCTGCAAAACTTCAATTTTAGCGCTGTGAGCTACAGTTTCCGCATCTTTTCTAAGTTCTTGATATTTCATAGATAACCTCCTTTTTGAGAGTTTATTTACTTATACTGATTGTCTAATTTGTTTACTGTTATACTATTTGTGTAATTTGTTTGCTGTTATATTGTTTGTCTATAGCAAGATAAGCAATTAGTATTATGCTATTTGTCATAATTGTTAATTATTATACTGTTTGTCTATATTGAAATAAGCAATTAGTGTTATACATTTTGTCTAATTTGCTAACTGTTGTACTGTTTGTCTATATTGAGATAAACAATTATCATTATACCATTTGTCTAATTTGTTTGCTGTTATACTGTCTGTTCATAGTCAGATAGGCAATTAGTATTATTTACTCTTCAACTTCCGTGCGTTTTCCCACAATAAAGGAAATTACAAATCCCAAAGCTAAAGCGGCAACGCCGATTGCGGTATGGAGATTAAGCCCGAAGCCCTCGGGAAGAATTGCGTAAATAGAGCCTGCACAAAGTCCCAATATTCCGCTGAATACCATAAGACGGTGCTTTTTAAGCAGCCACCTGATTAGCCTTGCTCCCAACACCAAGCCCAAAACCACACCGATTACGGTGGGGATAAGGACTGAGAAATTAAAGCTCTTAATTGCGCTTATTACCGTTGCGTATGTTCCCAAAAGCACCATTATAAACGAGCCGCTGACTCCCGGAATAATCATTGCCATTGCCGCCAAAAACGATGCACCCAATATTGTTAATATAAAGCCAAAGGAAACGGTATAGCTGTATCTCAGCTTTAACACAGGCGTTTCGGTCATATTTATTTCAAAGGTTACCGATTGGTGAGGCTGTAATTGGGCATCGTTTGCAGGCTTAATTAAATTGGCTGCGGCTGACTGCTTTTTAAAGAAGGACTGCTTTTCCGTTAACGTAACGTCCCCTTTAACTCCGCTTATTCCCTTTTCGGCGTTTTCTATCTCAACAGACCATTGAGCTACGGTTTTGTCGCTGTTGTTGGTAAAGGTTATTGTATAAGGCGAGGATTCTCCCGATACGGTTATGGGAGCGGGATCGGCTGAAAACTGCTCCAATACCGCAAGACCGATTACAAGCACTAACGCCGCAATAAAAGGTATGGCACACATAGGCTTAAACTTCTCCTTATAGGTGGCGTTTCTGACTATCAAAGGTATGCTGCCTATAATTAGACCGATAAAGAACATATAGGTTTCTGTGGGGAAATTCTCAAACAGCAGCGTTATGATATTTGAAAAGCCGACTATACCTATTATTGCGCCAATTCCGAAAAAAATCAGGAACTTGATATTCTTCTTAATTTCTTTAAAATCAAGAGCAAATGCGCCGCACACTTTATCATAGCAGCCGCAGGTTACAAGCATTGTGCCTCCGCTTACACCGGGAATTATGTTTGCAATTCCGAAAATAAGTCCAAAAACTATTCCGAGTACGTTTCCCATAAATATTCTGTTTTTCCTTTCTTTTGTTGGATGATGTATATATATGTATTTACCATCAATAAAAAAACATTTTAAAAAGATTAAAACGGCTTATGCTTTATTTTACCGAATTAAATCTTTTTGCAGCCTCAGGCCAGAATGTGAACAAAGCCGTTGCAAGAAAAGCCAATATTATTACAAAAACATTAGGCGCTTCAAAGCCGAAAATGCTGTTTAGAAAAGGCACATAAAGCAAAATCAAAGAGGATAAAACAAGCAATCCCACTTGCAAAGTTCCCGAAAATCCCTTTTTCTCTTTAACGCAGGCAAAAAAGGAGCGTTTTCTTGAAGTTAATGTAAGTCCCACCAAAATTATTCCCAAATTCATCATAAAAAACATTAAAGAGCGGTGCAGTGCAGGCTCAAAGCTTAGTGTCAGCAGATAAAACAAGGTGATAGACATAGCTAACATTCCGCCTAAGATAAGTATTTTGGGGAAAAAGCTGCTGTTTACTATTCCTTTGCTTATAAATGCGCTGGAGGTGAAGTCCGATTTTAAATCCGCGGTGTTTCCGATAAACATAGAAGCAGCCACAGGAAATACAATACAGCTTAACAATACGGAAAGAATGGGAGTAAATACAGCCGCTCCTCCCGTTGCCACAGCTATCGCCGCAAACACTCCCGCAGCCATATGCGCCGCTAACATAAGTCCCAATGCGCTTTTTACGTTTCTGTGTATCTGTCTGCTTTCTTTAACTGCGTCTGCCACCGCCAAGAAATTATCGTCGCTCATAAGCATATCGCAGCTTTCGCAGGCGGCGGGAGAAGCGTTGGCGGAAACGGAAATACCTACGTCCGATTCCTCCAAAAGCGCAATATCATCGGTATCTGTGCCTACCACCGCTACAATTTCCCCTTTTTCCCTCAGCATTTCAACTAATTTTAAGCGCTGGGCAGGAGCTACCTGTGCAAATATTCCCACGTTATCCAAATCAGGCGCAAGATCAAGCTCCGAGCCTATGACGGTTTTAATGGAGGGCAAGCCTATCTGCCGTCCCACAGCCGCCGCAGTGTCAGCATTGTCACCCGTCATCATAATCACTCTTACACCCGCCTTGACGCAGGATTTTACCGCATAAGGAACGGTATCTCTTGTGGCGTTTTCAAGTGCAATAAGTCCTATGTATTCATAGCGAATATCGGAAAGCTTTGCAGGAGCGGCTTTTCCGCTTGGGAGAACCGCAAAAGCAACCGCCAAAACCTGCCGTCCCAATTTTGCAAAGCTGGAACGCTTTTGCTGTATGTAATGCAGCTCGTTGGGATCAACGTTGCAAAGAGCAAGAATTTCCTCGGGATTGCCCTTTACGCAAAGCAGCCGCTGTCCGCCTATATTCCAAAGATTTCCCGCCATTTTAACCGTTTCGGAAAAAGGATAAACCGCTTCTCTCTCGTTGGAAAACAAGTCCTTTACATCAGTTCCTCCAAAGGAAGCGTGTAAAAGAATGGCTTTTTCCGCCGCATCGGTTGGAGCGGGGTCGCACGCCAATACGCATACGTTGGTAAACAGTCCGCCGCTTTCGGTAAAGGTATCTGCCACTTCTATACGGTTTTTGGTAATAGTTCCCGTTTTCTCGATACATATGCAGGTGATTGCGGAAAGCTCCTCCACCGTACCTATGTTTTTAACCAATGCGTGGTGTCTGTTCATACGCTCTGCCCCGTCTAAATAGTACAGCCTTACCAATTTATCGGCTTGTGCGGGAATAAACAGCATTCCTATTGAAACGGAGGGAAGCACTATTTTAATTATCACATCTGCAAAGCTTATAAAGGTTTCTGCGTTCAAAAAGCAGTACAAAGCGGTAAGAAGCATCAGCGCTATGCCTATGATCATAATAATTCTTTCAGGCTTTTTCAGCTTTTTTTCAAACTGCGAAATTTGTCGGCTTTCCGTTCTTTTAACAGCTACGTCCTCTCCCGTGGCAAAAACCCTTGCCACAAGGCTTCCTGTTACTACTAAGGTGTTTTTATAGACGCAGGTGGATTTTGGAAGATTTTTTCCCACCTCAGAACCCGCTTTTTTTTGCACAGGCTCTGCGCTCCCGGTAAAAACAGTTTCGTTAACCGTCAAATTTTCCGTTTCAAGCAGATGAGCGTCGGCAGGCACTCTTTCTCCTCTTTGAAGAACTATAATATCATCGGGAACAAGATATTCCTTTCTTACTAAGACCAATTCTCCATTTCTCACCGCACGGAATTTCATACCGCCTATTCTTTTTATAGAGGATTCCTTTTCGTAAAGCTTAAGCTGCCAAATAAAATCCGCCGCAGTCAGCATAACGGTAAGCAAAAGCATAACCGTGCCCACAACATATTCTCCCGCCAAAAAAAGAAGAACAACGGCGATTACCTGTGCAAAAAAGCGAATACTGAGAATGGAATTTTTTAAACTGTAGGAATTATCCTGAGAGCCGCCGTCAGAATTTAAGCCGTACATATTAAGCCTTTCCTCGGCTTCCTTAGAGGACAGTCCTTTGTATTCGGATTTAAAATTAAGTATTTGTGACATTATGTGTAGCCTTTCTAATGGGGTATTGGTAAATACAATTAAAATACATATATACCCAACTTATATTATTGCATATTTTATGGAAAAAATCAAGTAGTTGTCAAACAATGTTGTATTTAACTAACCTTAAAATCCTATTTATTCCGATTATCGGTTAAAACCGGACAAAAAAACCGACTGAATTCAGTAAATCCTTGCGGTTTGGTTTTCGCAAAGCTTTGTCTGTACTCAATCGGGTATTATTTATATTTTCGGCAGAGTTGGGGGCTTGTATTCATATACTTATGCAGTCCAATTCACAATAATGGGGCATAAGCGTCTTATGGGTCGCGAATTATTGCTTTAAAGAGAAATACGGGAAATAAGCCGCAATGCTACTTTATAATTTTTCCCGAACCCTTAACCTGTGCGGGCTTAGAGGTCTTGCGCCTTGTAAGCGGCTGCTTGTTGTTTATCTCCTCCTCCATACCGCCTCTGTCGGTGAATATGCGGTCTTTTTTGGTGTTTTCGTCCTCGTCGCCGTCGTCGTCGGGAAGCTCGGGGTTTTTCTCTCCTCTCGATTCATAATACGGGTTAATAATATACTTTTGTATTATGGGATAGCAGTTAAAAGCGCAAAGGAAAGCAAGCCAGCCAAAAGGAATAACAGGCAGTACCAAAACGGAATAAGGCAGAAGCAAAACCGCACCGCTGATAAACGCAAGCCATATCACAATATTTATGATATTTACCTTTATTCCCATTATAGTGAGCAGCAAGGCGTTTTTGATGATTTTTCCCAGCGGCAAGGTAAGACTTACTATTTCAAGATAAACATAAAAATGCGCCATAAGAAAATATGCGGCAACGGCGGTTGATACAAACACCAAAATATAGTTGCCCGGGGTAGGCTGATTTTCAAGCAGGCTGCTGTAAAAGAAAATGCCGTAAGCAAAGGACATAAAGAAAAACACATCAAATATTCCTATAGGCAGTGCTTGCTTGAAATTGTTTTTAAATGCGGTTCTATACTCGTCCCACATAAATATGGGCTTTTCAATGGTAAATTTTCTCACCACCTGCGACATAGCGGCGGTGGCAGGTCCGAACAAAATAAAAACAGGCAGTCCTATAAGCATAAGATACAAATTTTTTGTCTGTGCGGAAGCCAAAAATCCCGCAATCACAAATACAATTCCGCTTGAAATAAAATAAAGGAAATTCAAGCTGATAAGCTTCCAGAATTTTGAAGCAAACAGTTCCCAAAATCTGAAAAAAGGCTTCTTTTTAGGCGCATTTTTGGCAACGCCCTTGCCCGAAACATTATAATTATAAAAAAGTCCCAAATTTTTCCCGCTTTCTGCATTTTAATATGCTTTTTTGTACATCAGGGTATAATTTTACCATATTTTTTTAAAGATTACAATAGCAAAATGTAATTTTTTGATATAACTATCTGTTTACTTCCAAATAAAACCTCTTGCAATTATTCATACAATGGAGTATAATATAACAACAGACCAAATTATGTTGAAGGCAAAAACTTTTTGGTTCGATATAAAAGCTTATTGTAATTGCCCCTTTATGCGAAAGGAGATAATATGAAAAAAAATATCGGAACAATGCCTGCCCTTGCTATGAGAGGCTTGGTAATATTTCCCCGTATGATATTGCATTTTGAGGTTGGAAGAGATTATTCCGTTAATGCGGTAAAGGCTGCCGCCGACTCGGACAGACGGATTTTCTTGGCGGCGCAAAAAGACGCAGCTGTTAATAATCCTATGAACAGCGACGTATACAATGTGGGCGTGGTTGCCGAAATAAGGCAGACGCTGAAAACTCCCGACGGAAACACCCGTGTTTTGGTAGAAGGCTTATACCGTGCAAAAGCCGATGATTTCCACAAAGAAAAAGACTATTATGTAGCCTCCCCCGTTCCCCTTAAGGACAGAAAAAGCTGTAGTTTAAGCTATGATGTATCCGCAGCTTACCTTCGTGCATTAAAGGAAAGCTATACCATATACGCAAACTACTCTCCTCGAATGTCAAAGGACGTGATACAAGCAGTAACCACCGAGCAGGATTTAAACGCCTTAATCGATTTAATACTGTTTAATACATATTTTACAGTTGAGGACAGGCAAGCGATCCTTGAAACCGTTTCGGAGAAAAAACGGGCTGATATGCTGCTTAAAATGTTGGAGAAGGAAATCGACATTCTTATGCTTGAAAGTGAAATCACCGAGGAAGTAGCCGAAAGCCTTGACAAAAACCAACGTGAATTTTACTTGAGAGAGCAGCTGAGAGCAATATCTCATCAGCTTGGGGACGAGGATTCCATTGACGAAGCATATACCTATCAGGACAAAATAAAAGCCGTGGGATTTCCAAAGGAAACCGAGGAAAAGCTGCTTAAAGACGCAGAAAAGCTGCTTAAGCTCTCCCCATCTTCTCAGGATTACGGTGTAATCAGAAATTATCTTGACACAGTGCTTGAATTGCCTTGGAA
>CAZRRT010000008.1:0-38758 GCA_964602605.1 uncultured Ruminiclostridium sp.
CTGAACCTCGAAATTGCTTCGCAATTTCGGCAGCTTGTTTAAGCTGCGCTTTAATGCTTTTGTTATGCTGTTTTTTTAATTCCGAAAAAAAGCCTTAAAAATCCCGCTAAAAATTTTGGACTTTTCACCACAACAATCTTCATATTATGTACCTCTCTTTCATAAATTATCAGCATTTCAGCAGCAAAATTCCCAATACAATAAGGGAAACCGCCAAAATAACCAACATAAGCTTAGTTGACAGAAAGCAAAGACAGATTAAGGCGGCGATAAAAAACAACAGTGCCAATTTTCTTCTTTTTTTGCAGTATTTTTTGTTAATCATTGTTTTCACCGCCTTTATACATATTATTCAAAAAGCAAAAAAAGTGTGAATGTGCAAATAAATAATCAAACGGCTTATCCAAAAACCTTGATTCATAACTTTTTCGACAGCCCCAATTAAAACAAGGGGTATTTTTTAAAATTTCAGCCGTATAATTTATTGATACCTATTATCAATAAAAATTAAGGGACGGTGAAAGCTATGTCGGAAAAAATCACAGGCAGAATAATAAGCGGTTCGGGAACAGCAGCTGAAATTCCTCCAATTATCCAATTAAATCAAACAAAAAGCGATTTAGAAAGGAATAACGGGCAGGAAAAATCTAATCCTAACAAAGAAGAAGCAAAGCCCCATAAAAAAGAAAATATAGGCGAAGCAATGGAATCGTGGGGCAACAAAAGCCGCAGCAAAGAACAGGCTAAGCTTGCAGAGCCGCTTGAAAACAGCTTAGAGAGAACGGAAAAAGAAATATACTGCTTTGAAAATCCCAAAAAAGTGAAAAAGAAAAGCCAAAAGCACATCTTCCGCTTTCAAATCCTTTGCTGCTCGGGGATTTTACTAATAATGCTGCTCTGCAAGCTGCTTGTTCCGCAGCTTTATGAAAATCTGATTGCATATTTCGGCGGCTTAATTATCGGGTGAGCGGAAAGCCGATGATAAGCTTTAAAGCAGGCGGCATTGAGTTTAATATGGATTTTTCCTTTTTTGCGGTAATAGGCGTTGTGCTTGCGTTTGACGGCAGCGGCTACGGAGGCTTGTATCTTGCAGCCTGCTTTTGTCACGAGCTTGCACATTTATTGGCTATGGTAATTGAGGGAAAAGCGCCTGAAAGAATGGTGTTTAACGGCGGAGGAATAGGAATTTTAAGCAGGGAAGAGCCTTCTTTTTTCGTATTGGTAGCAGGCTGCTTTGTTAACTTTGCATTGTTTGTGATTTTTGCCTTTATATTAAGGCAGGACAGTATATATAAGCCTGTTTTTGCCTTTTCCAACTTATGCTCGGGGATATTCAACCTTTTGCCTATAGGAGAATTGGACGGAAAAAGAATAGCGGAAAAATTGCTTTCAAGGCTGTGTTCCCCTTACTTGTCAATAAGAATAACGTCTATTGCGGAAAAAATTATTTGCTTTATTTGGTCGGCTGCGGTTTTGTTTCTGATGTATATGGGAATGTTTAATTTAACGGCGGTTTTTGTGATGATTTACAATTTTGCCGTAAATTTTTTTGAAAACAAATTTTAAAATACAACAAAAAAACAATAAAAAATTTTTCTCAAACACTTGCATTTATTTATAAATAGTGGTATAATATTCAAGCATTTAGTACCGTTGTAATATTTTACAGTATGAGGTTTGCTGAAAAATGCACTAAACGGCTGCTTTTTCAGCGACTTTTGTCTGCAAATTGCACAATGTGAGTAATGCCCGACATATGTCGACATTAACTATTGACAATCCGCTGTGTCAATCTTCCGCTTGTTTTTATATATTTATAAAAGGAAGAACATCTGTTTGTAATGCAGAAAACAGAATTTAATCAATATGACTTATGATTGTCTGAAGAAATTGGAGGAAAAGAAAAATGGACGCACTGAAGTTAATCGCTCAGGACAGCATCAAAAAGGACGTACCTAAATTTGACGTAGGCGATACCGTAAGAGTTCACGTAAGAATCACCGAAGGAAACAAAACACGTATTCAGGCTTACGAAGGCACGGTAATTGCCAAGAAGCACGGCGGTATTTCTGAAACATTTACCGTTCGCAGAGTTGCACACGGCTGCGGCATTGAAAGAGTGTTCCCTCTTCACGCTCCCGCTGTGGAAAAGGTAGAAGTTATCAGATTGGGTAAGGTTCGCAGAGCTAAGCTTTATTATCTGCGCGACAGAGTTGGTAAAGCTGCTAAAATCAAGAGCAAGTTCAACTAAGAAAAAAACAGCCGTTTTTAAAACGGCTAAAGCGAAGAACTTACGGCTGCTTTGCATATTTTCACTCATAATTTGGCAGCCAGCTGCACTATGATGAGTGTAATAGGCAGGCAGTCGTTTTATTATACTAACATATAAGCAAAAGCAAAGCCCATATTACTGTTTTTTGCTTATTAAGGAGATTTTTTCATAGATTTTCAATGAGGGGCAACGCCCCGAATTTATGAAAAATCCGGGGGGCGCAAGCCCCTCAGGGTTTCAGTGGGGGATTGTGTCCCCCACTGAAAGACTGAATGGAACCCGCCGCCTAAGAGGCGGGGGACATCGGATTTTGATTATACCGATTGTCAATCAAACTACAGACAATTAGTATTATATAAGCTTTTTAAGTTGTTTTTAGCGAGGTTAATTAGCAATGGCTGAAAAAAAAGAAGATTACGGTTCGGTTTACGATGACGAAAAAACGGATCAGTCTATGGAAGCGGTAGATCCCGAAGAATATAAAAAAATGTTGGAACAGCCCAAGCCCGCCTATGACAATTCGGACAATTTGGAGGAAATGGCAGCTCCCATTGAAGTGAAAAGCAATATGCACATTCTTATTCAGCAGGAGCAGCAGGAGAAGCAGCAGGCGAAAAAGGATATGGCGGACAACGCAAAAACCGCAGCAAAAGAGGTTTTCGATTGGTTTGAAAGCCTTTTGATGGCAGTGGTTGTGATTGTGCTTATCTTTACGTTTATCATTCGTGTTAATACCGTTGACGGAACATCTATGGTCCCTACCCTTAAAAGCGGTCAGAAATTGGTGGTAACCGATTTGTTCTACACCCCCGCATATAACGACATAGTTATTATTCAAGCTGCTCGATTGGACGGAGGAAAGCCAATAGTCAAGCGTGTTATCGGACTTCCCGGGGACACGGTGAGGATTGATTTTGAAAAGGGATTGGTATACCGCAACGGACAGCAGCTTGAGATAACTCAAAGCGGCGGTTATATTTATGAGGACGGGCATAAGATAAACTCCCCCACAAACCGAAATCTTGAAATGATTTCAAATAAGGATTACGTTGTTCCCGAGAACAGCTATTTTGTTTTGGGGGATAACCGCAACGGCTCAAAGGACAGCCGCTTGTTCAGCTCCATTGGATTTATAGAGAAGGAATATATTGCAGGCAGAGCAGTATTTTCCTTGTTCCCTTTGGATACCTTCGGTGTAATGTGATGTATTTGTCTGCCCTTTATGTGAAAGCTAAGGTCTTAAATGAACAGTTATGTTGGAAAGCATTTAAACAATTCGGATAATTCGGATAATTCGGATAAAAGCATATCCTCCAAATTACCGAAAGAAGATATGGATAGCGGCTATATGGGCAAAACAAGTCAAAAAGCAAGAAAAGCTTACGATTCCGACAGGTATTTATCATACCGCAAAAGAAAAAAGAAAAAAGAAGAAAGCTTTGATTTGTATTTAATGATTCAAAATATTGTGGAATCTGCGCTTTTTGCCTTTGTGCTGCTGATTTTTGTGTTTAATATAAGCGTAGTGGACGGAAATTCAATGAACCCCACCCTTGAAAACGGGGACAAGCTTGTTATTTATCATTTTAATTACACTCCCCAATACGGAGATATTGTGGCTCTGTGGGCGTCTAATTTAGACAACGAAAAAACGGGAGAAAGAGGAGAATTGATAATTAAAAGAGTGGTCGGACTTCCCGGAGATGTGATTGAAATAGACTTCAATACAGGTGAGGTCTACCGCAACGGAACAAAGCTGACGGAAAACTATGTGATTGACTTTGACGTCTATAAAAACAAGGGAAACGCAAAATATCCCTTGACGGTAGACGATAACTGTGTATTTGTTTTGGGGGACAATCGCATTCATTCCACCGACAGCCGTTTTGTTAAAAGAGAAGACCAGCCCGACGGACAGTATGTGGGCTGCATTGATATGAGATATATTATGGGCAGGGCGGTATTCAGAGTCAGCCCCTTTGATAAAGCAGGAGTTTTGCAATGAGCTACCAAGGCAATATACAGTGGTTTCCCGGACATATGACCAAAACCCGCCGAATGATAGAATCAGATCTGAAGCTTGTGGATGCGGTTGTGGAAATTACAGACGCCAGAATCCCCGAATCCGGCAGAAATCCCGTTATAAATCAGCTTGTAGGCGAAAAGCCCCGCATAATGCTGTTAAACAAATGCGACTATGCAGACGATAAAATAACGGAGCAGTGGAAGAAATACTATACGGAGCAGGGCTTTTCCGTCCTTTGCTGCGATTGCAGAAGCGGCAAGGGATTAAAAGGCTTTGTGCCATTGCTGAAAACACGGCTAAGCGGTATTATTGCCAAGAGAAAAGAAAAGGGTATGGCGGGAAAATCGCTTAGGGTAATGGTTTTAGGTATACCCAACGTGGGAAAGTCGTCTTTTATCAATAGAATGGCAAACTCAAAGAAAACAGCGGTAGGCGACCGCCCGGGAGTTACAAGAGGAAAGCAGTGGGTAACTATCGATAAGGAAATCGAGCTGCTTGATATGCCCGGAATACTGTGGCCTAAGTTTGAAGATAAGGACGCTGCGGAAAAATTGGCGTTTACAGGAGCGATTAAGGACGATGTAATTGACATTGAAGCATTGGCGGACAGCTTGGGAGAGTTTTTAAAGACCAATTATCCTGAGCGACTGACCGAAAGATATAAATTAAAAACCCTTGACGGCAGAATAATAGAGCTGATTGCACAATCAAGGGGAATGATGATAAGCGGCGGAGAGCCTGATACCGAAAGGGCGGCCGCTGCGCTTTTAGACGATTATAGGAGCGGTAAAATTGGAAAAATCAGCCTTGAAGCACCAAAAATGTGAGGAAAGATTTAATTTCGACAAGGAAAAACGCAAAGAGTTTAATATAATATGCGGCATAGACGAGGCGGGCAGAGGACCTTTTATCGGCAGAGTGTACGCCGCAGCGGTGATATTCGACAATGAAGCCTTTATTGAGGGCATAGACGACAGCAAAAAATTATCGGAAGCAAAAAGGGAAAAGCTGTTCGATGAAATTACGCAAAAAGCGTTAAGCTATTCCGTTGCTTTTGCAAGCGTGGAGGAAATCGAACAGCTGAATATTTTGGGGGCAACCTTTTTGGCAATGAAAAGAGCGGTTGAGGGTTTAAAAATCACCCCCGATTTGGCTTTGGTGGACGGAAATCAAAAGCCTGATTTAAGCTGCAAGATTGAAGTCTTAACGGGCGGCGACGGCAAAAGCGCATCGATTGCGGCGGCAAGCATTTTGGCAAAGGTAAGCCGTGACAGGTACGTCAGAGAGATAGATTTGCTGTACCCCGAATTTAACTTTTCAAAAAACAAAGGCTACGGCACAAAAGAACATATTGCGGCATTGCAGAAGTACGGCGTTACCCCCGTTCACAGACCTTCCTTTTTAAAAAAACCTGAAGCAAAATACGGACCGTTTAAGGAGTATGAATGCAAGCAAGCCAAATAGCCGCAGCAAGAGGAGGAGCAGGGGAAAACGCAGTATGTCAATACTTAACCGACCGAGGCTATAAAATAATCAAAAGAAATTATCGCATAAAGGGCGGCGAAATAGATATTATTTCTCAAAAGTCAAATTATATAGTATTTACCGAGGTAAAGTCAAGAAAATTCGGCACTGCGTCAAAGGGCTATGAGGCGATGACAAAGGCGAAAATGAGAAGAATTATCAAAACCGCAAATCTTTTTATATCCCAAAATCCTCGGTACAAAGAATACTACAGCCGATTTGACACCGCATACATTACCCTTACCACCGACAAATTCCCCCAAGTTCTTAATACAGAATATTATGAGGGAGATTTTACGGCGGCGGATATTGAATGAAAACGGGGGATTTGTGATATTTGATATTTTAGATAATTATTACAGCCCATAAGCAAATTATTTCGGAAATACAACCTTGAAAGGATAATATACTATGTTTTACAAAAGCACAAGAGATGACAAAATAAGCATTACAAGCGCACAGGCGATTACCCGGGGCTTGTCGGCGGAGGGAGGACTTTTCGTTCCCGAGCTTCTTCCCAAAATCACCGAAAAGGATATTGTTTCCTTGGGAGAAAAAAGCTACCGTGACAGAGCGTTTGACATATTCAAGCTGTTTTTGACCGATTTCACCGATGAAGAAATAAGGGACTGCGTAACCAAAGCCTACGGAGATAATTTTGACACCGAGAACATTGCGGATATATCCCACTTGCTTACCGGCACATATATTTTGGAGCTGTGGCACGGTCCTACCTGCGCTTTTAAGGATATGGCGCTTCAAATTCTTCCTCACCTGCTTACAGTTTCCGCAAAAAAGACGATTAAGGACAAGAAAATCGCAATTCTTGTGGCAACCTCGGGAGATACGGGAAAAGCCGCATTAGAGGGATTTAAAAACGTGGACGGCACAACCATAAGCGTTTTTTACCCCGAGGACGGCGTTTCGGATATGCAAAAGCGTCAAATGGCTACTCAAGAGGGAAATAACGTTTTCGTCTGCGCCGTCAAGGGTAATTTTGACGACTGCCAAAACGGAGTTAAGGCAATATTCACCGATGAAAAAATGGCGGAGGTGCTGGCGACTCACGGAATAGTTTTATCCAGTGCCAACTCCATAAATTGGGGCAGGCTTTGTCCACAGATAGTGTATTACATTTCCGCTTATGCGGAGCTTGTGAAGAACGGAGAAATAAGCTGCGGCGAGAAAATAAACATAGTAGTTCCCACAGGCAATTTCGGCAACATACTTGCGGCTTATTACGCAAAGGAAATGGGACTTCCCGTAAACAAGCTGATTTGTGCCTCCAACTCCAACAACGTGCTTACCGATTTTATAAAAACAGGCGTGTATGACCGCAACAGAAGCTTTTACACCACCGTTTCTCCCTCTATGGACATACTTATTTCCAGCAATTTGGAGCGTCTTTTGTATCATCTGTCGGGTGAAAATACCCAGCTTATAAATCAGTGGTTCTCCAAGCTGAAAAGCGACGGAAGATATGAAGTAACCCAAGACGTTAAGCAGAAGATTTCCGAATTGTTTTACGGCGGCTATTGCAGCGACGATGAAACCAAGGCTGCCATAAAGGAGTGCTTTGAAGGCTACTCTTATTTAATGGATACCCACACGGCGGTTGCATATAAGGTATACGGTGATTACAAAGAGGCTACGGGAGATCACACAAAAACACTTATTGCCTCCACTGCCAATCCATACAAATTCGGAGCAGCGGTGTACAGCGCAATAGGCGGAGATTGCGGCAGCCTTGACGAGTTTGCCATTATAGAAAAATTGGAGGAAAAGACAGGCACCGCCATTCCCGCACCCTTAGCCGCCACCAAAAACAAGCCTATTAGATTTAAAGGCGTTATCCAGCGGGAAAAAATGCCTCAGGCGGTTATCGACTTTTTAAAGGAACAAGGTTAATTTTCATATGAGCTTGTATGTTTTGGGAGATCTGCACCTATCATTGGGTGCGGATAAGCCTATGGATATATTCAAGGGCTGGAGCAGCTACGTTGAAAGAATTACGGAAAATTGGAACAAAGCCGTGGGGGAAAACGACACGGTGGTAGTAAACGGAGATATATCCTGGGCAATGTCTTTGGAGAACACCGAAAAGGATTTCAGGTACATCAACGACAATTTAGCCGGCAGCAAAATATTTATAAAAGGCAATCACGACTATTGGTGGAGTACAAAGGCGAAAATGGACGCCTATCTGCAAGAGAAGGGCTTTGATAAAATAAAGATATTGCACAACAACGCCTATCTTGTTGAGGGAGTTTCCGTCTGCGGCACAAGAGGCTGGATAAACGACGACGGGCAGCCCTTCGACGCAAAGCTGCTTAACCGTGAGGCGGGCAGAATGGAAATGTCCCTAAAAGAAGGAGAGAAATTAGGCGGCAGGCTTATTGCTTTTATTCATTACCCGCCTGTATTTGCAGGAGAAAAAAACTATTACATACTTGACGTTTTAAAAAAATACGGCGTAAAGCAATGCTATTACGGACACGTTCACGGCGCTGCAAGAAAAAACGCATTTGTGGGAGAGTATGAGGGCATCAGCTTTGATATAGCTTCATGTGATTGCGTGGATTTTGCTCCCGTCGCTGTAAAATGATTTATATACGTATTTAATACTGATTGATTATTTCACTACAGACAAAGGTCTACAGTGAGATGCTGTCCGAAAGGCGGCGGTTAAAATCAATGATTTAGGCACAAACAGCATAAAATCAGAAAAACTTTTCTCTGAAAAATCAATAAAAAATATGTGAAATTACAAAATTTTTTTAAAAAACTGTAGAAATATTTGTAAACCTATGTTATAATATAAAATATCTGTTTTTAAAAAATAAATTATGTCTGCTATGACTGAAATAAAATGGAGGATTATTAAATGGAAATTATTTCAAACAACCAAACAGAAACGAATACTTCCGAGGTAGTATTCAAGTTTAGCGGCGACGAATTTGAAGCCGCTTTGCAGGTAGCTTTTTTAAAGAAAAGGAAGAACATCACCATTCCCGGCTTTAGAAAGGGAAAAGCCACCAGAAAGATGATTGAAACACATTTCGGCGAGCAGGTGTTTTACGATGACGCAGTAAACGAGCTGTACAGATCCAACATACAGGACGTTATCGAAAAAACGGAGCTTGAAGTTGTAGATATGCAGAAGGTAGAGGTTACCGAGGTGAACAAGGAGGAGGGAGTTACCTTTAAGGCATTGTTCACCACCAAGCCCAAGGTAAATATTTCCGATTACAAAGGTATAAAGGTAACAAAAATTGTCAAGACTGTAACAGATGAGGATATTGACAAGGAATTAAAGATGCGTCAGGACAGGAACGCAAGAATTATTGACGTAACCGACAGAGCCGCAGAAAAGGGCGATACAGTTGTATTTGACTTTGAAGGCTTTATTGACGGCACGGCGTTTGAGGGCGGCAAGGCGGAGAAATTCAGCCTTGAGCTTGGCAGCGGTCAGTTTATCCCCGGCTTTGAGGATCAGGTTGCAGGTCATAACATCGACGAAAGCTTTGACGTAAACGTAACCTTCCCCGAGGATTATTCCGCAGAGGAGTTAAAGGGCAAGGAAGCTGTATTTAAGTGCTTTATTCACGAAATCAAGGGCAAGGAGCTTCCTCCTCTCGACGATGAATTCGCCAAGGACGTAAGCGAGTTTGACACCCTCGATCAGCTTAAAGAGGATATTAAGAAAAACTTGCAGGAGCGTGCGGAAAAGCAGGCTGATATGCAGGTTGAAACCGATATTAACAACGCCTTGATCGAAAAATTAGAGGGTGAAATTCCTCAGGTAATGTTTGAAAACCGCATAAGCGAAATGGTTCGTGATTGGGAATACAGAAACAGATACCAAGGCATCACCGTAGACGCTTACCTTAAATATACGGGAGCAACTATGGAGCAGTTCAGAGATAATTTCAGAGAAGCTGCCGAAAAGCAGATTAAATTGAGATTGGCTCTTGAAAAGATTGCAAGCCTTGAAAACATTCAGTCCACCGAGGAAGAGTTAGAAAAGCACTATGCCGATCTTGCGGAAGAACATAAAATGGATATAGACAAGGTTAAGAAGATTATTCCCGCAAAGAGCCTTTCCGAGGATATTGTGGTTGAAAAAGCCTTTGATCTTGTTAAAAACAGTGCTGAGATTGCGTCATAATAAGTTATCGGTATAAATTATCGGTAAATTTTGTTACAGAAAGGTCGAAATTATATGAGAGATTTCAGAGATTTTAAAGAGAATATGACATTAGTGCCTACTGTAATCGAGCAGACCGGCAGAGGTGAACGTGCTTACGATATTTATTCCCGCCTGCTTAACGATCGTATCGTAATGCTTCACGACGAAGTAAACGCCACCACCGCCAGCCTTGTTGTAGCACAGCTTTTGTTCCTTGAAGGACAGGACGCAGACAAGGATATTCAGCTTTATATCAACAGCCCCGGCGGTTCTATCACCGACGGTATGGCAATATATGACACAATGCAGTACATCAAGTGCGACGTTTCCACAATTTGTATGGGTATGGCGGCGTCTATGGGTGCATTTTTGCTTGCTGCGGGAACAAAGGGAAAGAGAATCTGCCTTCCCAATTCCGAGGTTATGATTCATCAGCCCTCAGGCGGCACAGGCAGAGCGCAGGCGTCCGATATTGACATTGTGGCAAAGCATATTATTTACATTAAGGACAAAATGAATCATATGCTTGCCGATATGACAGGTCAGCCTTTTGAAAAAATTGTGCAGGACACCGACAGAGATAACTATATGACCGCACAGGAAGCACTTGAATACGGTATTGTAGACAAGATATTTGACAAAAGATAATTAAAATGATATAAAACGGTAAACCGCACGAGTTAAAAATAGGCTTTGTGCGGTATTGCCAATTTTACTGTCAATTATGAGGTATTTATGTTAAAATGTAATTTTTGCGGAAAAACCGAAGATTATGTATCAAAAATGTTAGTGGGAAAAAACGGCGTTATCTGCAACGAGTGTGTTATTGCCTCCTACAATATGCTTTTGGAGGAGGGAGAAATCCCCAACATAGATAAAGCAAGAAGAAACAGGGGACAGCAGGAAACGCATTTGAAAAAGGATAAGCTGCTTAAACCCGCTCAGATAAAGGAGATATTGGATCAATATATCATCGGGCAGGAGGAAGCAAAGAAAATCTTGTCCGTTGCGGTTTACAATCATTATAAGAGAATTCTTTCCGCAGAGTCAAACGCAAAAAACAACAAGCAGGACGATATTGAGCTGCAAAAAAGCAACGTTTTGCTGTTAGGTCCTACCGGCGTGGGAAAAACAATGTTAGCCCAGACCTTGGCAAAAATTCTTAATGTGCCTTTCGCAATAGCGGACGCCACCACTCTCACTCAGGCGGGCTACGTGGGCGAGGACGTGGAAAATGTGCTTTTAAGACTTATACAGGCGGCGGATTTCGATATTGAGGCGGCAGAAAAGGGCATAATCTACATTGACGAGATTGACAAGATTTCCCGCCGCTCCGAAAACACCTCCATAACAAGAGATGTAAGCGGCGAGGGCGTTCAGCAGGCACTGTTAAAGATAGTGGAGGGAACAATTTCCAACGTTCCTCCCCAAGGCGGCAGAAAGCACCCCAACCAAGAGTTTATACAGATAGACACAAGGAATATTTTGTTTATCTGCGGCGGCGCATTCGAGGGAATCGAAAAGAACATTATGTCCCGTATTCATTCCTCCGTATTGGGATTTGGCGCAGATGTAAAAAGCCAAAAGGAACACAGCCTTACGGAAGCGTTTCACCAAGTTGCTCCTGAGGATTTGGTGAGGTACGGCATTATTCCCGAATTGGTAGGCAGACTTCCCATTGTCACAGTTTTGGACGAATTGGACGAGGAGGCGCTGATAAAAATACTGACCGAGCCTAAAAACGCATTGATAAAGCAATACACCTATCTTTTCAGCTTAGACGGCATAGAGCTTGAAGTGCAGACGGACGCATTAAGGGAAATCGCAAAAAAGGCGGTGGAGAGAAAGACAGGCGCAAGAGGACTGCGTTCCATAGTTGAAGATTTGCTTTCACAGACAATGTTTGACGCTCCCTCGGACAATACCTTAGCTAAGGTGATTGTTACCGCCGACAATGTTAAAAACGGCACTCCTCCCAAAAGAATACAATCATCAAGCCAAATTGCTTCCGATACAAAAAAGCTTCCAAAGAAAAATGTCGGCTGATTTTAGGCTAATTCATCAGATAACCGTAAAAACGGCTTAAATATATATAAATATTTGCGCATTTGCGAATCCGTAAAAAGCAATTCGGGTTCGCAAATTTTTTCTGTATCAGTCGATTAAGTATAAAGATTTTGATTTATTCAAAAAACTGCGATTAGTAATTAAAAACAGCAAAAATGCAAAGTAAGAAAAAATTTCCTAAATAAAAATCGGCTTTTTTAACAAAACGTCTTGCAAAACTTCTCTGTATGTGATAAAATTATTTTGTGAAACTACGCTAATAATACGGTAAAATAAAGTAGGTGTTTTTGTGTTTGCCTATGCTGCGGATATTTGGGATAATATACAGAGCGTGCTGAGATATATCACGCCTGTTGACATACTTGACATTATTTTCCTTTCTGTAATTATGTTCTTTTGCATAAAGCTGATGAGGGAAACAAGGGCGGAACAGCTGATAAAGGGCAGTGTCTTTTTATCGGTGGTATTGTTTTTCTTGGATCAGTTAGGCTTTAAGGTAATGGGAATAATCGCCAAAACCTTTTTCAATATAGGAATTTTGGCTATAATCGTAATGTTTCAGCCTGAATTGAGAAGAATATTGGAACGTGTGGGCAGAACAAAAATGTCAAAACGTCTGCCTTTCCTGGAGGGCATTTCAGACCAAGAAAATTCAAGAAATTCTCTTATGATAAACAGCATTGTAAAAGCCTGCGAGGATTTGTCCAGAACAAAAACAGGCGCACTGATAGTAATAGAGCGGCAGACAAAATTGGGCGAGCAGATTGAAACGGGCACTTTGATTGACGCAGTCCCCAGTCCGCAGCTTTTCGGCAATATTTTTGTACCCAATACTCCTTTGCACGACGGCGCAGTGATAATGAGGGACGGTATGATACACGCAGCCGCTTGCTTTCTTCCAAAGCCCGCAAAGGAAGAGCTTGTGCCGAAGGAGCTTGGTACAAGGCACAGAGCGGCAATAGGAATAAGCGAGGTTTCCGATGCTATAGTAGTCGTAGTATCCGAGGAAACGGGAGTTATTTCCGTGGCGGAGAACGGAAATCTTACAAGAAATTATTCGGGCGTCACATTAAGAAAATACCTTACCGAACAGCTGATAAAAACCGCCCCCGAAAACAGCAAAAAGAATAAAAAGGGAAACGTCGACAAAGCAAAAAAATCCAAGGAAAAAGCAGCTGCAAAAAAGTAAACCGATATTAACAGTTTGCACCGAAAATCGCAGGCTTGTAATTTCCGTTTTGCGGCTGTTTTCCGTAATCAAGAATTTTAGATTTTCAAGGAAAACAGAGATGCTATAATTTTACATTCCAACTCAGGAAAGGGAATGAGCGGTTCATGAAAAATTTTCTCATTAAATTTGGCGGCTTTTTAAAAAAGGAACTGAATACGCTGATTTTATCGGTAATATTTGCCGTTGTAATATGGTTTGCTGTGTCTATACAGGCGTTTCCCAACGTATATGACCATATAGACGGGGTAAAGGTGACTGCCGAGCCAACCACCTTTATGCAGCAGCAAAATCTTATGATAACCGACTACAGCAAGGAAGTATCTATTCAGCTTCACGGCAAGCGGTACATTATCGGCACCTTGGAGGCGTCGGATTTTACCGCTTCCTTGGATTTGTCGGGAATCAATTCCCCCGGGATACACACCGTAAACGTGGAATTAAACAAGGTGACTGCAAGCGATGATTATGAAATTGTTTCCGACGGACTTACCGCTTCCGTTACCGTTGAGCATATTATTTCCAAGGATATTCCGTTGGAGGTATTAACCTCTAATTTGTCTATAGGCGAGGATTTGCAGATTCAGACGGGCGATATTGACATTTCCTCGGCAACGGTAAAGGTCAGCGGAGAACAGTCTTTGGTTAATTCCGTGGCAAGGGCAGTAATTGAGCCTCAGTCCGCCGACACGCTTACCGAAACCACAAAGCTTCCCGGCAAGGTAAGCCTTTACGACAGCTCCGGCACAAAGATAGACGATCCAAAGTTAGAGTACGACGCCACCAATTATTCCTTGACAATTCCCTTGTATCGAGTTAAAACCCTTCCCCTTAACGTTTCAATTATTTATCCCTCCAACTTTGACAGCGACAGCCTGAAATACACTCTTTATCCCACAGAAATAACAATAGCCGCACCTGCCAACGACCTCAGCATAAACAACCTTGAAAAAATAGATGTGGGCGAAATCGACTTGACAGATATAACCTCTCGTGATTTGCAGGTGGGCTTAAAGCTTCCCATAACCCTTTCCGAAGGCTACAAAAACCTTTCCAACGCTTCTGTGGCGCAAATAAGCTTTCAAAATGTGGACGATTACGGAAAGCGGGATTTGTCTGTTTCCACTGAAAAATTCTCTTTCTTAAACGGAGATAACAATTACGAATACAACTTTGTAACCAATTTAATTACCATAACGGCGGTAGGACCTTCAAGCATTCTTTATAATTTGACAGCCGACGATATAATAGGCACTGTAAATATGTTAGGCACTCAATCGGAGGAGGGCGTGAAAAATCTTACCGTAACCATAAGAATTGCGGGACAGAAAATTAAGGCTTGGATAAACGGTGATTATAAGATAGATGTAAGGATTTCTCCAAAGCCCGACGAGGAATAGCAGCTACATATTAAAGAAATTATGTTTTAAATTTTTAACAGCTTAATTTAAAAAATACAAAATGCCCTTCAATAGCTTTGCTTTATTTGCAAAGAGTATTGAGGGGCAGTTTATGTAAATGCGGTTTTATGATACTCTCTTATAAACTCCAATTATAAATCTTAATTTTAACATTAAAGATTTCCGCTTTTAATCGCAGAAAAAATTCTTTTGTCCAGCACAGTCAAAATCAGCATATATAAAAGCCCGCTTAAGACTATTGTAAGCAATAATCTGATAACTCCGCCGAAATTATTAAACAAAAGATAATAGCTTAACAGGGCGCAAAGACAGCAGGCGGCTGAAGCGGCAAAGGGCTTTGATATCAAAGAAAGTATGCTGATTTCTATTTGGGCGGAGGATTTCAAAGCCAAATATCCCAACACTGCGGTAATCAGGTGGGCGGCTACGGTAGAAATTGCCGCACCGCAAACGGAAAGCTGTGGTATTCTTATTAAAAGCAGGTTTAGAATAAGCTTTACTGCGGAACAAAGCATCATCAGCTTTACGGGAAGATCATACCGCCCTATTGCGTGAAATACTGAAAAAAATCCGCTGCATAAGGCTATGGGAATACCTCCAAAGCAAATTATGGCAAGCGGGACTGTGCTTATGCTTACTTCCGCCGCTCTCATAGGGTACAGCAGCTTTAAAACAGGCTCTGCCAACGCTCCCAAGCACAAACAAAGGGGAAGCCCTATAACGAAAATTCCGGTAATTAAAATGCTGACGTTTCTTTTTACTTCTTGCCTTTCTCCCCGCTCATATGCGGCGGAGATTGAGGGCAGGGCGCTTTTTCCTATTAAAGCCGTAAGAGAGGTTATAAGCATAAATATTGACAGCACAATTCCGTTGTAGCTGCCGTAAACAAAGCTGCCGAACTGTTCCGCTCCCGCTTCGTTGACTGCGCTTTTATACATAAAACGGAAATAATCGGCGTTCTTTGCAAAGCATTCCTGTATTCCGCCGGAAATTGTAAGCAAATCAATGAAAGAGCCCAAGCTTATTACCGCCGATCCAAAGGAGATAGGCAGAGATTGAATAAGTATGTTTTTGGCAATATGTCTTTTTCTCGGGGAGGGCGGACTGCTTTTTAAATCCTCAGCCGTAATTCCGTCGCCCTTCATCTTGCTTCGTATTGCAAGAAATGTCATTCCGCTCAGCTCTCCCAAGGTAACGCCAAGAACTGCGGCAGCGGCGCAGTAGGGAATGATGTTTTCCTTTTCTATTATCCCCGATTGTCCCAAATACAGCACTGTTCCCGAAAGTCCCAGGCCCATTGCCGCCTTAACCGCCGATTCCAAAACCTGTGATACGGCAGTGGGGAGCATATTGGAAAGTCCCTCGTAATATCCCTTATATGCGGCGGCAACACAGCATATAAACACCGAAGGCGAGATAGCCAAAACCGACAGCAGGCTTTTGCTTGAAGCAGCGGCATAATCGGAAAAGGGAACTGCAAGCAAAAGCATAAAAGCCGTTCCCAACAATCCCAAAAAGGCGGCAAGCATAATGGCGGCGGATTTGATATTTCTTGCCTCTCTGTATTTTTTTACCGCAATGCTTTGAGCCGTCATTCTTATTACAATAACGGGAAATCCCGCCCCCAATATAGTATACACGGGGACAAAAAAGCTGTAGGCAGTGGAAAAATAACCCATTCCCACACCGCCTATCATATTGGTAAGAGGTATTTTAAACACAGCACCGATTATTTTAGCGCAGAACATAGCAAAAAACAAAATCGCCGTATTTTTTAAAAACCCGTTTTTCTCTTTCATACACCACTTGTCCTTTCATAGCTTGTATGATTTATATGTTGGTTTTCTGCGCTTTATACTTTTTTCGATTATTTACAATTAAATTCTTTTAGCAGATGTTAAATAATAAGGCTTATGTAATTATTTTCAGATTTAAATAATAGAATAATATGTATATTATGCTGCCGAAAAATCCGAACATAAATTATTCACAAGGAAAAAGCTCTTATGGAAAAAATATTTTCACTAAACATTGATTCATATTATTAAAATCGAGTTGGAGCAAAGCTCTGCCCGATTTTGTTTTTGCCTACCGTCAATAAAAAGATTGTCAGATTGTTAAAATGCAATTTGGGCTTTTCCCGCAAGCAAATATGTATATTTCGGCTATTTATTTTTAGAATCATAATATAAATATTATCCAATAATTGTTGAAGTGAAATAATTGTTCTTAAAAATACAAAAATAAAAAATAAACAAAATTGTAAACCCAATTAAAGCAACTTTAATAAAATTTCCACAAATGACTTGAAAAATTTTGTAATATGTGTTACAATCAAAGCAAGATAAAAAATTACCAAAAAGTTACTGTTAAGGATTTGAATTTTTATTTAATCTAACAAAAGAAGGCAGGTTGATTTTTATGGCAATTCAAAACATTAGAGATTACGATGTTGCGCTTCATTTTTTTCATGAAGGAACTGCAACCGAGGCATATGACTTTTTCGGCTCTCACCTTTGTGAGAATGACGGACAAAAGGGCGTACAGTTCAGAGTGTGGGCGCCTAACGCTAAGTCTGTAAGCGTTGTGGGAGATTTTAACCATTGGGACAGAGGACAGCACCAAATGCACCGCACCGAACACGACGGAAGTATTTGGGAAATATTCATTCCCGGACTTAAACAGTATGATATTTACAAATACAGCATAGAAAGCTCGGGAGGAGGCATAAAATTAAAAGCCGATCCTTACGGCTATCATATGGAAACCCGCCCCAACACCGCCACCAAAATATATGATATAGGCGGATACAAGTGGAAGGACGATAAATGGCTGGATAATCGTTCAAAGAAAAACATTTACGATTCCGCAATAAATATTTATGAAATGCACCTCAGCTCCTGGATGGAAAAAAAGAACGAGGACGATTTGTTCAATTACATGGAATTGGCAAAAAAGCTTATTCCTTACGTAAAGAAAATGGGTTATACTCATATTGAGATAATGCCCGTTGCGGAATATCCCTTTGACGGCTCATGGGGCTATCAGCAAATCGGTTATTATGCGCCAACCTCCCGCTTTGGCACTCCTCACGACTTTATGGAGTTTGTGGACTATTGTCATCAGAACGATATAGGCTTAATTCTCGACTGGGTTCCCGCTCACTTCCCCAAGGATGCGGCAGGTCTTTACGAATTTGACGGCAGCTATTGCTATGAATATTCCGAGCCGTTAAAGAGAGAGCATTTGAATTGGGGTACAAGAGTATTTGATTGGGGAAAGCCCGAGGTTCAAAGCTTCCTTATCTCCAACGCAAATTATTGGTTCGATAAATACCACGTGGACGGACTGAGAGTAGACGCAGTGGCTTCTATGCTGTATCTTGACTATGACCGCAAGGACGGACAATGGCAGAGAAATATAAGAGGCGGAAACGAAAACTTGGAGGCTATCGCATTTTTCCAAAAGCTGAATACCGCCGTATTCGGAAAGCACGAAAATATACTTATGATCGCTGAAGAATCCACCGCATGGCCTATGGTGACAAAGCCTGCCGATGTGGGAGGACTCGGCTTCAACTTTAAGTGGAATATGGGCTGGATGAACGATATGATCGCCTATATGTCAATGAACCCCGAATACAGACCCTATCATCACAATATGCTGACCTTCTCCTTCTACTACGCTTTTTCCGAAAACTATATTCTGCCTATTTCACACGATGAAGTGGTTTACGGAAAATGCTCTATGTTGGACAAAATGAGCGGACCTCGGGACAAGAGATTTGCGTCCCTAAGAACCTTCCTTGCATATATGACCGCCCATCCGGGCAAAAAGCTGACCTTTATGGGACAGGAAATCGCTCAGTATAAGGAATGGAACTACAAAACGGGACTTGATTGGGACGTTTTACAGTTTGACGAGCATAAAAAGCATCAGCATTACGTTGAGGAATTAAATAAATTCTATCTTGCACATCGCGAATTGTGGGAGGCAGATACCGATTGGAGCGGATTTAAGTGGATAAGCAGCGACGACAACGAAAACTCGGTTATCGTTTTCCGCAGATTTGACCGAGAAGGCGATGAAATATTGGTAGTGTGCAATTTCCAGCCCAAGCAGCACGAACAGTACAGCTTCGGCGTACCCTTCTATGCGGACTACGAGGAAATATTCTCCACCGAAAAGTCTGAATTCGGCGGTTCGGGACTTACCAACAAAACCGTTAAGGCGGAACAAACTCCAATGCACGGAGAGCCTTATTCAATCACAATAAAAATTGCTCCTATGTCGGCTATGTTCTTTAAAGCCAAAAACAAGCGTTCCCCCGAGGACGATGAAAAAAAGGCTTTACAGGAATTGGCAAAAAAGGAAACAGAGGAAAAGAAGGCAAAGGAAAAGAAGCTAAAGGAGGAATCCGAAAAAAAGGCAAAGGAAGAGGAAAACAAAACAAAGGAAAAAACCTCCGAAAAGCCTAAGCAGGAAGCGGGAAAATCCGAAAAGGCGGAATCCGAGAAAAAAACCGCCCAATCGGAGAAGACGTCTTCCGAAAAACCTGCTTCAAAAGCCGAAAATATAGTAAACGAAAATCATAAGGCGGATAAGTCTAAACCTGTTGAAAAATCCGCTGCCGATACTTCGTCAAAAGCAGCGGAACAACCGGCAAAAACTATTGATAAAAAATAACGCTGCTACACTTGTTTGAGCAAAATCCTTACTCTTGGATTTAACCGTATAAGCCTTTTTACAAAGCATTGTAATTTCACAGAAAAGATAACCGGCACTTAGTTTTAATGTTCATATAATCGGAAGCATTAACCAAGCAAAATTAAGTTAAAATAAATTTATCGGAGGCAAAGCTTATGAACCATGTTAAAAAGGAAATAGTTGCCATGCTTTTGGCGGGCGGACAAGGCAGCAGACTGTACGCTCTCACTCAGGATATGGCAAAGCCCGCAGTGCCTTACGGCGGCAAGTACAGAATTATTGACTTCCCGCTTTCCAACTGTATCAATTCGGGCATTGACACAGTAGGCGTTCTTACTCAATATCAACCTCTTGTATTAAGCGAATACATCGGCAACGGTCAGCCTTGGGGACTTAACCGCACCCACGGCGGAGTACACGTTCTCCCTCCATACGAAACAGCGTCGGGCAAAAGCTGGTATGCAGGTACGGCAAATGCAATTTATCAGAATATGAGCTTTGTGGATCGCTACAATCCCGAATATGTTGCAATTCTCTCAGGCGACCATATTTATAAAATGGACTACAGCGAGATGCTTGATTTCCACAAGAAAACAGGCGCAGACGCAACTATCGCCGTTCGTGAAGTGCCTTGGGAGGAAGCAAGCCGTTTCGGTATTATGACCGCAGATGACGAACACGTTATCACCGAATTTGAAGAAAAGCCGAAGGAGCCTAAGTCCAATTTGGCGTCTATGGGCGTTTACATCTTCACATGGAAGGTGCTTAAGCAGTATCTTATCGCCAACGAAAAGGACGAAACCGCCACAAAGGATTTCGGCAAGAATATCATTCCCTCTATGCTGGCGGAAGGCTGCAAAATGGTTGCATATCCTTTCAACCACTATTGGAAGGACGTGGGAACAATCGACAGCCTTTGGGAAGCAAATATGGACTGCCTCGATCCCAATGTTCCTCTTAACCTTTACGACAACAACTGGAAGATTTTCTCCCGCAACCCTGTAATGCCTCCTCATTATGCAGGACCTACCAGCAAGATTGAAAACTCAATGGTAGCGGAAGGCTGCAACATTTACGGAACAGTTGATTTTTCAATCCTGT
This sequence comes from uncultured Ruminiclostridium sp., assembly GCA_964602605.1. Lineage (GTDB taxonomy): Bacteria > Bacillota > Clostridia > Oscillospirales > Ruminococcaceae > Ruminiclostridium_E. Next base: position 20,536 of record CAZRRT010000008.1, read on the forward strand.
TTTCCGGAGTTGTGGTTGAAGAGGGAGCGGTTGTTCGCGACAGTATTATAATGCCCAACACCGTTATCAAGAAGGACTCGGTTATAGAATACGCTATTGTTGGCGAGGACTGCACAATCGGTCAGAACGTACACGTGGGAGCTCGTCCCGAAACCATTCAGGACAAGGACACATGGGGCGTTGCGGTTGTCGGACACAAGGTAAATGTAAGCGATGACACTGTTATCAAGCCTAAAGCTATGATTTCCGAATCGATATAAACCGGCACAAGAAATTTACTGTAATTTAATCAACAGAAAGGAACTTAATATTATGGCTAATATGTCTAACGTGCTGGGATTGATATTTGCAAATATGCACGACAGCACAATTTCCGACCTTACAAAGCTTCGTACAATGGGAAGCGTTCCCTACGGGGCAAGATACAGACTGATAGATTTTACTCTTTCCAATATGGTAAACAGCGGTATTAACACAGTAGGCGTTATAACCAAGGCTAACTACCAATCCCTTATCGACCACTTGGGATCGGGCGCAGAGTGGGATTTGTCAAGAAAAAGCGGCGGACTTCACCTCTTGCCTCCTTACGGCCATATTAACGGCGGTCTTTACAGAGGCAGATTGGAAGCGTTGGCAGGGGTAATTGACTTTATCCGCTATTCCGACGCTGAATATGTTCTTATCAGCGACACCGACGTTATCTGCAACCTCGATTTCAAAAAGGTGATTGAAAATCACGAGGAAACGGGAGCGGACATTACCGTTGTATATACAAAAATGGTTTGCGATTCCGAGCGTTCAAAGACAAAGACCATTTTAAGCGTAAACGACAAGGGTAAGATTTACGATGTGCTTGTTCGTCCCGAAATCAGCGGCGAGCATAACGTAAGTATGAATATGTTTGTTATGAAGAAGGAATTTCTGCAAAATCTCGTAATCGAAAAGGCGGGAAAGAACCTTTACAGCTTTGAGGTTGACGTTCTTCAGCATATGCTGCCCGAGCTGAATATTTACGGCTATAAATTTGAAGGCTACACCGCTCAAATCGACTGCATAAAGACTTATTTCAACGCAAATATGGAGCTTATGAATCACGAGGTACGCAAGGAATTGTTTAACAGCGACGATCCCATTTACACAAAGGTTCGTGACGAAGCTCCCGCAAAATACGGACTTGACGCAAAGTGCAAAAATTCAATCATCGCCGACGGCTGCTTAATCGAAGGCACGGTTGAAAACAGCGTTTTGTTCAGAGGCGTTAAGGTGGGAAAACACGCAGTAGTAAGAAATTGTATTCTTATGCAAGATACAGAGGTTGGCGAAAAGTGCGAGATGAATTATGTGATCACCGATAAAGACGTTCTTATCGGTAATTACCGCAGCATAAACGGCACGGAAAGCTATCCTGTATTTGTGGGAAAGAAAGCTTCTGTTTAATCCTATAAGCATTAACAAAAAAGCCGACAGCAGCTGCCGGCTTTTTTGGGTAATATTAGGGGCTATCTGAAAAGTCACAATTTGCACATTTTTTGCTAACTGTGGACGCTTTTAGCAAAAATGTTTAGTTTTCAGATACGTTCTAATAAGAAAACAGAAAATATTTGAGTTTTGATTTTTGTGGAAGTTTTTCTATTTTCAGTAAGAAAATAGTATAAAAATGAAAATTCAGTATTTGCCGAAAGGAAAATATAATGTTAGACAGAATTGTTCACAAAGATATAATTATTGACGACAAGGACGCTTATAAAGCTCAGGCGGACGCTTTAAAGACAAAAATGAGAGCCTTGGAGCAGGAGATAAAGGGAAAAAAGCTGCCTGTTATCATTGTTTTTGAAGGCTGGGGAGCGTCGGGCAAGGGCTATGTTATCAGCAAGACCATAAACTGCTTAGATCCTCGTTCCTATAGGGTTTATTCCACGGTTAAGCCGACGGAAACCGAGAAGCGTTATCCTATGATGTATCGCTTTTGGAACACCATACCCGAGAAGGGCAAGCTTACAATCCTTGACAGAAGCTGGTATCAAGAGATAGTGCCTGCGGTTTTGGAGGACGGCATCACCGAGGAAGAAGCGGTAGAGCGTATGAAAACCGTCAACGTGTTTGAGCGGCAGCTTACCGATGACGGATACTTAATAATAAAAATCTTTTTGCAGATAGACAGAGCGGAACAAAAGCGGCGTTTTAAAAAGCTTTTAAACAGCAAAAGCACCAACTGGCGGGTTACTGATTTGGACTTAAAGCGCAACCGCAATTACGACAGGTATTTTGCACAATATGACAAAATGCTTGAATACACCAATACGGAAAATGCGCCGTGGGTGATAATAAACGCAGATAACAAGTACCGCACTGTATGCGAGGTGTTTAAGACCGTAATCACCGCCGTAGACGATAAGCTGATGAACAGACCTCTTTCCATAGGCGAAGATCCAAAGCGGAGAATACCCAAGGAAATCTTCACTATGGCTACAAAAGCGCCTTTATCCTTAGTTAAATTGGATAAAACTCTTGATGAGGATATTTACACACAGGAGCTGAAAAAGCAGCAAAAGCGTTTATCTAAGCTGCATCAGCGGTTGTACGCTTTAAAGCTGCCCGTTATAATCTGCTTTGAGGGCTGGGACGCAGCAGGCAAAGGCGGCACGATAAGAAGAATTGCCTCCGCACTCGATCCGAGAGGCTTTGAGGCAGTACCTATTGCCGCACCCGAGCCTCATGAGCTTAATCGGCACTACTTATGGCGTTTTTGGCAGCATATTCCAAAATCGGGACACGTGGTAATTTTCGACCGCACGTGGTACGGCAGAGTTATGGTGGAGAGAATTGAAGGCTTTACGGAGGAAAAACGCTGGAGAGCCGCATATCAGGAGATAAAGGAGTTTGAAAGCAACCTTTACGAAAGCGGAATTTTGGTATTGAAATTCTGGATGCACATTGACAAGGAGGAGCAGCTCCGCCGCTTTAACGACAGAACCAACACTCCCGAAAAGCGCTGGAAAATAACGGACGAGGATTGGCGCAACCGTGAAAAGTGGGATCAATACGAGGTTGCGGTAAACGAAATGCTGCAAAAAACCTCCACCGATTTTGCTCCTTGGCATATTATCGAGAACAACGACAAGAAGTACGGCAGAATCAGAACTCTTAATATAATCAACGATACGCTTGAAATGTGGATTGAAAAGCACAGTTGAAATAACTCATTATAACTCATTGCCGTTTCTCAATCTTTAAATTTTATTTTCTACTTAATAAAAAACCGCTGTCTTTAATGGGACAGTGGTTTTGGTTTTTCAAAAAAGCAAAACTTAAATTTTTTCGGAAGGAAAAAGGTCTTAGGGAAAAAACCTAATGGTTTTCCCCTAAATTGTGATCATAGCCTTAAAATCGAGGCAGAGCAAAGCTCTGCCCGATTTTTGTTTTTTGACGGCAAGCCGCTAAAAAACGGCGTCAGCTTGACGGAAAACCGACCGGCGGGAGGTTTTTCGACAAGCTGGCGGTTTAATTTTTTAACTCTTTGTGGACTTCAGCAATTCAAAAACTATTTTTCCTATAAGCTCGTATTGTTTTGAAGATATGTTTTGCTCGTTGGAAAGAGAGGATTCCCTAAAGGTTTGAACAAGCAGCTGAACGATTTGGCACTGTTCCTGGGTAAGTCCCGTTGCGTCAATGCTGCTTTTCTTTTCCATTCCCGCAAGATAATCCATAGAAACGTTGAAAATAGATGCGAATACTCGCATTGTTTCAAAAGGCACGGCTTGGTAATTGTTTTCGTATCTTGATATAATGCCTTTATCACGATTTATTTTTCTTCCAAGCTCCTGCTGTGTCATATGGGCTTTTTCTCTCAATTCTTTGATGATAAGTCCGCAGTCGTATGCTTCGTGCATTTTTTATCCTCCTTTTGTGATTGTTTATTTTATTGTAACAAAAACAGGGTTGCAAAAAACAGGACTGTGCGATATAATATATGCAAATATAGCAACAATATGGTGAAGATATTTATAATTTTTATAATTCTGCCAATTTTGTTGCAAATATTTCAACTATTATATTAAACTAAAAAGGAGAAAAACAAGCGGTATTAAGCTGCTAACCTCTGACGGCTTTTTGCACGGCTTGCTTGAATTTTGAGTAATCGGTGATTTTAAAAAGTTATTGTGTTATTTTAAGCGGCGGCATTGTGAGTTATTGTCAAATTTTACAATAATCCGCAGTTTTAAAAATGACTGTACAAAAAAGCTTTAAACCCGCGGCTTTAAAAAGGATTTGCATTAGTATCGGCAAGAGGTAAATTTTCATTGATTTTTGAAATTACTTCATAATTGGTGAAACTTATATAAATGGGTTTAAATAATTTGTTAATTTTTGTAATAAAAAATTTGGATTAAAACTTGAAATTCTGTTGCAAAAAATAAGACTTTATGATATAATAGTTGAAAATAAATACATATCACAATTATTGGTTAAGAAAAAATACTACAATCAAAGGGAGAGAAAATTTGAGATTAAAATATATTTCATCTTTATCGGCGGCAAGCTTTAATGGTTTATTAAGGTTTTACCTTTAATAATAAAACTAAAAATCTAAGTGAATTAAAAAGGAGAAGAAGTATGAATAACTTCAAAAAATTAGTCGCAGCTTTTGCGGCAGCCGCAATTTCAGTTTGCGGAATGGCTGTTGGTTCTTCTGCGGAAGCTGAAAATCCAGCTTATAAAATTTATGCGGTTGCAAATCCCGAGAGTGCAGCTGTCGGTGATGAAGTTGTCATTGATGTATGTTTGAATACATACGATTTGCCAACAAACGGAATAATTGCACAAATGAAATTCAACCCGGATGAATTGGAGTATGTAAGCTACAAGAGATTTCCAAAAAGTGATACTTGGACAGAAGTTATCGATGATGATGATGCCAAGAAAAATGGCGGAGATGCTTTATCAATAGCTGCATTTACCTTTGACGAAGCAGAAGCTTATAGCGGTGAAAAGCTTGTATCATTTACCTTTAAAGTTAAGGCTGTTAATTCAAGCGTAACCTTTAGTGATACTCATCAAGTAACTAATGCAGATGAGGAAATAGTTGAAGGCGGTGCAGCAGAAGGAACAACAGTCAAATGCGCTCACGTTTGGGACGAAGGCAAGATTACAACTGAACCCACCTGCACCGAAAAGGGCGTAAAGACTTATACTTGCACAGCTTGCGGCGAAACCCAGACCGAAGAAGTACCTGCTTTAGGTCACGATTGGGGCGAGTGGATAGTTGACAAAGAAGCTACCGAAACAGAAGTCGGTCATAAGCATCGTGAATGCTCCAGATGTGATGCGACAGAGGAAGAAGGTATTCCCGTTGTAACAACATCTGCTACCGTAACAGAACCCGTACCCGGCACAGACACAGGCACAAAGCCTACCGATCCTACACCCGGCACTTCCGAAGGTACAAAGCCTTCCGCATCTACACCCGGTGCTTCTGAAGGTACAAAGCCTTCCGGTTCTGCACCCGTAAGCGGTTCAGCAACTGCTACCACAGACAAGAAGCCCGGCGGCAACACCGACAGCAATGACGGCGGAAACAAGGGTACAGGCGTTATGATTGCATTTGTACCTGCTGCTATGGCATTAGCAGGCGTTGTATTCTTCAAAAAGCGCAAGTAATTATTTTACTTAACTACAAATAAATAAAATATCCGCAGATGATTTGTCTGCGGATTTTTATTTATTTATTTTTTAATTTTTAATGCTTTTCTTACTTCATTTGCAGAGGAAACAGATGAAACGACAAGCAGAATGTCCTTGCTTAACAGCTTTGTTCCGCCTCGTGGGATAATGAAATCCTCTCCTCTTGAAATGCTGATGATATTACAGCTGTCGGGCAGCTTTATGTCGGCTATGTTTTTTCCGTCGTAAGCAAAGTCCTCGGGGAGCATAACTTCAAATACCGCCGCCTTTGCGTTTATTGGCATAAGCTCTTTAATTCGGCTGTTGTCCACTTCTCTTTCCATTTGCTTTATGATATTTTCCGTTCCCGATATTACAATATCCGCCCCTAAAAAACGAACCGTGTCTATGTTTTTGGGATTGTTGACCTTTGCTATTGTCTTGTTGATATGGAAAACCTTTTTTGCCACTTGACATATAATTAAATTTGTTTCGTCAGATCCCGTAACCGCAATCACAGAGTCGCATTTTCCCGCTCCTGCCTGTTTTAATGCAGATACGGTTGAACCGTCCCCAAGCACCACCGTTACATCAAGAGTGTTGGCAAAATATTGACACAGCTCCTTCTTCACCTCAATGACAGAAACCTCGTAATAACGTTCCAACAAGGCTTTCGCAAGATAATAACCAACCTTGCCGCCGCCTGCTATTATTGCTTTCATAATATAATAAAACCGATTTAATCCACCAATTTGGAAAAAATCAGTGTGTCCCCCTCTTTTAAAAGTATATTTGAGTTGTTGACCATAGTAAAGTTTTTGTTGCGGATTATGGCGTAAAGTACCTCGTTTTCTTCATAGTCAATATCAATGCTTCTTGTGTCAACAAGCTCTTTTGGAATAGGCATAGAGTAAAATTTCACCTTGCGGTTGCCAAACTGAATGTAGCTTTGTCCCTCATAATCGTCTATGGAGGATAAAACTGCGTCTAAGGTAAGGCGTGTGGGGCAGATGGAAGTAAGACCGCACTCCTGAAAAACGTCCTCTTTTTCAATGTCCTTAATAAGCGTCAGCACCTTTGGTATTTTGTAAATATCCGACGCAATCTGTGCCACCATAATATTCACATTGTCGTCATCGGTTACCACGCATACAATATCGCAGGCTTCTATTCCCGCAGTCTGCAAATCGTCGTTGTCAATGGGTACGCCTTTAAAGGTAAGCCCCGTAAAGCTTTCGCTCAGCTTATCAAACGCACCCTCTCTCCTGTCGATAACCGAAACGTCGTGTCCCTTTTCGCACAGGGATTCCGCCAAAGCTGCTCCTATTCTTGTACAGCCAACTATTAAAACGTTCATTGTTTATGCCCTCTTGTAAAATTATTATCAAAAGCTAAGCTCCTCGCCTGTCTGCAAATATTGCAGCTGAGTTCCCAAATAAGTCTTCATTTCCTCGTAGCCTTTTATACCCGTGCAGTGACAGGTGTAAATCGCACCAACGTTTTCTTCTCTTACAGCCTCTGCCGTGCGTTTTATAAAGTCGGAATCGACAGTCAGCTTTTTGGGATTTTCTCCCATAAAATGAAATCCTGTCACAACCGACAGAATAGGGGAATCAACCCAATTCTTTTTTACCGTTCTTATCATATTGGGCAGTCCGCAGTGTGCGCAGCCGCCCAAAATAATACAGCCTTTTCTTCGGTCGCTTTCGGGGAACATTACCCCAAAGCACTCGTGTTCCAATTCGTCGTCTATATAATCGTTTCCTCTGCGTACCTTATGAGTTTTATCGGTAACATAAAATTCCCTGTCGCAAATCTCGTCCTTCATAAGAAAAAAGCCGTCCATAACCTGCTGAAAGCGATTAAACAAAATATAATTATCGGGGTGCTTTTTTATTTTTTCCGATAGATTGCCCATTGGGGAAGAGAAAGGACCTTTTTTCTTTATGGGCTGGCAGTCCGCAGATTTCAGGGCAAACACCCGTAAGCCGGGGCTAATGCTTATTAAAGCGTCAAGTCCCCCTGTGTATGAAAAATGATTGTGTGGAATAACAGCCGCCTCTAAATCGTTTAGCGGTAAATTCATTCTTTTTGCGTTATTTACGATTTTAGAGCTTGCTCCTGTGCCGAATAAACAAATTTTTCCGTTTAATTCAATATAAAGGCTAAATCCGTGTTCCACCAGCAGCTTTTGAGATACCGCAGTATTCTCTATCAGCATAACGATTCGCAATTTCAACACCACCGTTTCTTTTGTTGCTTTTTTTCTAAAGCGCAGCTTAAACAAGCTGCCGAAATTGCAAAGCAATTTCGATGTTCAGCGGGGGGATTTTACCCCAACTGAACCTAAGATGAAATCCGCCGCCTTAGAGGCGGGGGACATCTTTGCAGCGGTTATATTTTGCTGTTATAGCGGCAAAAATCGGAAATCAATAAAAAGATTAAAACGCAATATTATTAAATCAAGTATCGGTGCGTATTTGATCCCAATCGTCCGTATAGTTGGCGTTTGTCAGCCAATTAAGCGCATAGTGCCATTCTACCACAATCTCGTCGTTTACCGTTTCCACTTTTTTGTTGTTTATTCTTGCGTCCACGCAAGCCCAATCGTATCTCAGCATCAAATCCTGCATATCCATAATTTCCGCCTTGCTTTTGAGAACCGCTTTTTCATTAAGACTGTTAAAATCGTTATTCCAAATGATTTTTCCCAGCTCTCCCGCATCGCATACGGAAACAGGCTCGCCCAAATCCCATAAGCCTATTGCCCACAGCAAAACGGCGCAGCACTCATATCTCCAGCTGAATTTTGTGTGAAGGTCGGGAAGCTGAGTGGGATTATTGATGTACTCCTTTTCGCCGCCTGAGAAAAAGCCGAAAACATTATATCTTTTTTCCAACTCCTCCAACATCATAGGACACACCTTTTTAGCTTTTTTCGGCTCGGTGTAGCACTCCTCGGCGCAGACAGCGGCGGCGAAAATGCAGGCGGCTCTGTGAATAATATCCTCCTTTGAGGGAATTACACATTCCTCCTCATAAACGGAAGCCTTTAGGGTTTCAAGATAAGGCAGTCCCTTTTCCTTGCACTTTTCTATGGAACGCAGACGGCGGTCAATATCTCCCTGTCCCTCGGGAATATCCTTGTCAAGAAATGTGCTTTCTCCCTTGGGGGTATACTCGGTAAAATCGGTTTTTCCGTCTGCGGAAATAACCAGCTTTCTGTCGGAGCGGAACAAATACATATTTGGGTGAAGCACAAAGCCGTCTAATTTTACCGCTAACATATAAACGGATACTATTAAATAATCCGTGCGCTCCTTGTTTTCGTCAACGGTAAATTCTATTCCGATAACAGCGTTAAAATAAATCATCTGCTGAACAAGAGCTTTTTTCAGCTCCTCATTTTGTATCGGTGCTTTTAAAAAGAAAGCTTCCATTCCTGTTATATGATTTGCTATTTGTTGTTTGGGCATAAAATGCAGGGTAAACTTTGAATTATCCTGCAAGGTGAATTCAATACCGTCGGGAATGGGATTTTTAGCAATTAAGGTATTTTTTAATATCTCTTCCATAATCCGGGGAATTTCATCATAGTTCTTACGGTTGCAGTAAACTGTCATTGCAGCAGGCTTTTGCTGATTTTGATTCTTCTTTTTAAAAAGTCCCATACTAAATCCTTTCATAAGTCAAAATATTAAATACGTAAATGTCACTTTGCTGATAGTTCATAAGCTCTGTTTGTACAAGCCCTGCAAGCTTTATTAACCGCTTCCTCCAATTTGCCCTCATACAGCTTATCAAGTCCAGCAAGGGTTGTTCCTCCCGGAGAGCTTACCTGTTTTATAAGCTGTTCTACCGTCATTCCGCTTTGAGTAAGCATTATTGCGCTTCCCACAAGGGACTGTGCAAACAGCTCCAAAGCGGTATTTTCCTCTATTCCCACTTCTTTGGCGTAATCCATAAAGCCCTTTGCAAATAAATATATAAATGCGGGAGAGCTGCCGTTTATGCAAATAATCTCCTTCATCTTATTCATAGGTATTTCTTTTACAATTCCGCAGCTTGCTATAACCGCCTTTGCAAAATCAAATTCACTGTCGCTTATAGAATTGTCACGTGCTATTGCGCTTGCGCCAAGTCCAAGCATTGCGGGAGTATTGGGCATTACAACAGCGGTTTTTACATTGGGATTGGTATTTTCCTTGATAAACTCGGAGGAAATTCCCGCACAAATGCTGATAAATATATGATTTTCGGTAACGGCGGGCTTTAATGCGGCTAAAACATCGCCTAACACCTGCGGCTTAACCGCTAAAAGAATATACTCGCATTTTTTCCCCAAATCCCGCTCGTCAGAACAAGCTGTTACTCCATACTCCGACAGTGATTTCAGCTTTTCCGCATCTTTGTCATAGGCGAAAAGATTTACCTCATATTCGCCTAATTTTCCACCGTTATTTTTCTTTGCGGCGGCAATTCCCTTGATTATTGCGCCGCCCATATTTCCTGCGCCTAAAAAGCCTAAATTTATCATTTTGAAATTTCCTTTCTTACAGCTATTCCGTCATTCCGTCCAAAAACCGCATTAAAAGCTGCTTTTATTGGGAACAAGGTAAGCATAAGTATTCCGATATGTATGGGAATTTCTATTGCGTTTTTTATAATTCTTGCGCTTACTCTCGTCCACATTCCCGTCCAAAATACATCTGCGTTGTAAACGCCTGCTTCAAGAGTTTTTGTTATGGTAATGGCAAAGGGCGTCAAAATCAAATTGCAGATAATCGCCACTAAAACCTTTGCAAAAACTATTCTCAAAACGGGACGCCAATTTTCAAGCACCGATTTTCCAAAGCTTTTGCCATTTGAAAAATCCAACTTTACAGGATTGAAATCGTACAAAACGCAGCCGTAAATAATTCCGCCCATAACCTCAATAAATGTAAACATAGGGGAAAATGAACCGCCCTCAGGTCTTAAAATATAACCTAAAACATCGGTGACAACGCAGGCAAGCGCAGTAGCAGTAGGACCTAACAGCATTCCCATAGCCGCCACCGCCACAAAGGCAAAGTTAATTTTTAAGCTGTCGGTTATTGTTACATTCAAAAAGGTTTTAATCACCAAATCCAAGGCGATTAAAATTGCAAGAAGGCAAAGCGAACGCAGTTTTTTCAGTTCCAAAGCGGATTTTTTAAAGTTAGCAAAAAAAGTCATATTCATTCCTCCATTAGACTTTTTCGCCATACAAGAGGAAAAAATATGACCTTGATTTATTTTATTCCGATGATGTACAGCGAGATGCGAAAACCGAACCGCAAGCAATATGCTTTTCGTCCTAACGGCAACTCTCCGTCCGTTAAGCACTTAACGCTCGATTTTCTACTCTGTTTTTTGATAGTGTTTTTTTGATAGTTTTTTTGACAGCGTTTAAAGTATTAAAAGCTGATTTCGTCAGCAATTTTATAAAGATCGTATTCAAAGGTCTTTTTCATAGAAAGAGCCTCTTGAATATCGTAATCCACGATCTTGTTATTTTGAATACCCGCAACTCTGTTGCCCTTTCCTTCGTAAAGGAGCTGAACGGCATAATAACCCAATTCGCTGGCGGCAACTCTGTCACGGATTGTGGGAGAGCCGCCTCTTTGAACGTGTCCCAAAATAGTGGCGCGGCTTTCAACGCCTGTGTTTCTTTCTATTTGCTTTGCAATTTCAGCGGAATTTCCAACGCCCTCCGAAACAACGATGATAAAGTGATGCTTGCCTGTTTCGCGTGTTCTCTTGATTTTGTCGCAAACCTCGTCTATGCTCCAAGGAATTTCGGGAACAATTATATATGTTGCGCCGCAGGCAACGCCTGTATTTACGGCGATATATCCTGCGTTTCTGCCCATTACCTCTACAACGGAGCAGCGGTCGTGTGACTGAGAGGTGTCACGAAGCTTGTCAACCAATTCCATAGCGGTATTCATAGCGGTATCGTAGCCGATAGTATATTCGCTCATGGAAATATCATTGTCAATAGTGCCGGGGATTCCCACGCAGGGTATTCCTCTTGCGGAAAGATCGGCAGCCCCTCTGAACGAACCGTCGCCGCCAATAACCACAATACCCTCTATTCCGTGCTCCAAGCAGGTTTTCTTTGCCTTTTTAAGTCCCTCCTCAAAGCGGAACTCCTTGCAGCGGGCGGTGTAAAGCAAAGTGCCGCCGTGCTGAATAACATCTGATACGCTTCTTACTGTAAGAGGCTTTATTTCGCCGTTTATAAGACCGTTATAGCCTCTGTAAATTCCCATAACCTCCATACCCTTTGAAATTCCCGCACGAACGACCGCTCTTATTGCGGCATTCATTCCGGGAGCGTCGCCGCCGCTGGTAAGTACGCCAATCTTATTCATAATGTATATATCCTTTCATATTTTAATCGGTAATACAGTACCTTTATTTTCAATACACTATATCATATCTATTTTACACTTATTACCTAAAATCGTCAATAGTTTTTTTAATTATTTTGTATTATTTTATAATAATATTACCTTTTCCACAAATTTTTTCCAACATATCAAGCAATTCTTTTGCATATTTTACCCCCTTTATCCCTTTTGGACGGAAGGATCTTCTTGCATCCTCAAAGCAAAGCTTTACATCAACGTCGCCTTGATGATTCCAAAGCAGCTTGTAAACCTGTTCCACTCGATCGGTTTCCCTTGAATCCAACTTAATAAATAGAGTCTTGCCCAAATGGGGGCTGTCAGGGGCAGGCTCTAAGGAGTTGATTATCAGCTTGGGCTGCATTTCCTCTTTTGCGGTGCTGTCCGAGGTGATTGCGGCGGTCATTTTATAAATATTTCCCTCTTTAAGCATATGACTGCATTTTTCGTACAGGTCGCTGAAAATTATTCCCTCGATATTGCCGCTTCTGTCCTCAAATTCCGCAAAGCACATTTGCTTTCCGTTCTTTTGAATATGGGGCTTTTTGGAAGTCAGCATAGCCACAAGAGGCTGCTTTTGCCCCTCCTTAAATCCGTTAAGTCCCTCTTTGGCAGAAGAAATAATAGTATATATTTTTTTGCAGCCTAATTTTCTGATCAGTCCCTCGTATCTGTCTACAGGGTGTCCCGATATATAAAAGCCTGCGCTTTCCTTTTCCATTTGCAGCAGCTGTGCAGGCTTAAACTCCTCTGCGTTTGGCATAGAGAAATCCTCTGTTTCGCTATTATCTTCAAAGGAGCTGAATAAATCCATTTGACCGTTTACATTGCTGTTCCTGTGAGAGGCAAGGCGTGACAGCAGACCTTCATAGCAGATAAACATAGAACGTCTGTTGTGACCGAGGCTGTCTAACGCTCCCGACTTAATCAAAGCCTCTACCGCCCTTTTGTTCAGCTCAGTGCCGTTAAGACGGGAACAAAAGTTGTAAAGAGAGGTGTATTTTCCCCTTTCCCTTTCCTTTATAACAGCATTTATTACCCCTCGACCCAAATTCTTTATCGGCAGCAAGCCGAATCTTATTCCGTCGCTTTCAATGGTAAAGGACGCAAGGCTTTTGTTTACATCTGGGGGCAGCAGCTTAACATTGTGTTTTGACAGATCGTCCATATATTCGTTAAGCTTTCCCGCAGAATCCATAACGCTTGTCATAAGTGCAATCATATATTCCTTGTAATAATGACATCGTAAATAAGCGGTTTGGTACGCAAGCCAAGCATAGGCGGCGGCGTGGCTTTTGTTAAAGGCGTAAGACGCAAAGGAGGACATTTCGTCAAATATCTCGTTGGCAATTTCAGCGGAAACGCCGTTTTTTACTGCACCGCAGTTGGTTTCGGTGCCGTAAATAAATGCGCTGCGCTCGTTTTCCATTACGTCCTTTTTCTTTTTAGCCATTGCCCTTCTCACCAAATCCGCTCTGCCGTAAGAATAGCCGCCTACCCTTCGGCAAATCTGCATAACCTGCTCCTGATACACGATACAGCCGTAGGTGACTTCAAGAATATCCTTTAATATAGGGTGGCGGTAGGTGATTTTTTCGGGGTGGTGGCGGTTTTCAATATAGGTGTTTATGGACTGCATAGGTCCGGGGCGGTAAAGGGAAACCACCGCTATCAAATCCTCAAGGGATTGGGGCTTTAGCCTTGACAGAACAGATGTGATACCCGTGCTTTCAAATTGGAACACCCCTGCGGTTTGTCCCGCCGTAAGCATATTATATACTTCATTATCAAGGGGAGAAACCTTGTCTATATCAAAATCGGGGTTAAATTTTTTTACTTGCGTAACACAGTCGTGGATAACAGTCAGATAGCGCAGCCCCAAAAAGTCCATTTTAAGCATTCCCAGCTGCTCCAAAACAGTCATAGTGTACTGCGCCACAATACAGTTGTCCGACTTTTGAACAGGCACAAATTCCGTTACCGCTTTTGGGGCGATTACTATTCCCGCAGCGTGCATAGAGGCGTGACGAGGCATACCCTCCACCTTAATTGCCGTGTCGATAAGCTTTTTGATTTCCGAATCGTTTTGAACCGCCTGAGCCAAGTCCTTTTCTTCCGTCAAAGAACGTTCTATGGAGGGGTGCAGGCTGAAGGGAATCATTTTTGCAACGCTGTCGACTTTTGAATAAGGCATTCCCATTGCCCGTCCCACATCACGTATTGCCGCCTTTGCCGCCATTGTTCCAAAGGTTATAATTTGAGAAACGTGGTCCTTGCCGTATTTTTCCGCCACATAGTCGATTACCTCCTGCCGTCTGATATAGCAGAAATCCACGTCAAAATCGGGCATTGTAACTCTTTCGGGGTTTAAAAATCTTTCAAACAGCAGATTGTATTTTAACGGATCAATGTTGGTTATTTTCACAGCGTAAGCGCAAATACTTCCTACTCCCGAGCCTCTGCCGGGACCTACGGGAATATCCCTGCTTCTCGCAAAGGCAATAAAATCCGCCACTATCAAATAATAATCCACATAACCCATACCGATTATTATATCAAGCTCATATTTGGCTCTTTCAACCGCTTCCTTGGGAACAGGTTCGCCGTACCGCTCCTTTAAGCCTTTCCAAACCGCTTTTTTAAAATACTCCGAGTTATCTTCAACGCCGTCTATAGTGAATTTTGGCAGCTTAATATTGCCGAATTCAAACTCAACATTGCATCTGTCCGCTATTTTTACGGTGTTTTCAATCGCCTCCGCCTTAAATAACCCGCTCATCTCCACCTCGGTTTTTATATACAATTCCTGAGTGTTAAAATTAAGAGGATTTTTTTCGTTTATGGTGGTGTTGGTGGAAATGGCGGTAAGCACTCGCTGAATTTGACTGCCCTCTCTGTCGATATAATGGGCGTCGTTGGTGGCGACAATGGATATTCCCGTTTCTTCCGACAGACGGTATAATAAGGGATTTATTTTTTGCTGACCGTCCAAGCCGTGGTCTTGTATTTCAAGAAAATAGCTGTCCTTTCCGAAAATTTCACGATAATCAAGCGCAGTCTGCTTTGCGCCAAAGTAATCGTCACACAGCAGCTTCCTTGATACCTCTCCCGAAAGGCAGCCCGATAAGCAAATAAGTCCTTCGTGATATTTTTTCAAAGTTTCTCTGTCGCAGCGGGGCTTGTTGTAAAAGCCGTTTACAGATGCGTCTGATACTAATTTTACAAGATTTTGATAGCCCGTGTTGTTTTCGCACAGCAAAATAAGGTGATAGGGTGAGGAGTCAATTTTCCCCTCCTTGTCAAAGCGTGTTCTTGGAGCAACGTATACCTCGCAGCCGATAATGGGTTTTATTCCGTTTTCCTTCATTATTTTATAAAACTCCACACAGCCGTACATAACGCCGTGATCGGTAATTGCACAGGCGGTTTGTCCAACCTCCTTAAGACGGGCGGCTAAGTCCTTTAATCTGCATGCGCCGTCCAAAAGGCTGTATTCGGTATGAACGTGAAGATGAACGAAACCGCCCATTAAAAATCAACTCCTTATCGAAATCCGAATGAAAATCAGGCAACCAAATTACTTATCCATACGCCTTTTTTAATAAGTATGTACCCTATTATAACTTTTATTATATCCGCTGCTTGAATTACAGCATAGACAGTAAGTATGGGCAGGGCGGTAAATTTGCACAATATGAAAGCGCAGGGAACGGATACCGACCAAGAAAACACGCTGTCAAAGAGAAAGGTAACAAGCGTTTTTCCTCCCGATCTCAAAGTGAAATACAGAGAGTTAAGCAAGCCTTGAATGGGGAAAAATACCGCCGTTATTATTATAAAGCTTGTGGCATAGCCTTTTATCTCGTCGGTGGTATTATAGAATGAGGGGAATATCCAAGCTATAGAAATCAGCATAGCGGATAATATAACGCATAAGGCTGCGCTGAATTTTGTAAGGGAAAAGGATTCCTTTTTCGCCTGCTCAAATCGGGACGCTCCCAAGCTTTGCCCCGTAATGATTCCCACAGCGTTTCCCATAGCGACAAACACCACGTTAAACAGGTTGCACAGCGCATTTGATATGTTAACTCCCGCCACTATATCCAAGCTTCTCATTGAATAGCACTGTGTGAGAACCGCAATACCGCCTGCCCACAAAAACTCGTTCATAAAAATGGGAATACTTTTTTTCAGTATTTTAAGGGCTTCCGTTTTTTCAACAAGCATAGTGCGGTACAAGCCCTGCAAAAAGGTGTGCTTTTTCTTTGCGGCAAACGCCCATATTATAATTACCGCAGCTTCCGTTATTCTTGCGATAACGGTTGCTATTGCCGCACCCTTTACGCCAAGCTTGGGCATTCCGAAATTACCGTAAATCAGCATATAGTTAAACAGAATGTCAACCGCCACCGACACAATTCCCGAAATCATAGGCTTTACGCTGTTTCCCGTTTCACGCAGACTTCCCGTATATATTTGGCTTGCAACAAAAAAGGGAAGTCCCCAAAGCATTACGGACAAATATTCCTTTGCATAATTCATAGTCAGCAGCGGGTCTACATTTTCACTTTCGCCTTTAAGATAAAGACCTATCAGCGTTTCTCCCCCAAAAATAAAGCTGCAAAATCCCAATATAAGGCAAAAAACGCCTATCCAATGCTTAATTCTTACGGTTCTGCGAAAGCCCTCCAAATCGTTTTTTCCATAGTATTGTGCGCCGTAAATTCCGGGACCTGAGAACCCTCCGAAAATAGCCAAATTAAACACAAATATCAGCTGTCCCACAATGGATACCGCAGATATTGCCTCGCTGTTTATGCTGCCCACCATTATGTTGTCCACAAGACCTACGGCGTTTGTAATTCCGTTTTGTATCATAATCGGAACAGCTAATTTTAACGCTTTTTTATAAATCGAAAAATCTTTTTTCATAATATTGTTACGCTGCATTTCCCTTTCTAAAATTAAAAAAGCCGCACAACTGATAAACAGTCCTTGTGCGGCATAATTTAAGGATTGTTTTTACTGTTTTTTGGTTGTTTTTTTGGCTTTAGCTGCGGATTTGGATTTATCAAGAGAGGGAATGGGAATTTCCTGCGTGTAGGACAGTCCTGTACCGGGTATGGAGGTGGTGGTTTTAACCTTTCCCTTTGCGGTTTTTGTAATTCTGAAGCCTTTTTTGCCCCAGCTGAAGCCAACTCCCGATTTGCTTATATTAGCTCTGAATCCGCCGCCCAAATTGATTGATTTTCTGAATTTAAGTCCCATAGCTGCCTCCCGATTTTTTATTACTGTAAAATTATAACATTGATTTTAAAATAAGTCAACTGTATTTTATGACTAATATCACATATTATTTTTAAGCACCACCGTAAAACGAATAACTTCATTTTCACTTTGAGCTGATATTTCACCGCCGTGAAGCTTTACGATTTCTTTAGCTATTGCAAGTCCCAAGCCTGCGCCGCCCGTTTGGGTGCTTCTTGATGAATCAAGACGGAAAAATTGGTCGAATATGCGGTTCAGTTTTTCCTTTGGAATGGTTTTTCCCTTGTTTTCCACAGTAACGGTAATGTTTTGGGGAGCGTATTCCAATTTTAAGGATATGGCGGTATTTTCATAGCTGTAATTTATGCTGTTGCGTATAAGATTGTCAAACACTCTCTCCAATTTGTCGGGATCGCAGCTGTACATTACCCCTTGGGCTATGCTTGTATCCCAAGTCAGTCCTTTTTCTTTCATAAGAGGTATAAACTCGTCGCAGGTCTGCTCCAACATTCTGCTTAAATTTATCTGCTGTAAATTAAGGGAAATATCGGTGAGATTAAATCTTGTAATATCAAAAAATTCGTTTATCAGCTCCTCTAATCTTAACGCCTTGTCATAGGCGATACCCGTATACTTCGCTCTGAATTCCGCCGACAGATTAGGCTCGTCCTTTAACAGCGTAAGATAGCCGATAACGGCGGTGAGAGGAGTTTTCAAATCGTGGGCAAGGTACATTATCAAATCGTTTTTACGCTTTTCCGCTTCCTTTGCCAATTCGCTGTTCCGCAGCGCTCCTTCCCTTGACAGATTCAGCTCCTGTTCAATTTCAAACAATGTTCCCCTTAAAGAAATTTCCTGCT
>CAZRRT010000009.1:0-36770 GCA_964602605.1 uncultured Ruminiclostridium sp.
CTAAGATGGAGCCCGCCGCCTTAGAGGCGGGGGACATCTTTGCAGTGGTTATAATATCTTTATAGCAAACGTTAAATATATTTAAAGCTTACTGTAATAAACGCAAAGATTTAAAACAGGAGAAAGCTGCCATAAGCTGGGAAAATATCCGCATATAAGCAAATAAGGCAGTTAAACCTCCAAAATAATGGGAATAACCATAGGGCTGCGCTTTGTTCTTTGATAAATATATCCGCTTAAAGCGTCTTTTATAGCAGGCTTCATACCGCCCCATTCTCTGACGCTTTTGGTGCACTGCGTTTCAAGAGCCTTTTCCGCCACTTCTTTTGCCTTTTCTATAATAGCCTCCGACTCTTTAACATATACAAAGCCTCTTGTGACAATATCAGGACCCGAAAGAATCGCTCCGTCGGATTTTCTCACTGTTGCAGCCACTATAATAAGTCCGTCCTCCGCAAGCAGCTTTCTGTCCCTCAGCACCGCCGATCCAACGTCGCCGACGCCCAAGCCGTCCACAAGTATTGCACCCGAGGGTACCGTTCCCGTTCTTTTCATAGTCAGATTGTTGGTTTCAAGCACCTGACCTATATCCACTATAAAAATATTTTCCTCGGGAATACCCATTTTCTGCGCCAACATAGCGTGTTTTTTCAAATGCTTGTACTCGCCGTGAATAGGCACGAAAAACTTAGGCTTGGTGAGGGAAATCATCATTTTAAGCTCTTCCTGACAAGCGTGTCCCGAAACGTGAACGTCGTACATCTTTTCGTAAACCACGTCTGCGCCCAATTTCATAAGATCGTTTACCACGTTTCCCACAAGCTTTTCATTTCCCGGAATGGGAGTTGCGGATATGATGATAAGATCCTCTGGGGTGATCTGCACCTGTCTGTGGTCGTTTCCCGCCATTCTCGTTAAAGCGGACAAGGGTTCTCCCTGACTTCCCGTGGTAACAATTACAAGCTTTTCGGGAGGATATTTTTTAATTTGGTCTATATCGATTAAAATTCCGTCGGGTATGCGGATATAATTAAGCTCAATAGCCTTTTGCATTACATTGAGCATACTTCTGCCGCTTACCGCAACCTTTCTGCCCTGCAAAACCGCATTATCCACAATCTGCTGAATACGGTGGATATTGCTGGAAAAGGTGGCGACAATAATTCTTCTGCCCTCCGCCTGATTGAAGATATTTTTAAAGCTGTTACCCACGGTTCTTTCGGACATAGCATAGCCGGGGCGTTCTGCGTTGGTGCTTTCGGATAAAAGAGCCAAAACTCCCTTTCTGCCAAGCTCGCCGAATCTTGCCAAATCTATTATTCCGCCCTCTATAGGGGTGTAATCTATTTTAAAGTCGCCTGTGTGAATAACAACCCCCGCAGGAGTATGAACCGCAACGGCGCATGCGTCGGGTATGGAGTGATTGACTCTTATAAACTCCGCCGCCATACAGCCTAATTTTACCGTTTCTCCCGGATTTACGTTAATAAGCTTTGCAGAACCCAAAATGCCGTGTTCCTTCAGCTTGCCCTCCACCAAGCCTAAAGTGAGTCTGGTGCCGTAAACGGGAACGTTAACCTTTTTAAGCAGATAGGGAATACTGCCGATATGATCCTCGTGTCCGTGGGTAAGCACAATTCCTCTCACCCTGTCCTTGTTTCGTTCAAGATAAGTAAAATCGGGGATAACCATATCTATTCCCGGCATTTCCTCATCTGGAAAAGCAAGTCCGCAGTCGATAATAAATATATCGTTGGCGCATTCGTAAACGTAAATATTTTTTCCGATTTCGTTTAAGCCGCCCAAGGAAAATATTTTAAGAGGCGTGGTCTTTAAGGGACGAGAGCTTTGACCGCCGTTATTATTTTGCTTAATAATATCAAGCGGGGGATTTTTTTGCTTGCCCTGCTGCGGCTGCTTTTGCTGCAATTCTGCGTTTTTTTGATTTTTAGCCGTATTCTGCCGATTTTGCTGTTGAGCTTGATTTGCATTTTTTGATTTTTTGGTAATGCCCACAGGCTGCTTTGAACTGTTCTTTTGCTGATTTTTCTTTCCGCTTTTCTGTATGGGGAACAGTATTGGAGCGGGAGCATTTGCCTTCTTCTGAGGATTCTTTGGGTCAGATTGTTCATATTGAGCGGCGGGCTTTGCTTTTTTTCCGCCCGGCTTGTGATAAAGCTTTTGTTTATCCTGACCTCCCTCTCCTTTTGCTTTAAATCCCGGAATAAATCCGTTGTTGTTTTTTGACATTTGATTTCCTTTCGGCACAGGATAAAAGCCTTGTCCACAAAGGCTTTACGGTTGTAATGAATGGAAAAAAACAATTCCTGTGAAATTTAATATAATATATTTTTTTGCTTTCGCAATAAATACGTTAATAATAGAATAAATTGGGATTATATGTAGTGTATTTTTAATCCTGTATTTAATCAAAAATAATCTATTTTAGTATATACCATTTTTTGTAAATTGTCAAGGTAAAAATTATTTACGTTCAGTACATCAGCACTTGCCTGCAATTTTACAATTAAAATCAAAACTTATTCTTATACTATTATACATCATTATAATTTCGTTATGCAATTTATAATACAAAGTTAATAAAAAGGATTGCCGTTATTATTGACAATCCTTTATTATAATTCGGTTTTAAAAATTAACCGGTTTTAAAAATTATCCCACATCTCCGCTGTTAACAAGATTGTAATACAGTCCCTTTTTCTCCATAAGCTCCTGGTGATTTCCACACTCGGCTATGCCCTTGTTGCTGATAAACATTATTTTGTCGCAGTTGCGGATTGTGGAAAGGCGGTGAGCTATTATAAAGCTTGTTCTGCCCTTTAATAAATGCTCGATGCCCTTTTGAAGATAACGCTCTGTCTTTGCGTCTATTGATGAAGTTGCCTCGTCCAAAACAAGTATTTTAGGATCGGCAAGAATGGTTCTGGCAAAGGAAATCAGCTGCTTTTGACCCTGCGACAGCCCCGATCCTCTTTCGTTTACCTTTGTGTAATATCCGTCGGGCAAGCCGCTTATAAATTCGTCCACGCCCACGATTTTTGCCGCCGCCTCCGCTTCTTTGTCGGTAGCGTCCAATCTGCCGTATTTTATGTTTTCCATAATAGTTCCGCTGAAAATAAAGCTGTCTTGCAGCATTATTCCCATTTGGCTTCTGAGGGATTTGAGAGCTACCCTTGAAATATCAACTCCGTCTATATCCACCTCGCCGCCGCTAAGGTTGTAAAAGCGGCTTATAAGGTTTACTATTGTGGTTTTTCCCGCCCCCGTAGGACCTACAAGGGCAATGCTTTCGCCTGCCTTTGCGCTGAAGGAGAGATTTTCAAGCACATTAGGACCTGTTTCATACTTAAAGGTAACATTTTTAAAGTCCACGCTTCCTTTAATTTCGGGCATTTGCGTAGCATCGGGCAAATCGTCCACCGCAATCGGCTCGTCCATTGTTTCAAATATACGCTCCAAATACGCAACCGCATTTATAAAGGTATTCATCAGGTTTGACAGGTTCAGCAAGGGCTGCCAAAATCTTGAAGCATAGCTGCACATAGCTATAATATTACCCAAAGAAACGGTTGCTGTGCCGTAAACCAGCAGTCCAACAATGAAAATTGCGCCTCTTACCACAATGGCTATATCGTCTACCGCAGGCCAAACCAAGTTGCTGAAGCTTACCGCTCTCATCCAAGCCTTGCGGTAATTTTTCTGCAATCGGTCGAAAATTTTCGCATTTTCCTCCTCACGTGTGAAAAGCTGGGTTACCTTTGTGCCTACAATGCTTTCATGGGTGTAGGCGTTAAGGTTGCTGCTTTTATTGCTTACCTGCTGCCACGCTCTGCGCTGCTTGTTTTTAATGGTGAGCATTACCAGCGCAAATACGGGAAGTCCGCATAAGATAACCAATGCAAGCCGCCAAGACACAAAGAACATAAATATTGTGATGAATATAAGGTTGAATATTTCAAGCACAAAGTTTATAAGTCCGTTAGTCATCAAATCGGAAATGCTGTTGATGTAATTTATTATTCTTACAAGTATTTTTCCGTGAGGGCGGCTGTCATAGTATTCGAAGGAAAGTCTTTGCAGATGCTCAAATAAATCCTTTCTTATGTCGTAAACTATGTCCTGACCGACTTTTGTCATTATTCTTGAACGCTTTACCGAAAGACTTACGCTTACTGCTATTGTAAGCAAAAGCAGTCCGCCTAAAATCAGTATTTCCTTAACGCTGCCCTTTGGTATTGACACGTCCAATGCGTACTGCGTCAGCAAAGGTCCGAAAAGCCCGATAACAGCCGCCAATGCGCTTAAAAACAAGGCAAAAAAGATTTTCTTCTTATATCTGCCGCAGTAAACCAAGGCTCTCTTTAAATGCCGTATATCAAAAGGGGATTCAAGTGTTTCGTCTATATCAAATTTATTTCTTGCCATTTATGTCCCCCCTTTTAACAGCATTGAAGCCGATAAACTTCACGATAATAGCCCTCTCTTGAAATAAGCTCCTCGTGAGTTCCTATGTCCGCTATTGTTCCATCTTTAAGAATTACTATTTTATCCGCTTTTTTTGTGGAAGAAATACGCTGGGCTATTATTATTTTGGTGCAGGGAAAATCAAGGTTTTCAAGGCTGTGCTGAATGTGCTTTTCTGTTTCCAAATCCACTGCTGAGGTGGTATCGTCCAAAATAAGTATGGAGGGCTTTACCGCCAATGCTCTTGCCAAAGCGATTCGCTGCTTTTGTCCGCCGGAAAGTCCCACGCCTCTTTCTCCCACTATAGTTTCATAGCCCTCGGACAGCTTTCTCACAAAGTTATCCGCATCTGCATATTGGGCGCATTTAACCACCTCTTCTTCCGTCATATCCGTATTACCGAAAGCGATGTTTCCGTCAATGGTATCGGAGTACAGCAGCACGTCCTGAGTGGCAACGCCTATTCCTCCTCTAAGCTGCTTCAGCTTTAACATTCTTACGTCCTCCCCGTCAACTAACACCTGTCCCTTTGTAACATCGTATATTCTTGGAATAAGCTCGGTCAAGGTTGTTTTTCCCGAACCTGTTTCGCCCATTATCGCTACCGTTTCTCCCGCCTTTATTTCAAGGTTTATATCGTGAAGAACGTTAGTGCTGCCGAAATTAAAGGAAACGTTTTTAAAGCTTATATTCCCTTTAATTCTGCCTTGTAAATCAACTGCGTCCTCTCTGTCGATAATTTGAGATCTGCCGTAGTAGATTTCAATAATTTTATTGGCGGAAGCTGTAAATCTTTGAAAATCGTTTATTATAGTGCCTATGTTTCTCATTGGGTTGGCTAAGGTCCAAATAAGCCCCGCAAAGGCGGTAAATTCACCGACGGTAATTCTGCCGCTGATAACAAATATGCCGCACACTACAAGCTGTACCACCGACAAAGCCTGAGCAGTGATTTCAATAACGGGATAAAATTCAAGCCAAGTCAGAGAAGCCTTTTTATTTGCGTCGGAATACGCCTTGCTTTTTTCGTCAAAACGCTTTATTTCGTAATCCTCACGGGCAAAGGCTTTTACCACTCTGTTTCCCGATATGTTTTCCTCCGCCGTGGTGTTAAGCTCGGAAAGCCGCTCACGCAAAGCCACATATAAAGGTCTGACTTTTTTCTTGAAAACAAAGGTAATGGTGAATATTACGGGAGTAAGTGCCAACAGACACACCGCCACCAATGGATCGAGAGAGAAGAAGTAAATTACCGAAGCGGTAAACAGCACCAAGCTCTCCAAAACCGCCTTTACTATCCACGAAAGGCTGTGTCTTACCCAATCTATATCGCCGCTCATACGGGTCATAATGTCGCCTGTGCGGTAAATGTCGTAAAATGAAGCGTCCTGTGCGTTAATGTTGTCGTACAGCTTTTTGCGGATACGATAGGTTGCTCCTTGCGAGCCTGTTTCGTAAAGCATAGCTGAGGTGTACTGAAAAACCGATCTTATTACGGTAAATCCTATCATTGCCCCCACCATCCAAATAAGCAAATCGGAACGGTTTTTTATCATATCAAGAGCGTTGTCCGCAGTTATAAACGTATCTACAATTTGCTGGCTTAACATAGGGGTGATTATGTACATAGACTGGCAGCACAAGGTAAGGCACATAGCTAAAATATATCTGCCTCGGTAGCCTTTAAGATTGCTCCACATCCATCGGAAAAGAAACATAGTTACTCCTTTCAAAAATTCAATAGCAAAAAGCAAGAATGCAAAAAAACAAGGTGAGATTAACAATCAATCCTATTATTCAAAATCTTCCGCATTTTGCATACCATATTTAATGATTTAATGTAAACGATTTTATAGGGCAGTGTTAAAAATGTCCCGAAAAAATCGCATAACTGATATTATATCAGATTTTAAGCAATTCGGAAGTGTCATTTTGTAACAATTTTTAGAAATTTTTCAACGTTTTTTTGTATATTTTTCGGTTTGAAAAAACACACGGATTTGGAGGCAGCAGCCATTGAATTTGTGCTATTTTACGCTGAAAACGTTTGTTGGTATAGTACGGTTTAATAACACGCCGCAAAACATTTCCTTATATCCGCAACAAAAAAAGAATCCCCAATCAAGTAATAAAAGGGATTCAATTATAAATAAGAATGTTTATTCAAATAATGTTTTAATCTTTATATATCTTATCGTTAAAAAACTATGCTGTACTTTTATAATATTATAATCATTAAGAAAGGCTTACTCCCTTAAAAAAGGCGTTTTTCCAATAGTCGGAGTTTATATTTTGAGTTTGGACGTTTTGCCCCGGCATTGAACAGTATATCATCTCTCCGTTTCCAATGTAAATCCCGCCATAATCGGCTTTTCCGCTGTTATCGGTGCTGAAAAACACCAAGTCCCCTTTTTTTAATTCGTCATATCCTATATGAGTTCCCATATTGGATTGTTCGGGAGTTAATCGAGGGCAGTTTATAAAGCCGTTTTCCCTAAGCACGTAATAAACAAATCCCGAATTGTCAAAGCCCTTTTCGGGAGAGCATTGGTTGTATTCAAAGGGTATTCCCAAAAGAGAACGGGCGGTTTGAACTATTTGATTTCCTATATCCAAATAATCGCTGTTGGGCGGCGGAGCGAGAGTTACAACGGTGGTAAGCTCTGTCACTTGTGTTATAGCGGTGGTTTGAACTGTCGAACTTGTACCGATAACGGAAATATCGGCGCTTGTTTGTTCATTGCCGGTTTCGCTGCCTTCCTGCGGTTTTTTGCTGCCGGAATCGGTTATCTTTCCGTCGTCAATTTTATTACAGCCTGATATAGCTAAAATTAGTACCGCAATAAACGCAATGAAGCCTATTGCTTTTTTCATTTTATTTCTCCTTAAATAATAATCTGCTTTGTATTTTATATATCGTATATCTTTTATACAGATTATTCTTAAAATATGTCCGCACATTAAACTCAGCTTAAACAAGCCGCCGAGATTTCAAAGTAATTTTAAAATGATGCGGTGGATTACACCCCGCTGAATCTAAGATGAATCCAAATTTCAAAAAGGCGAGGTCGTCTTAGAATCGTTTATATTTAAATATATGCTTATTTTACCATATTGCACTAAAATGTCAATAGAAATATGTCATATTTTCCAATCTTAACAAATTAGGGACTGTATCGGCAGTCCCTTTTGTTAAATTTATTTTATACCTAATCCATTATTTGAACAATGTTCAATAATAAAAGACGCTTTAATAATACAAAGTGTAATATACCTTAAAAACTATACAGTAAGTCTACCGTCCGCACCTATTTGAAGCAGCAATATTTGTTCTTCCTCACCGCTGTCGGCATTGATATATATTAAAAGCTGGCGACCTTCCTCGTCTGAGCAGTAAAATTCATAGCAGTATTTTTCGCTTAGTCCCTCGGAGGGAATAACGCAAAGATTGGTTTCAAACACGTTTAAGGATTGGGACAGCTTTTTTGCCGCTTCTTCTTCCGACAGCTTAGGCTCCTTCAGATCTCGCAATATATGATTTGTAATATAGCCCCTTGCGTCGTAGCTTAATATTTCCCCGTTGTCAAGAGCCACTCCAACCTTAATTAAATCGGTGTACAGCGTGACGTCGTCGCCTTTTGCGTTTTCCTGCTCTCCCGCAAAATTGCAGATACATTCGCCGTTGTTTATTTCGTAATAAGTTTGAGTTAGATCGTAAATACCTAAGTTCTCCAAATATTCCTCAGCCTTTTTCATAGCTTGATTGGCGGAAATGGATGCCTTGCCCACCTGACGGTATTTCAGCATATAGCTCAAAAGACCGCCTTTTTTTGTAACCGAAACGGTTGTGCTTTCCTTTTCGGAATTATTTTCAAACACATAGGAGGGCATTTTCCCGCCTTCGTCCCCTGTTTGAGTGAGATTATCATTTCCGCTTGCTTTTTTTGCCTTGGATAAAGCCATATCGAGGGCAAAGTCGCTTGTTCCTTTAAGCATAAGGGGTTCTTTTTCCAAAATATGATCGGAAAAAGGTCCGTCGTAAATTAAAGTGGGATAATTTGAAAAGCCCTCTTCAAAATCCGTAAAGCCTTCCGTGATGTTTACCGACTGCTTGTTATCCGCCGCTGCCGATATATCTTTTAGGGTAATGTTTCCGTCCTCTATCTTTTTCTCCACCTGCCACATCTTTCCGCTTAAATCGTCGGCATAGCCGTAAAGTGTTTTGATGTTTTTTATTTCCTCATCGGTAAGCTGTTCACCCTGACCGAATTTCCTTGAAAGGCTTTGGCTGTAATTGCCTACCTGTGATAAAAACTTGTAGGTCTGTTCAAGACGTGTGTCCTGTATGGGAAGCTGCGCCAATGCGGCTTTTGCGTTTGCCGCCTCGCTCCAAAGTTTTCCCGACAGCTTGTTCATCATAGCGGGAGAGTTGGCGTACATACCTTTATTTAATGTGGTTTTGATATTATCAAGGCTTAACGACAAATCCTCAACCGCCCTCATATAGTTATTCTGCATTCTAAGCTGACTGTCCCCCATTTGGCTTGCGCTCTTAATTGACAACGCTCCAAAGGTAAGAATTAAAGCAATCGAAAAGCTTATTATTCTTACAAAGCATCTTTTTGAAATGGTTATTGTTCCCTTGCTCATATATTTATAAATTCCTTTCTTTTATTTCAGGGTTAATTTATACTCTTTTGGAAAATATTTTTTGTTATATTTATAAAAATATACTATTTAAAACTTATCCATATTTTAGAAAATCATTTTTATTGAGGAAGTCAAGATAGGCGACGCATAATAATACAAATTATATAATGTGCTTGATATTGCATAAATTTTGTGATATAATTAAAAATATTATAGACAAATATAATTTTACTTTGAAAGGCTACATATGATATATTTGGACAATGCCGCTACCACCAAGCCTTGTGATGAAGCTGTCAAAGCGGCTTTGGATTGTATGAGGGAAAGCTTTGGAAATCCCTCCTCCCTGCATAAAATGGGAATAAAATCGGAAAAAATAGTAACATCAGCTAAAAAAACCATTCTTGAACGCTTGGGAAAAAATCCAAGCACAGGAGAAATATATTTCACGTCGGGAGCTACCGAAAGCAACAATCTTGCAATTTTCGGCACGGCAAACGCATTAAAGCGCAGAGGAAACCGAATCGTCACCACCGCTATCGAACATCCCAGCGTATCAGAGCCAATGAAAAAGCTGTCCGAACAAGGCTTTGACATAGTTGCTTTAAGACCCTGCGATTGTAATTCAGAGGATTTTGAACAATGTTTAATAGACGCTGTGGACGAAAAAACCATTTTGCTTAGCTTTATGGCGGTTAATAATGAAACAGGCTTTAAAATTGATTCTCAAAGGGTTTACAGGGGGGTAAAGCACAAATTTCCCTCCTGCGTTGTGCATTTGGACGGTGTTCAAGGCTTTTGCAAGGTGCCGTTATATGCGGATACCATAAGCCTTTCAGCTCACAAGATACACGGTATAAAAGGAGTGGGCGCATTATATAAATCGAAAAACGTCCGCCTTTTGCCCATAACCTACGGCGGAGGACAGCAAAACGGTCTGCGCTCGGGAACAGAACCCGTTGATTTGATTGCTGCATTTGAGGCGGCGGTAAAAGCCTATCCCAAAAATATCACAAAATTTTCAGAATTGCAACACAAGCTTGTTGACAGTTTGGAACAGTTAAATGATATAAATGTTGCTGATAATATAAATAATAAAAACAGCATTGTAATAAACAGCAAAAATTCCGTTGACAACATTGTAAATTTCTCGGTTCAAAACATACGCAGCGAGATAATGCTTCATTTTTTGGAGGAAAAGGATATTTACGTTTCCAGCGGCTCAGCTTGTTCCAGAGGAAAGGTAAGTCCCGTGCTTTCCGCCTTGGGTATCGGCGATTCCTTGGCAGACAGCGCAATAAGGGTAAGCTTTTCTATGGAGAATAATTTTGACGATATAGAC
Organism: uncultured Ruminiclostridium sp.; assembly: GCA_964602605.1. GTDB lineage: Bacteria > Bacillota > Clostridia > Oscillospirales > Ruminococcaceae > Ruminiclostridium_E. Next base: position 10,478 of record CAZRRT010000009.1, read on the forward strand.
AAGCTTACTGTAGCTTTAAAAGAGGGAATAGCACGTTTTGGAAGGTAAAGATTTTATTCCCGCTTTTATTTGTAAGCTATAATTTTGAGATATGAAAAGGCTTGATGAAATCTTAAAGGATAGATAAAACCCTTTGAAAAAATATTCCGATTTTTCACATTTGTTTAATTTGGGAGCTTAAATATGGAAGTTATAATGGCAAAATACGGTGAAATAGCCTTAAAAGGACTTAACCGCAGCAGCTTTGAGGATCTTTTGATACGAAATATAAAACGCAGGCTTTCCCCTATGGGAGAGTTTGAAATTACAAGAAGGCAGTCTACAATTTATGTAAAGCCTTTATCCGATGATATTGACTTGGATTCCGCCGTGGAAAAAATGTGCAAAATTTTCGGAATAGCGGCGGTTCAAAGGTGCGCTGTTCTTCCAAAGGATATGGGAGAAATTATAAAACAAGGTATACCTTATTTAAAAAATTCCTTGGAAAACGCAAAAAGCTTTAAGGTTGAGGCAAAACGCTCCGACAAAAGCTTTCCACTTACCAGCCCCCAAATTCAGCAGGAATTGGGCGGCGCTCTTTCCGACGCTTATCCTCATTTAATAACCGACGTTCACAATCCCCGGATGACTGTTTTATTGGAAATTCGAGATAAAGCGGCTTACCTTAATGCGGAAAAAATCACCGCTGCGGGAGGTATGCCGGTTGGGAGCAACGGTAATGCGCTGTTGCTGCTGTCCGGCGGGATAGACAGTCCCGTTGCGGCTTATATGATGGCAAAAAGAGGACTGAGAGTAGACGCAATACATTTTCAAAGTCCCCCCTACACCTCAGAAAGAGCGCTTATGAAGGTGGAAGCCTTGTGTGAAAAGCTCACCGATTACTGCGGAGATATAAGGTTTTACTGCGTTCCCTTTACTGAAATTCAAGAGGCGCTCAGAGATAATTGCAGCGGCGATTATTTTACGGTGATAATGCGCAGACTTATGCTGAAAATAACAAATTATTTCTGTCAAAGCAAAAGCTACGGCGCAATTATTACGGGAGAAAGCGTTGGGCAGGTGGCAAGCCAAACCTTAGCGGCAATAGCTTGCACCGACAAGGCGGCTGATTATCCTGTTTTAAGACCTTTAGTGGCTATGGATAAAAAGGAAATTGTGGAAATCGCAAGAAAAATCGACACCTTTGAAACCTCCATTCTGCCCTATGAGGACTGCTGCACCGTATTCACCCCCAAGCACCCCAAAACCCGCCCCTTATTAAAAGACGTGCTTTTAGAGGAGCAAAAATTCGATTTTCAGCCGCTTATTCAAAAGGCAATTCAAAACACGGAAATTAAGGATTTTAGAATAAACAAAAATTGAGAAAAATCAAAGCAATAAATATAAAAACAGAAAAGTATTGGCAAGCACAGTTCTCTTTTTGAGGAATGCTGCACCCTGTTCACCCCCAAGCACTGCAAATTCCGCCACTTATTAAAGGACGTGCTTTTGAAAAAACAGAAACTTGATTTTTCAACCGCTTATTCAAAAGGCAATTCAATACACAGAGGTCAAGGATTTTAGAGCAAACAATAATTGATAAAATTTGGAGCAACATAAAAATGCAGAAAAATATTGACAAACAAGCAGAAAATGTAGTAAAATTATTATGTAAGTATCATAAAAAAGCCGCAACCGCAGAAAGCTGCACAGGAGGACTTATCTCGTCGGCTATCACCTCTGTCAGCGGCTCTTCCGAGGTTTTCGATATGGGAATATGCAGCTATGCAAACCGAATTAAATCGGAAAAAATCAACGTTTCCAAAAAATCCTTGGAGCAATACGGAGCTGTTTCGGAGCAGGTGGCTATGGAAATGGCTGAAGGGGTTATGATTTCCGCCGACAGCGATTACGGCGTTTCCACAACGGGAATTGCAGGACCTACCGGCGGCACTGCCCAAAAGCCCGTTGGAACCGTTTGTATAGGAATTTGCAGCAAGGGTAATCCGCCAAAAGCACAGCGTTTTCTTTTTGAAGCAAAGGATTGCCCCGATAATTTAACAAAGCGAGAATATATCAGAATGCAAGCCGTTTTGAAGGCTTTGGAAATATTGGAAAAAGAGATAAAAACAGAAAATAAATAAATACAGAAAACATTGAATAAACATAAGCAATGATTTTAAGGCAACACCGCACAATTATTGCCGTGCGATTGCGCCGTCAGATTTTCCGTCAGATTGCATAAATCCGACGCAGTAATACTGACGTATTCCAAGGAGGATTTGTGTAATATGACGGGAAATATGCAAGCAAGCGTGCGGCAAAGGCGTAAGCCGCTAATTGTGCGGTGTTGCCTTAAGTAAAGGGCAGACTAATTTTGCTCAAATTACCAAAAATATAAAAAGGACAATGTTATGATTGATTATACCGTAAGACCGCCAATGGCGAGAAGCAAGGGAAAAAGGAAGAACGCCTTTATACGTTTTCTTACAGCTGTTTTTCCCGCAAAAGGAGATCCCGTTCCGGAAATGATAAGAAAGGTTGTTTTTATTGTTGCGGTAGCAGCTTTTGTTATAACAGGCGGAACGCTTTTAAAAGACGTAATAGGCGAGGTTAAGCAAAAATATATAATTACCGATCAGGTTGACAAGGATAAGGCAAACGGCACATTAAAGCTAACTCAGGAGCAGATAGATAAAATTAAATCGGAAAAGCCCTATATCAGAGCAGATTTAATGGGATTGTACGAGAAAAACAATGATTTTGTGGGCTGGTTCAATTTGGGCGGCGAGGATAAAATCATTGATTACCCTGTGGTTCAAGCTGAGGACGACAGATATTTGGAGATGGATTTTTACGGCAATTATCTTAAATCGGGAACTTTATTCGTAGACAGCAGATGTAAGTTTGACGAAAACGGAAAAGCGCCTAATTTTGTGATAATTTACGGACACAACACAAATTCATCGGTAATGTTCTCAAAGCTTACAAGATACTATTATGACAAAACAAATCCCGATCCCAACGACGACTGGACCACAAGCTATGCAAGAATACACCCTACAATAACCTTTGACACATTAGCTGACAAATCACCAAGCGACGGCACTTATAAGGTCTTTGCCTGCTGTCTTTTTAACACCGAAAACAAGTACGGCGAGGTTTATAATTATTTAAGAGGGGGAAAGCCCTTCACCTCCAAAGATGATTTTAACAATTATATTTTGGATATAATGGATCGCAGCGTTATTTTTACCGATGTGGACCTTCAATACGGCGACGAAATTTTATGTATGTCAACCTGCTACTTCCCTTGGGGATTGGAGTATGAAAACGTTCGCTGCGCAATATTTGCAAGAAAAGTCAGAGAGGGAGAAAGTCCCGAGGTCGACACCACAAAGGTTACAAGAAATTGGCTTTGGATGGGTTGGCAGCAAGGCGTGGACAGAGGATTGGTCAGTCCTTACGCCTGCCGTCAATGGGATACGAAAAAGCTGCTCAGCTTAGGCTGATATATAACCGCTATTTGAAATTCATTTATGAGAGGAAATCATTATGGCTGAACATTTAGCAGAAAAACAAAATACCTTTATAAAATTGTTTGTGCCTTGCAAAGGCGACAGCGTGTGGGCTGTTATCCGCAAAGTTTTTGTTATTCTTTGTTTTTTGGTTGCCATTGTCTGCCTTGTTCTTGTGCTGACAGAAAAAAAGGAACAATACGATGACAAGAAAATGAACGAGGATATAAACAAAACTCTTGTTCTGAATGCCTCAGGCACGTTTTCCGCAAGCGAAGAAAAAATTGAAGAAATTAAAAAAGAAGTGCCTGAAATAATGGATAAGTTTTTGGATTTATACGCTCAAAACAGCGATTTGGTAGGCTGGCTCAAGGTAGGGCATTATATTGATTATCCCGTGCTTATGCATGTGGAAAATGAAGATTTCTATCTTGATCATAATTTTAAGAAGGAATATCAAAAAAGTGGATCTTTGTTTGTCAGCAGCAGAGTTTTGCCCCTTTCGGACGTCAACAATTTGGTAATATACGGACATAATATGAATACGGGCGAATATCTTCATAACATTCTCTGGTATAACCCTCATAACCCGGTTGCCAACGGACAATTTATTGACTACTATAAAAAATATCCCACCCTGCAGTATGACACTCTTTATGAAGAAGGAACATATAAGATATTCGCAGGTATCTACATAAACACAGAGGACAAGGACGGCTATCCTTATCCTTATTACCGTAAAAGGCAGTTCAAAAGCGAATACGAGTTTATGGACTTTGTAGGAAACATTATGGACAGAAGCCTGTTTTATACCGATGTGGACTTGCAGTACGGCGATGAGATAGTCACGCTGTCAACCTGCTCGTGGTATCCCGTCGGAAAAGACGTGGACACACGTTTTGCGCTGTTTGCCCGCAAAGTAAGACCGGGTGAAAGTCCCGAGGTAGATGTGGATAAAATCACCGTAAATCCCTCTCCTCTCTATTTTGACGCATATTATAAAAGAATGGGCGGCTCATGGGAGGGTCGCAAATGGGATTTGTCCCTTGTAAAGAATTTTGATAAATACACCGACAGAATAGACAGCCAAGACGGCGTAGAACCCGAAGTGGTAACAGTCGCTCCCACTCAAACAACCGCCCCCGAACAAACAACCGCAAGCAATTAAAGCTGCATACGCTGCTGTTTTCACTCAACAAAGCTTTTACAATCCAAATGAAGAAAATCAAAAATATCAGCGCTCAATACCGCTGAAAATCATTCTATATTTATAAAAACCAATCGTTATTATGTTTTAGAAGAAGGTGCAAATATGCCCGAATTTGAATCGGTAAAAAGACCCAAAAAAACCGCCAAAAAACAAACTGTTGCCCAATCTCTTTTCCCTTGTAAAGGGGATTCTGTTGGAGAAGTTATCAGAAAAATCGTTTTTTTGCTTGCAATCTTGGTTTTGATAGCGGCAACCTTTATAGTCGTCTACTTTTATGTGTTCAGACCTCAAAAAATCCAAAAGGAATTTGATGATTTATCTCATATGAGAGGCGAACCAAACGGAGATGTTATTTCCATAAATATAAACGTCAAGGATTCAAGCGGTCAGACCGAACAAAAGGAAGTTAAGGTTCTTAAGGAATATGAAGAATTTATCAAGGCAAATCCCGACACAGTGGGATATATTGAAATATACCCTTGGGTAAAATCTCCCGTGGTTCAGTGTGATAACAACGAATACTACTTAAAGCACAATTTCTACGGACAGGTAACGGAAAACGGCACTATCTTTGCAGACTATGAAATTCCCATAACCGCCGATTCCACCCCTGCAAACACTATTATTTACGGTCACAATCTTCTTACAAAAAATATGTTTGAGCCTTTGCTCAACTACAGAAAGTTGGGAATACAGTATTTAAAGGAAAACTATCTGATAAATTACGACACTATTTATGAGAAGAACGAGTATCTGATTTTTGCCGTTATGCTTGTAAATGTAGCGCGATCCAACGGAGAGGTGTTCCCTTTCCAAAATTACGTTTCCTTTAATTCAAAAAAGGAATTTAACGATTTTGTGGCAAACTGCCTTGACAGAAGCTACTACTATACGGGAATAGATTTGCAGTACGGCGACGAGCTGCTTACCTTATCCACCTGCGACTTTTCCTTTGCGGGAGATAACAGGCTGGTAATTATGGCAAGAAAAGTGAGAGATGACGAAAACCCTGTATTAGATCCCGAAACCTTTATTGACAACAGCGGTTTTGACGATGAAGGCAGATTTAAGCGCAAAATGTTTGAAGCCTATTACAGACTTTGGACTCCCGGCAAGGAGTGGGCAGGCAGACAATGGGATACCTCTTGGGTAAAGGATTATGAGGGATAATATCAAAAACTGTTAATCTGTCGAATTGCATTACAGATTAGAGTTTTATTGTGTGTTAACCCAATGTTAATCTAAGGGATAAAGCTTATCTCCCGAGAAGCAAAGGAAGTCTTAAAAGCGGTTATGCTTTACGCAAATTGCAAACTTATTTTTTGAAAAATAAAAACGGAGAGAAAAAATGGGCAAGGGTTCGCTGATAAAAATAGGAATAGTGCTGTTTATTGCCGCAAGCTATTTGTTTATATTCGGAATTACCGAAAGAGTAAGCTCGGATTCGGATCAGGACTCGGCTGCCGCAACTATACCGGGCGAATCCAATGAGCCTGCTCCTTCGCAAACAGCTACTGCCGCTCCCATATCGGGCAGTCCCCAAGAATCCCAAAATGCTGAGCTTACCTTTCCCGCCTATTCTTCTCTTGATGTAGAACCTTTGATAGTACCCTTTGCTCCTAACGCTGCAGTGCTTTTGCCCGCAGGTTATGAGGAACTGTTCACATCCGTTGTTACAACTAAAGAACCTAACGTAAAACCCGTAACTACAGAAAAAACAAATCCGCCAACAACAAAGCCCAACGAAACAACCTCTCAAAAGCCCAAGCCTGCCGTCACCACCGCAGCAACTACCCAAAAGCCTTCAAATCCGAGCGGCGAAACCCTGAGAGTAAAATACAACGGCAGCGGCGGCGCAGTAGATGAAGACGCTATGGATATTCTCGCAAAGGTGGTTATGGGAGAAATAGGCAGCAGCTTTAACAAGGAAGCTATAAAAGCTCAGGCAGTCGCCTCCTACACCTACATAAAATACTATAACAACAACGGCAGCGCACCTACCGTCACCGTAAAGGAAGCAAGCGATACCGTGAAAGAGTGCGTAAAAGAAGTTTTCGGACAAGCGGTTTACTATAACAATGAATTGATTCAAGCGGTGTATTGCCCCTCCTCCGCAGGATATACAGCCTCCTCAAAATCGGTATGGGGAATTGATTATCCCTATCTCCAAAGCGTAAAATGCGAATTGGATTCCCTGTACGATCCCAATTACGGTGTTAAAACCTCCTTCACTCCCGACGAAATGAAGGAATATGTTAAAACCGCCACAGGAATAGAGCTGGACGGAGATCCGGGAAATTGGTTCGCTATAAAAAATTATGTGGATAACGTGTATGTGGGAAGCTTCAGCATCGGCGGCAAAACCACCTACACCGACAGCGAGGGAAAGGAAATCGCCATAACGGGCAAGCTGATGAGAGAGAAGATTATGAACTACAATTTGCGTTCTTCCTGCTTTAATATTTCCTACAGCCCCGAAACAGACAAGTTCACCTTTACCACCTACGGTTACGGTCACGGAGCGGGACTTAGCCAAAACGGAGCAAATAATTTGGCAAAGGCTTGGGGCTACAGTTATAAAGATATTTTGAAATATTATTATCCGGGAACGGAAGTTAAATAATACTATTTTTTCTCACAATAAGCATAAGACTTCAATTTGGCGGACAAATAAAATAAAATTAAAGGACTGTAAAACACAGTCCTTTTTTTAGGTTCAACACCCAAAATCGTAAAATTATCGGTTATTTTTTTACTCATCTCATTAGAAATAAAACAATCATTATAATAAAACCTACAACATTAACAATTCCAAAGGATAGATTCACTGCAAAAAATGTTTTATAATTATGTTTTATGAATGTCTGCTGTTGAGATTCCATTGAATCAACAGCATTTTTAGTTTCTTCCAGGCAGCTGAATATCATTGCGCTTTGTTTTGTATATTTGTCGGAAAAGGCTTGTAATTCTGTATTTATATTTTCTGTTAAAGCTTCATTATGCTTGGTTGTCAGCGTCTCTATTTCTTGCAGTTTTGAAATCAAACCTTGGTTATCTGCGAGATGATTTTTAGATTGTTCACAGGATTCATTTATTTGTGCGGAAAAATCACTTAATGTATCTGAAAATGAGGTTTGCAAAGCAGACAGTTCGGATTTAATTTCCTTTGCCGATATATCAGAAACGGATTGCAGGCTTTTTATCAATTCCTCAATCGGCTCAAATAGTTTATATATGCTTTCTGTCAATTCTTTGTTGTTTTTCTTCTTAACTGCGTCATTAGTTTGCTTAACGACTTTTTGAGAATCGGTTTTCAATTCCGAGAGATGGTTTTTGATTTCTGCAAGAATATCTGTTAAATCTTCCCGGTTTTTATCAATCCTTCCGATAACAGCACTCTGAATATCTTCTATTTCTTTACTTAAATCTTCGAATACATCTTCTTCATTATCGAAATGGAAAATATTATCCAGCTTTTGTTGAAGGCTGCTGATATTTCCATTTACGGATGGAGAGATTTTGTCAATAACTTGTGCGCTTTCATTTAAAGCTTCAATCTCCCTGCATATTTTTGATAATTTATTGGAAATATCTGTATTAAGCGGAGAAACTACATATTCATTAAGAAGATCTTTTACTTCATTTTGTGCTTGAGTATTTATTGCCTGTTTCATAAATACCTCCCGTTGCTCTTTGATAATCCTTATCCAATAATCCGAGAAATAAAACCAAATTCAGTTTATCATAAGCGCTTTTTGATTTGTTGTTGATTTGAGAAACAACATCATTTCTTTGCTCCATATATGCTTGTTCGGCATAATCTAAATACATTTCAAGGGTTTTCCGATCTTGAGTTCTTTTATAATCTATCTCATCCTTGTAACATTTCAGTTTTTTGATTTTGCTCTCAAATGATTCGATTTCTGACCTGTATTTCTGTATTTTCTTGTCTTGCTGATTAACTAAAGAGTTGTAATGATCCAGCTCTTGCTCTTTATCTCTAATGAGTTTATCAGTCTTAGAGATACAATTTCTTACATATACTTTTAAGTAATCGTTTATGCTTTCTTGTATAGAATTGCATATATCCTCTATGCTTGTAAAATACACTTTTTTTCTTATTGAAAATAATCCTTTTTTGGGAGGATATATGCTGTTTTCTTTGTTAATAACATAAAATTCTGCATCACTTTGTATTTGTGTAAGATTGAGTTGTATTTGTGCAGGATTGAGATCGGCATCAATTTCTGCCGCTTGTTCGATCAGCTTATTCAAATCTCGAATATATTCTTCAACTGATTCCGAAATCGTATTTCTCATAAATTCGAGAATCTTTTTCTCTTTGTCGTTTAAATACAAAGTATCGCTTGTTTTCTTATAAAGTGAATCGTCTTCGGATATGTATTGTTTTGTTTGATCAGAAAGCTTGGGATTAAATGAATTTAAACGCTTGGAAAACTTGCCGGATAATTTTTTAAGCTCTTCTATTTCAGATTTTAATTCATCTTGTCCGCTGTCAAACTCTTCTTTATCACCTGATGCAGACTCAATCAGCTTCTTATAATCCTCAATTTTAGAACTCATAGTATCTATTTCTTCATCAATTTGCTTCATTTCATCTTCGCCATAATGTTTGATTATAACTTCAAGATCCGTCAAAGCTGATTTTAGTTTTTCGCCTTTATGACTGATTATGGATTTACGCAAATTCTCCAAAACACGGTTTTTTGTTTCTATTATTTCTTCTCTGTCTTTATCGCTCTTGATTTCCGCCTTGCAAAGCATTTCAAGCGAATCGCCTACGTCTACGGGGTAAACCTCGATTTGATTTTTTTTACCAAGAATCTTTCGGATTTCCTGTGTATAGACGTCATTTACATAGTCATAGAATTTTCTGTTACGCATTGATTGGCTTGCTTTAAAGTATTGTTTTATCGAGCCGTCATTATAAGCATAAGTGATAACTAAGACAAACCTGTGTTCCATTCTCTTCCATTCTAAATGGCTTGGTAATACAAGTGATTCGAGAGATTGAATTTCGTTTGAACGACAAGCTATGATACATACAGATGAAATCGGAATATACTTTGTCATTAAATTTTGAACGTGAATATCCTCTTTATGATTTCTGCTTTCTATGCCGGGCATATCCATAATAGAAATATTATCTGTTGCGGAATCGTTAATAAAGCAGTTTTTAGGAATGTAGATGAACAAAATGCTGTTTGGGGATATTTTGTTATTTTCCGCTTGCTGTCTGATCTTCTCAAGCTTATCTATCATTCCTTTGCTGTCATAATATTGGGTGTCCTTTGAAGAAAGGTCGGTTAATGGGGATAAAGTGCAGCCATACTTTTCATTGATTGATTTTGCGTAAATAATAGCCGTTGAGGTAGAGGAGCTGCCTCTGGGAATTCCTGCCCTCAATGTTTCACATACCTTGGGAATGCACTCTGACTTTAATCCAATCATATTGAGAATCAGCGTGGTTTTACCTACCTGCGACTTGCCGTAAATCATAACCAGATGATTTTCTTCAGCACTGTCAAATCTTATAAAGCGGTTATCTTTTACGGAAAAAAGATCATTTTTAATTCTTTCAAAAGTTTGATGCTGCCAATCCTCTCTTTTAAGAAAGAGCCGATTCAACTCCGTATACATTTTTTATACCTCTCTCGGAAATTTTAGCAAGTAAATTCAAGGCGTTATTAACCTCAATCTTTGCATTATATTCAGCTATTGCTTTTTCATTGTCCCCACTTAATTGGAAAAGATTATCCTGGATTATGTCCCTGATTTTCTCCATATAAGAATCAAATTGTCGCAATATATATATTTTATAATCATCATATATACCATTAACAGCAAGACGTGCAGACATAAAATCCTCCCGCTGCATTCTATTTATGTCTCTCATTACAACAGAAACACCTCCGACACCTACGAGTGCAATAGTAACAGCACCGGCAACAGACACAGATACTCCAAGCGATTCAGCAATTTGAGCGACCATATTTATGGAGCCGTCACCAATTAAATCAACTCCCATCATTCCTGCTATTCCCGCTACGAATTTCTTTGAAGAACTCATCCCTTTAAGGAATTTATCAGAACATAAGTTAATCTGAGCCGGTTCATAATAGCCCAATCCAGTGTGTTCAGCCGCTTGGTCATAAGATTCCAAGCTGTAATAGTAGGTACTTAGTTCCACTATTGCACTTAATACTTTTTTAAGATTTGGGCTTTGAAGAGTATTGCTGATTTGTTTATTACTGTTATCATCTAAAAGGGCACATATATCTTTGACCATAGCCCGGGTTTTCTCGCTGTCTGTCTGAAGCAGTATATGATCATTTTCTTCTTTTGTTTCAATCAAACGGCTCAAATCGGTTTTCTTTTCGGGCTTGTCCAAAGCGACAAGTGAACGCCTGAAAGCTAATGCCAAGTGTTTGTCAGGCAAACAGACATTATCCTTATCCTTCAGCGATTCTTTGACCATCTCTCTTGTTTTCGTAAACTGCTGTTTAACATCAGTTCCAAAAAAGTAGCGTTTTATCGCTTCCACCCTGGGACGTTCATCAAAAATACGTTCTAAGTTTTTACAGCTCTCTGTCTTTGCTGTTTCAAACTCCATATCAAGGTTCTCCTCCAACTCTTTTCTCTTTTTCCTTGCCGCTTTATCAAATTCTTTAAGCAGTTTATCGTTGTGATAGTCCTGTATTTCAGCACCGTTATCTTCATTTATGATTTCTCTAATCTTATACAAGTTATCTTTAATCTTCTCTATCTCTTCATATAGATACTTGCTGTTCCTTTTTAACTGCTGAGTTTCTGATTATGCGTATTTTTCAAGCGCATCTTTAAATTTATTAATCCAAGCACTATTTTTTTCTTCGTCAGCATATGAACCGACGCATACTACTCTATCGCTTTCACTCACAGGAATTTTCAGCGTTTCTATGCAGATTTGTTTTACTTCTGCATTTTCATCAGAACTGCCGTCTGAACCGGAAATGGCATACACAAGATTCTTGCCGAACTTTTCTTCGATTGTTGTTAAATACTTATCATTATCGGCATTTGAAAAGCTTGTTTCATTAAAAACAAATACTGCGGCATCTGAAGAATTTACGGAAAATTCAATAAGATTATTCCAATAGTCATTCTTTTTCTCAAATCCCGGCAGGAGTATAAAAGAGATACCGCTATTATATGTATGAGTATAAGGAACAAACAATTCCAAATACATAATTTTAGAATCCTCACCTTTTGTCGCTTCCACATATTTATCGGCAGGAAGCTCAACCTCTTGTTGAGAATAGCGTCCCTTGCTGTCCTTATCAATTCTGACAGCATACATTTTCGGTGCTTCTATATCGTTCTTTTCGGTAATAAGGACAGGTATTCTTTCGCCTCTGCCATGCGTAGGATCAAGAAATTTGTCCTTCAAATGATAAAAGCTTCGCATTAACGTTGTTTTTCCGGCGCCTTGTAATCCGGAAATGCAAATAAGCTTTTTATTATACATCATAGAAGCAATAAACAGCTTTCTGATAGAACCAAAAATATCTTCTGCAAAATTATGCGCTTCTCTTGTGGCAATATCTCTGCGAAGGTGTTCAGTACAGCATAATAGATTTATACAGCATTCTGTTATGCTTTTAATTTCTGTGACAGTAATCATCCTTGCTTCTCCTGTGATAGTGTTCACCTTTGCTTCCCCCATTCATACTTAATAAAATCAAAAATCTTAACTGTTATTTTCTGCAATTCCGGAATACAATATATTGCAGCTGCCAACAAAATGCCTACTCCGATTGCTTTCTTATAAAACGGTATTTTTTCCTGCTTAGTAATTTTATCTTCCAATGCTTAGTCCCCCCATAATATAGACTTTTTTGCGCTTTAAACATTTTTTGACAAAAAGTGCGTCATAGTGCGTCATATAGTGTTATTCTACCATAAGAAAAGTGAGCGAAGCGAACGCTTCCACTGAAACGGTAAAATGTTCTCAGACATTCAAATAATCTCTTCCTCTTTAATTTGTCTGAGGTTATTATACTATAAATCTCTTTTAATGTCAATTTATTTTTCCCCCAAGGTTCTGCTTCCACAATCGTAATATGTTTTTTATTTGCCGTTGTGTTTTCTGCAACTATCGTATGTCGATTTTTTAAAGCGCAGCTTAAACAAGCTGCCGAAATTGCAAAGCAATTTCGAGGTTCAGTGGGGGATTTTACCCCCACTGAACCTAAGATGGAGCCCGCCGCCTTAGAGGCGGGGGACATCTTTGCAGTGGTTATATTAAAGTGCAGCTTGTTTAAGCTGCGCTTTAATCATTGCTTCTTTAATTTCTGAATTGCCTGAGCATTGCCTCTTATTTTTTTGATTTTTGGAGAATAAGCAGCGAGATAATAAGAACCGAGGGAAACAAACAGCCTAAAAGCAGTCCTGCTTGTATGTTATCATTTGCCGCTTGTGCAGCTCCGCCAACCATAGCAGGTCCCAATGCGCCGCCAATATCCCCCGCCATAGCAAGCAGGGCAAACATAGCCGTTCCTCCTGCGGGAATATTCTTGGAGCAAACGCTTATAGTACCGGGCCACATAATTCCCACCGAAAATCCGCAGATAATACAGCCCGCCAATCCTACAAAAGATTTGTTCGACAATGATGCGGCAATGTAACAGAGCAGACAAAGAAAGCCCGAAAACATCATAAATTTTGTAAGCTTAAGCTTGCCGCCGTATTTTCCGTAAATTGCTCTGCTTATTCCCATCGTCACCGCAAACATACAAGGTGCTGCCAAATCGCCTGCGGTTTTTGAAAGCCCCAAAGCCGATTCGGAAAAAGCGGACGCCCATTGAGCCATAGCAAGCTCGGACGCACCCGCACAAATCATAAGAATGACGGAAATCCAAAAAAGAGGAATTTTAAGCAGGGATTTTATCTTTAAACCCTCTCCCTCCTTTACAAGCTTTTCTATGGGACATTTAGCGTAGTTATAAGCATTTATAAGCGGAATTACCGCCCATATGCAGGCAAGCAGCTTCCAATTATCAATTCCGAAAACCGCAAAGAATAAGGTTGAAACGGCGATAACTCCCACTGTTCCCCAGCAGTAAAAGGAGTGAAGCAGGCTCATTACCTTATCCTTGTTTTCAAAAGGGCAAGCCTCCGCAATGGGACTGCTTATCACCTCTATCAAGCCGCTGCCCACAGCGTACACGATAACGCATACGATTATTCCCGCAAAGGGGTCGGGCAATAGTTCGGGAAGAAATGCAAGTCCCGCAAGACCTATGGAGGAGAAAATCTCCGCTGCCACAGCACATTGGCGATACCCTATCTTATCTACAAATTTAGCGCAAAACATATCTATAACAATCTGCGCTGTAAATAATACCGCCGATATTAGCGCAATCTTTCCGAAAGATATATTGTAGTCGCTGTGAAATTTTATAAATAGCAGCGGTGCAAAATTTGCAGCTATTGCCTGCGTTACAAATGCCAAGTAGCAGGCGGTCATAGTTTGTTTGTAGTTTTTTTCCATATTGTAGCCCTAAATTAAAGCTGATAGATATAAATTTTTTTATTGTCAAAATTATCGTATATAATCTATCCGAAAAACGTTAAAATATAGTCCACACACTTAAAGCATTATTTCAAATTATCAACAACAATATTATTCTCCCTTAACCACCTGATAATCCTCTCCCGAAACTGCCCTGTTCAAGCCCTCAATTAAGCCCTTTACTCTCCATTCGAGAGTAGTGCGGTTAAGTATTCCGCCGTTATCCCACAAGAACGTTGCTGCGCCCATATCGGTACAAAGCTTAACTAAATATTCGCAGTAATAGGTCTGCTCCTTGTTTACTCCGCCGCCCGAATACTCGCCTATAATCACCGGTATTCCTTTATCAACAAAGTTTTTCTTCATTTGATTCATTTTATCGGTCATCAGTTTAATATCGCTGTTGCTGCCCCAAGTTTTCTGCTGTCCCGCAATAAACTCCCAAGGGGTGTAGTAATGTACTGAAATTATCATACGATTTTCAACAGTGTCGGTTGGCATTTTAAACCGCTTATCGCAGGTTTTGGCAACGTCCGTCCAAAATCCCGAAATAAGCAAATGTCTTTTTGCATTGTTTCCGCCTGTTTTTCTGATAATATTTACAAAATCCTGATTTATTCTGTTTACTATCTCATATCCCTCATTTTCGGATACATTGTAGGTTTTTCCGTCATAGCCCACTTCGTTCATAGCTTCAAATATCAATTTGTCGGAATAATTTTTGAAACAATCTGCAATTTGATTCCACATTTTTGTGTATCTTGTTAAAAACTTATCATAATCGGTTGCCGCATATTCCAATATCCATGCGCCGAATTTCGCATCGCTGCCTCCGTCGTGGTGCATATTGATTATTACGTAAAAGCCCTTGTTGTAAGCGTAATCAACCACCTCCTTAACACGGTTAAGCCATTCTTCCTTTATGTTGTCGTTTTCGTCCAAATGATCCCGCCAAGTAACGGGAATACGGACAGCGTTAATGCCGTCGGATTTAAGCTTATCGAACAGCTCAGGGGTGGTTTTGATATTTCCCCACAGCGTTTCGTCCACTTCTTCCCCTTCCTCTGCGTGTTCGTCCAATTTTCCGTCGCCGTTTCTGTCCGCCTGACACACGTCAAGAGTGTTGCCCAAGTTCCAGCCTATTTTCATTTCCTTTACCAATTCGGCAGAGGTAATGTCACGCATTTCGCCTGCATTTTCGCTGTTTTTGTCCGAGGACGGAGCTTGAGATGACGCTGTTTGAGATGTGTTGGAGGTATTTTCGTTTTTCGTTCCCGATTCTGTGTTGCAGCCGCAAACTGTCATTGATATAAGCACAGACAAGGAAACCGCCAATGATAATGCTTTACAAACTTTTGATTTCATAATCTTTCCCTTTCATAAAACATAATAAATTAAATTCTTGACATTGATTTTGTTTATTGAATATAATATTTTTTCAACATCAAGAAAACGTTTACATATATTATTATACAATTACAACACAGTTTTGTCAACATAATTATATCAACAAATCAAGAGTCACAAATTCAAGTGGTTTAATCCGTAATCCTTAAGAATGTCGGGAAAATCTCTGTAGGAAATATTAAAATCCACATTTCCTTCAATTCCCGCAATTTCTCCGCTGTGGGAATACTGCCATATGTAGTAATCGTATCTTGTTTCCGGCTTATATTTAAGTCTTGCCACCCACACCGCATATTTTTCCAATATATCATCGCTGAAATGGGTGTCCAATCGGTTTCGGTATGAATAAATCATAGGATAGTACCCTTCCTCCGCCACCGTTTCCAAAAATGCTTCGGCAATTCGGGACTGATCCTTTCGCCTTGTTTCCTCCTCAATATCCAAAGCAACGGGATATGTAATTCTATAGCCGTCAAGCAGGGTGACGAAAAATTCAGCCTCGTCCTCCGCCTGATCTACGGTTTCCGCATAGCTGTAAAAATATACTCCTGCGTCTATTCCGTATTGGTTTGCCTGTTCTATGTTTCGGCGAAAAAACGTGTCCTCTTTCGGTCCTGTGCCGTCTACATCTCCTCTGCCCGCTCTTATGTAAACAAAGTCGATTCCCGATTTTGACAGCTTTTCCCAATCAACCTCCCCCTGAGCCCAAGAAATGTCAATTCCTCTCTTAGTTACCTCCTCCTCGTATTTTAATATATCGGCAGTGAATACCGACAAGTCAATATGCTTTGAAAGGTCGGAAAAAGTGCCGTTTTGATCTGCATAAGCCTTTCCCAATAACGTGAAGCTGCTGTTTTCCTTAAAGCTTGTCGACCCGCAGGAAACAATGACGCCTTTTCTTTTTAAAGTAACGTGTCCCAAGCTTTCAAAAACTCCCTTTTCCTCAACCCTGATATTTCCGCCGTTAACCAATTCCCCGCCGTTTTGAACATAAATCTTTCCATTGTTTGTAAGGGCGGCTTCTTTTTTTATTATGCTTCTGCCCTCGATTACAAGCAATCCATTATCGCTTATATTGGTATTGGAAAGGGTGTGAAAATATCCCTCGGGCTTAATGCTTACTCCGCCTGCAACTTGAAGATCGGATTCTTCTTCGCCCATAATATTTCCGCTTGCCGAAATGCTGCCTGTTTCTTTTACTTCAATATTTCCCGAGAAAAGAATATTTCCGCCTCTGTGAACGTTTATGCCGCCTTCTACAATCAATGTTAATCCGTTAGGCACCACAAGCTGACCGAACTCGTCAACAATAAGCACAGTGTCCTTTGGAATAATTACGTCCTCTTTTATGATCTTTTTTTCGTTTAAAATATAGTTGCGGTTATTGCGTAATTTGCTCTCTCCGTCCCATATCCCCTCGGGCATAGCGGCAACTGCGGAAAAGCCGAAGCAGCCTATAAGACTTAGTATTGCCAATACGGTAAGTATGTATCTAAACAGCTTCACGGCTTTTCCCCCCCCTTCGACATTTTCAGCTTAAATTATATATATTATATCAAAATGTTAATGATTTTGCAAGAAGTATTACAAGTTGATATGATACAAATCAATTCCAATATATTGCCACTTATTTTAAGAATATAATTTCTTTACTTCCCCAATAAATTCAACAACGTCATCGGGAGGATTAAGAGCATACATAATTCCGTAAGGAATAGCGTAATCCCAATTTACGGGGATTGTCACAAGTCCGGGGTGAACCTCTGCCCAGCACTCTAACGTAAGCAATACGCCGCCCGTTTGTGCGGCACGGTTGAACACCTCCAAATCATAGTAGCTTGGAGTGTCCTCGATTTTTATTTTGGGGTGATTTTGAGTTAAATCGTGACGGATAAAATCGTTGATTCCCGAATCTCCCTCCTTCACCATCATCAGCGTTTGTCCGTAAAGGTCTTTTATATCAACCTCACGTTTATCCGCAAGAAAATGCTCACGGGATACCGCTATCATTTTTTTGCAGTATCCCAGCTGTAGAAAATTGCAGCGGGAGAGCCAGGATTTTGAATCGCAGACGCCAATGAGAAAATCAAACTTTTCGCCTAATTGTGAGATTTCCCATAAAATACCCTCGTGATTATCCTCAAAGGGTACAAGGTGTAACTTGTAGTCGGCAAATTTTCCGCTTACCTTGTACCATAAGTCCATAAAGTTTTTCGCAGGATTTAAAAGCGAAGTGCCAACGCAGAAGGTGGTGTCGCAAACGTGGCTTGCCGCATTCGCTTCCGCTATTGACTTTGCGGAATAGTCGATAATGAACTTTGCATTTTTGTAAATCACTTCTCCGCCGCTTGTCAGCGTTATTCCCGAGGAGCGCCTTTCTATGAGCCTTAAATCCAAGTGCCTTTCTAAAGCGTTCATCTGCTTCATTACTGCGGTGGGTGAAATAAACAGCTTTTCGGCTGCTTTGGTAAAGCTGCCACAGTCTGCAACGGCTATAAACGTATCCAACATATAATTATACATAACAGCCTCCTATAAACTATTGGTTAATACTATTAAAACATATTTGCTATTCCCTGTCAAGATTATTTGCTGTATAATAAATATTAACAAGTTAACAAGGAGGCGGATAAAATGAAAATACTGATTGCATACTATTCAAGAGCCGATGAAAACTATATTGCAGGAAGGCTCGAAAATTTAGAGGTTGGAAACACGGAGGTTGCGGCTCGGTTTATTCAAGAAATCACAGGCGGCGAGCTGTTTAAAATCCGGCAGGCAAAGCCGTATTCCAAAGGCTATAACGACTGTATCACCGAAGCTAAGGACGACCAAAAAAGAAACACCCGCCCCGAGCTTAAAAAGTATCCCGACAGCATTTCGGAGTACGACATAATATACCTCGGCTACCCAAATTATTGGAGTACAATGCCTATGGCTGTGTTTACCTTCCTTGAAAAGCTCGACTTAACGGGAAAAATTATCAAGCCGTTTTGTACCCACGAGGGCAGCGGACTTGGGAACAGCGTTTCCGATATAAAAAGGCTGTGTCCCAAATCGGAAATAGGAAGCGGTCTTGCAATTAAAGGAAGCACTGTAAGCTCTGCAAAGGATCAAATCGAAAAATGGATAAAGGAGTGATACTATGGAGAAATTAAGCGTTTTTGAAACAGGAAAGCCAAATGATGCCTTCGCAGAATATTTTATCGGGCAAAGCTATCTCAATATGCTGTCAACAAAGCAAATAGCCATAGGAAACGTTACCTTTGAGCCAAAATGCCGCAATAATTGGCACATTCATCACGCAGATAAAAGCGGCGGACAAATACTTCTCGTAACCGCAGGCGAAGGCTGGTATCAGGAGTGGGGAAAAGCTCCACAAAAACTGAAGGCGGGAGATGTGGTAAACATACCGCCAAACGTCAAGCATTGGCACGGTGCGGCGGCTTATTGCAGCTTTCAGCATTTAGCTGTGGAAGTACCCGGCGAAAATGCAAAAACCGAATGGTGCGAGCCTGTGACAGACGAATATTACAACAATTTGGAGGTGACAAAATGATTGGCAATTTTACTTACTGCAATCCCACTAAGCTGTATTTCGGAGAGAATGCTCTTGATAATTTAAGGGGAGAGCTGACAAAATACGGCAAAAACGCAGTTTTGATTTACGGCAGGGAGTCAATAAAGAAAAACGGAATTTACGACGAGGTTATGAAGATTCTCAAGGACTGCGATAAATCCGTTGCGGAAATTTCGGGCGTTATGCCCAATCCCACACTTGATAAGCTGTATGAGGGAATTGAAACCGCAAGAACCCACAAAGCGGATTTGCTGCTTGCAGTGGGCGGCGGCTCAGTTTGCGATTATGCGAAAGCCGTTTCCGTTTCGGTAAACTGTAAGGAAGATCCGTGGCAGAAGTATTTTGTGGACTTCAAAGAGCCTGACTGCGAGGTAATTCCCGTAGGCTGCATACTTACAATGGCAGGTACGGGCAGCGAGATGAACGCAGGCTCGGTAATCACCAACACAAAAGAAAAGGTTAAAGTAGGTCACGTTTTTGCGGACGAAAAAATAATGCCCCGCTTTTCGATTTTAAATCCCAAATATACCCTGACTTTGCCCCACTATCAAATGGCTGCGGGAATTTACGATATTTTCAATCATATATGCGAACAGTATTTTTCGGGCGAAGACGACAATGTGAGCGACTACATCAGCGAGGGACTTATGAAATCGCTGATTCATTCAAGCCGCATTGCCAATAAAAATCCCAATGATTACGAAGCACGCAGCAACATTATGTGGACGGCAACCTGGGCGTTAAACACCCTTGTGGCAAAGGGAAAAACCACCGATTGGAACGTTCATATGTTAGGTCAGGCAGTTGGAGCGCACACAAACGCAACTCACGGAATGACGCTTTCGGCGGTTTCTTTACCCTACTACAAGCATATTCTAACCTGCGGCTTGGCTAAATTCAAGCGCTTTGCCGAAAACGTATGGGAGGTAAGCTCCTCGGGAAAATCGGACAGTCAAACCGCTTTGGAGGGTCTTGACGCTATGGAAAAGTGGATGAGAGAGCTTGGTCTTGTAATGAATATCGGTGAGCTTGGAGCTGCCGAAAATATGATTGATGATATTGCCGCCGCTGTTTTCCCAATGACGGGCGGTTACAAGCGGCTTGATTCAAAGGATATAAAAGCCATTCTGAAAAACAGTCTTTGACAATCTTTGAAAATCTTTGACAATCTTTGACAATCTTTGAAAGGAGCGATAATATGAAAAAACAAACAGCAGGACGGGATAAATTGGGAAAAACAGCCCCCAAATTTGCGGAGCTGAACGATGATGTTTTATTCGGAGAAATCTGGTCGAGAGAGGATAAGCTTTCCGCTCGTGACAGAAGCCTTATTACAATATCGGCACTGTTTTCCGCAGGACTTTTCCCTCAGCTTAAATCGCATATCCAAATGGGCAAGGAACACGGTATAACAAAAGAGGAGCTGGTTGAGGTTGTAACACAGCTTGCGTTTTACTGCGGCTGGCCCAAAGCGTGGAGTACCTTCCCCATAATCGAAGAAATTTACGGCGATTAAAAATATATCGGCTGAATAAATTTTTTGCATAATTATTATGTTCCTTTGATATTTATTTTCACACATATCAGAAGTACATAAAGCTTTAGAGCTTATACTTATGATAATAACAGCAGCGTTTGAGCGTCCCGAACAAGGCGGACTTACAAAGCTGGTGAAATAAACCGTTTTCGCAATTACTCTGGCTGTATTATTGCTTTATGCGAGTAGGTTCAACAACTGCTATTAAAGCAAAAGCCTTTTCTTCTCCCATTACGATCCGGCAGCTGTTGAAATATTCGCAGGACTTCACGTATGATATAAGAGGCATAGTATGAAAAAAATCATTGCAATATTAACGGCATTTTTGATGCTGTCGCTTACGGCTTGCAGCAATACCGACAGTAATTCCGATAAAAAAACTAATTCAAATTCTCAAAAACCAATAAGCTCAGCAAAAACTACCCAATTGGAAAGCACCTCTGCTCCAAAAGGCTCGGCGAATAACGGCGCTGCCCCTGCACCCGACAATAATAAAAGCAGCAGCATTCTGATTGCTTACTTCACTGCCGCCGAAAACATCGTCCCCGAGGTTGCCTCACAGGTAAAGGAATGGCTTGACGGGCCGGAGTATTAGGGTGAAAGTCGGTAAATTGTGAAAGTCCGTAAACTTGTCGTTCAAATCATAGCGTTGTCATCGACGGCTTGCTCGGCGGAAATATTTTTTGACGATAAGAATGTGCTTAAATGGATAATTTCTCACACAAAACAGGAGTAAAGTATGAAACCGAAAATGATTGCAAAGCTCTGTACAAATTTGGCAATGACGGTGATTTTAATGCTTTTAATGCCCTACGAGATGATAGGTCAGACAGCTCACGAATGGCTTGGTATTGCGATTTTCGCACTGTTTGTTCTGCACCATATTCTAAACTATGGATTTTACAAAAGCATATTCAAGGGCAAGTATTCACCCGTAAGAATTTTTCAAACGGTTCTGTTTGTGGGAGTAATGCTTTCTATGTTGGGTTCTATGGTAAGCGGTATAATAATTTCCCGATATGCGCTGAATTTCCTGCCCATAAACGGAGGACTCTCTTTCGGAAGAACCTTACATATGCTCTCTGCCTATTGGGGATTTATCCTTATAGGCTTTCACCTTGGCTTTCATTGGTTTGCTATGCTTGCTCCGATAAAAAAGCTTTTTGAAAAAACGCCCGTTAAATGGTCTTTAAGAGTTGCTGCGGCGGCGATTGCAGGCTATGGAGTATATGCGTTTATTAAAAGAGGGCTGGCACAGTACCTGTTTTTGAAAACGCAGTTTGTATTTTTTGATTTTGAAGAGCCTCTCATATTCTTTATACTCGACTATTTGTCGATTATTGGGTTATGCGTTTTTGCGGGACATTATGTTTCAGTGCTGTTAAGGCGTGTCGGAAGGAAGAAAAAGGATAAAAGCTGAGCCTGTCTTTTTAACAATAACAACGCTGATTTTCACCGCTTGTTTCTTGGGAAAACAGCCTGATAAAAACTCCAAAGATTTTTTCATATGAATAATTTTATAATCAAAATCCGATGTCCCCCGCCTCTTAGGCGGCGGGTTCCATTCAGTCTTTCAGTGGGGGACACAATCCCCCACTGAAACCCTGAGGGGCTTGCGCCCCCGGATTTTTCATAAATTCGGGGCGTTGCCCCTCATTGAAACATTTCTAAAAACCTTATCTGATGAAAAATCGCCACAGCACACCGTTTGACTTGCATACGATGTATTTTGGCGATTTTTCCTTTTTAAACCAATTTTTAGAGATAACCTTATATTTTAACCAAACTATAGACAAAATCCATAGTCTGATTGGCAATTAGCATTATACACCTTTTTATAATGTAAAGCATATGAATTTATTGATACGGAAAATCGTAAAGCTTTATAATTACAAATATCATTCAGCTTTTACAAATCTGTCAATCAGCAAATAGGCAATTATTACAACTGTGATATATGCCGCTGTAATCAATAAATACTGAGGAATCCAAAAAGCATCCCCTTCCCAGCTAACTCCCTGAGATGTAAATGAAGTAGAATGAGATTTCAAAGCAATAAAGGCAGAGGGGATAAACAGAATATTACGTATTCCCAAAAGCAGAATATTTCTCTTTCCTTCCTTTTTCTTAACAAGAAACACAATAAAAATCACAACGGCAGCCAAAAGCAAAAGCAAGCCCAATGAACTGATAATATTAACAATAACATGGCTGTAAATAAAATCGGAAAGATTTATGACAAGTCCTCCAAATACAATCAGAACAATTTGAATAAAGGATATTGTTTTGTCCTCTTTGGAAATGTATTTTTCACGTTTCTGTCTCCCGAAGAAGTAACTGTAAGGAATATAAGTAAGCAGAAACGTCAAAACCAGTGCTAATACTATTATGCCGAAAAAATAAGCAAAGTAGCTGTCAGAGGAAAGCACGGCTAATCCCGATTCCCACGACGCCAATATAAGCGGCAGCGATAAGGCAATCGATGAAAATACGGTGAAAAAGGCGGCGTAAGAAGTATTTGCCAAGGACTTGTTAAATCTTTCTGTCATAAGGCTGCCTGCCTGTTCAAAAATCCCATTTTCACGGCTTACCTCACTTGCCCTTTGTACGGCAATTATTGCGATAATCAACGCTGCAATCTCAAACACAAGCATTGCGGTAAAGGCTATAACAGGGCGGAAAAATCCGTAGGAAATGCCAAACATAAGTACAAGTCCCACCATCGCCAAGCCTATTGAAATTGCAAGCTGCGTTCTGAATTTCGATTTGGCTCTTAAAATAAGGCTTTTTGCCTGCTGCTCAACCTTTTGCTCTTTTTTATCTGCATTATCTGTCTTTGCAATGCGTTCTCCCTTTAATAACTCGTCGCAGGTAACGTTAAAAAGCTCCGCTATCGCAGGTATAAGGGATATATCGGGGGCGCACTGATCGCATTCCCAGCGGCTTACCGACTTGTTGGATACATTTAATTTATCCGCTAATTCCTGCTGCGTCATTCCGTTTGCCTTACGTAATGCCGCAATAAATTGTCCCATAGTATTCATTTGCATTAACCTCCTAATAGATAGTTGCAGCTGCTCTCATTTTTATAATAATTCAGTGGCATAACAGCAGCCGCCTAATAAAATAATCATTGCGTTTTGACTTTAGCTATATTCTACCAAAACGACAGAAAAAATAACACCCCTTAAACCGAAAATCACTCTCGCAAAGTGAGAATTTGTTGTTTTTGTCATAAATTTTATTCCCTTTTTGTGATTTTAACTATTATTTTATGTAATCGGTTAATAATATTCTACATCTCATTTTTAATAATAAACACAATTTTTTCTATCCGCTATTGTCAATATCAAAAATATTTGCTATAATGAAAAATGGGTTGTCTTAGTATTTTTTGTCATATTTTATGCAGATTTATGCGGACATTACCTTTAATAAAATCATAATAATAAATCAAAAATCTTTGCTCCAAAAGAAACGGAAGGTCATTTATGGATTTTTTAATGGGTGCGGTAACCTTTATCGGCGGTCTTGCTATGTTCCTTTACGGTATGAAGGTAATGGGATTGGGACTTGAAAGAGTGTCCGGCGGAAAATTAGAGTACATTCTTGAACGGCTTACAAGCAATAAGCTGAAAGGCGTTTTGTTAGGTCTTATTGTCACCGCCGTTTTGCAATGCTCCTCGGCGACGACGGTTATGGCGGTGGGTTTTGTAAACTCGGGAATTATGCAGCTTTCACAGGCTACCGGTGTAATTATGGGCGCAAATATCGGCACCACCGTTACCGCATGGATTTTGTCGCTTACGGGAATTGACGGCGGAAACAGCTTTATACAGATTTTAAACCCCACTGTATTTTCTCCGATTTTGGCTATTATTGCGGTGATGATTCTCACCTTCGGAAAAAAAGGCAGAAAACAGGACGTTGCCACTATTTTAATAGGCTTTGCTCTTTTAATGCTGAGTATGAACACTATGAAGGACGCAATAGCTCCTTTGGCGGATAATCCCAAATTTGCCAGTGTGCTTACTATGTTTTCCAATCCCCTTTTAGGCGTATTGTGCGGCGCATTGGTTACGGCGGTTATGCAAAGCTCCTCCGCTTCGGTAGGTATTTTGCAGGCACTGTCCTCCACCGGCTCTCTCACCTTTGGCAGCGCAATACCTATTATAATGGGGCAGAATATCGGCGCATGCGCAACCGCCCTGATTTCAAGTGCGGGAACTACCAAAAACGCAAAGAGAACCGCATTTATTCACCTGTATTTTAACGTTATAGGAACAGTGCTGTTTTTGTCGCTGTATTACATCGGAAACGCCATTTTTCATTTTACATTTAACGATACGGCTATTTCCCCCGTGCAGATCGCCATTGTGCATACTGTTTTCAACACTGCCGCTTGTATTGTTATGCTTCCCTTTTCGTGGGTGCTTGAAAAGCTGGCAAAGCTTACGGTTAGGGACGGCAAGGTAAATAATGAGGATTATGCACTTTTGGATGAAAGATTTTTGTCAACTCCCTCCTTCGCTATCGATCAGTGCCGCACATTATCATTAAAAATGGCGTCCTTAACCCAATCCACCTTGCTTGACGCTATGAAAATGCTTACCGAATACAACGAGGAAGAGGGCAATGAAATTATACTTAACGAAAATCGGGTTGACGAATACGAGGACAAGATAGGCTCATATCTTATAAAGCTTAACACAAAGGACATTACCGATAAGGACAGCAAGGAAATTTCCCTTTTGCTCCACTCTATCGGAGATATTGAAAGAATTTCCGACCATGCGGTAAACACTCTCGAGGCGGCTCAGGAAATTAACGCAAAGGGCTTGGTATTCTCCGACAAGGCAAGGGAGGAAATGAAAATATATATTGCCGCCATTACCGAAATAGTCAATATGGCATTTTCCGCCTTTGAAACAGAGGATATTACCAAAGCAAAAACGGTAGAGCCTTTGGAGGAGGTTATAGACAATTTGAGAAACGAGCTTAAAAAGCATCACATAAAGCGCTTACGTAAAGGAAAATGTACCATTGAGGCAGGATTTGTGCTTCAGGATCTGCTCACCAACTTTGAAAGAATAGCCGACCACTGCTCCAATATCGCCGTTTGTATTATTCAGCTGCAAGAGGACAGCTTTGAGGCTCACGAATATATAAACGAACTGAAAAAAACCGAGGACGCATATTTCTTGGAAAAATTTACTTATTTCAGCCAAAAATACGCTTTGCCAAAGAAAGTAAAGGAGCAGTAATTTAATATAAATTAACAGTATTTTAGCCTTTTTCGACAGTCTCACACTTGAAATAACCATTTTGAACTTAATGCTTCTAAGTCAAAATGGTTATTTTTTATGTAATAATATAGGTTCAAATTCCAAAATCGTAATATTTTCTTTAATAATAATGAGAATTAGAAAAAAGCAGCAGCAAGAAAAACACATTACGATTAAAGCGCAGCTTAAACAAGCTGCCGAAA
>CAZRRT010000010.1:0-34315 GCA_964602605.1 uncultured Ruminiclostridium sp.
GGTTCAGTACCTGTTGAAGGTGTAGGTTCAGAGCCTGTTGAAGGTGTAGGTTCAGTACCTGTTGAAGGTGTAGGTTCAGTACCTGTTGAAGGTGTAGGTTCAGAGCCTGTTGAAGGTGTAAGTGCTGTACTTGACGAAGATGTGGTTTCAGCACTTGTTGAAGTTTCGGGCGTAGGTTGAGTTGCCGCAGATGAAGTTGTAACAGTGGGAATCTTTGGCAATACGACTATTACTTCTCCGTACTCGCTTTCATAAACGTCCTGACCGGGCTCATCCTCGGTTGGATCTTTATGCCGATCGGGATCTTTGGTCCAAACTGTTTCATCTGTTAATTTTTCTATGTTCTTTTCTTCCGTATGATCACAATTTTCGCATTTATGGGTTGCAAAGCCTGTTTCCGTTAAGGTAGGCTCTTTGGTGATTGTCCATTTGCCGTAGGTGTGAGCTGTCATAGGAACGGATTTCTGTTGTGCAATTATCGTGCCGCATACAGAGCAGTGACTGCCGGCTGTCAAGCCTGTGCTGTGGCAGGTTGGTTCTACTGCGGGATCTGTAACAACGGTGTGACCCTTTGCTTGGATAACAACAGGCTTGTCAATCTCGTTTTCGCCGTTTTCGTCGGAGAACAGCTTATGACATACCGAGCAGGTCCAATATTCTTTATGTCCGTTTTCGGTACAGGTTGCGGGCTTTTCGGCGGTTTTAGTGAGCTTGTGTCCCTCTGCTTCGATAACAACGGGCTTTTCAATCTCATTTTCACAGCTTTCATCTGAAAAATATTTTAAACAGGTTGTACAATACCAATATTCCTCCTGTCCGTTATGGGTGCAGCCGACGGGCTTTTCTTCAATGTGAGTGAGAGTATGTCCTCTTTTTTCGATTACGGGAATTTCCGTAATTACATTTTCCTTATGGCAGTTTGTAGCCTTAAACATTTTTCCGCAGGTATTGCAGACCCAATATGCGTTGTTTCCGTCCTCGGTGCAGGTGGGTGCTTTATAGTCCGTCTTTTCAAGATTATGCTCTGAAAAATTCAAGTAAAAATCCTGAGTTTTACCCTCTGCCATTTTATAAGTATATTTTGCGTTGGCACCAGCAATGCCGCTTAAACTGTTTTCAAAGATGTAAATATACTCGCCTTTATCATCAAACCCTATATTTTGGAGATTCGACATATATGAAGGATGAAAGCCTGAATTTACTAATTGATGAAAAAGATCCCATTTACAGCCGTCTACCGCAGATATGTTATTATCTGCTTCTACCGTTTCAAGAGCGGTATTTTTTGTTAAATCAAGAAATGCAAGCTGATTGTTGGAGCAGTTTAATCCTTTAAGAGCCGTGTTTTTGCTTACATCGAGATAAGTAAGATGACAGTATTTGCAGTCTAATTGTTCAAGAACCGTATTATTGCTTAAATCAAGGCTTGTTAAAGCGGTGTTGCCGCACTGCAAGGTTTTAAGCTGGGTGTTTTGAGATACATTAAGCTCAGTCATTGGAAAGTTAACGCTGCACGATAAAAAAGTCAGATTATTGCAGGGGCTTGCGTCAAGGCTTGTGAGTTTTGATGAGAAGCAATACAGTGTTTCCAAATTGGGAACGTTGGTTAAATCGAGAGAGCTTATTCCCGTTGTGCCGCAGTGAAGCGTTTTAAGGGAATCGTATTTTCCCAAAACAAGAGAAGTCAGCTGTCTGTTTTCGCTGCAATTTAAGTCCTCAAGGTTTTCAGCCTTAGCGGGCAAGGCGAGAGAAGTAAGCCGGTTACCCTCACAGTGAAGCTTTTTAAGATTGGGGCAATTACTGAGATCCAATTTGGTAAGCTTGTTTCCAAGGCAGTACAGCTGTCTTAGTTTTACTGCGCCGGAAAGATTAAGGCTTTCCAAAACGCCCTTATAATCGTCGTTGCGGCAATCCAGCCAGCTCAAATTTGACGCATTGCTTAAATCAAGCTCCGTAATTCCCGTGTTTTTGCAGGTCAAATCACCAAGCTTGCTTACATCGCCGAATTTTATGCTTGTAAGTTTGCTGCTGTTATCCACATATAGTGTAGCAAGTATCGGACAGCCGCTTAAATCAAGCTCGTCTGTGATATTGTTGTTTTTTGCGTCTATGTATGTTACCCTGTTAAAATGCTCTATGCCTTTTAAGGTTGTTATGCCCTTGCCGGCAACAAAAATACCGGTAATTTTGCCGATTTCCTCATCGCTTAAATAATTGTTGCTGTCTTTGTCAAATTTTTCTTTAACATATTCTCTGAATTTTTCATCAGGGAAGTTTGTTTCATTTATGGCAAGACCGGGATCTTCTTCACCGCAAATCAGGCAGATTTTATCCGCATTATAATTATGTTCGCCGTCGTGTGTGATTCTGCCCTGATAGTTGGTATAGTTGGCGGAAACAATGGTTTTGCCGTCTATTTCAGCGGGCAGATTTATTGTGCATTCATTGTCCTTTGCAGCTGTGATTTCAAGTTTGGCATTGTTTCCTTCGACTGTATATTTTATCATAGCGTCAGCGCCGTAGGTTTCTGTAAAATTACCTTTTCCCGTGTTTGAATAAAATATGTTACCGCAGCCATAAAAGGCATTTTCTCCAATAGTATTAACCGTATCGGGAATAATAAAATCTTTCAGGTTACAGCCCGAAAAAGCCTCGTTCCCAATTTCGGTAACACCGCTTGTGAGAAAACCTTCACCGGTGAAGCCTGTAATTCTACGGTCACCCTTAAAGCATTCAGAAGGGATTTTTGCTATTTTTACACCCGAGTCAAATGTAATATCATCTAAATGGTCACAACCGGAGAAAGCGCCTGTACCCCAACTATCGACATTTTTTTTGATATTTAAATGCTGCAATCCGGTGCAACCTTTAAAGGCATAATCTCCCACTGTCTTTGCGTAAATATTCGCTATTCCCAAGCGTGAGCAGCCTTCAAAACAGCTGTTGCCTATGGTCTCAATCTTTAATTTGTAATCGGCGTCCTTATTGAAATCAACTACTTGAATTTGTGAACAAGATTGAAAAGCACCGTTCCCCAAAGAAACAACGGTTGAGGGAAAATACAAACCCGGAGTGGGATCGGAAAAAGAGTCTTGGGGCTTGCCCATTAATTTCAAGGCTTTACAGCCCCTAAAGCATTCGCCACCTATGGTTTCAAGCTGTGAATTCTCGGGAAGCGTTACGGTTTTAAGAGCCAAACACATATAAAAAGCACCACTACCCAAAGTTGTAACATTTGCGGGTATTTCAATATTTTCTAAAGATTCGCACCGAAAGAAAGCGCTTTCACCGATTGATGTAACCGATGAGGGTATAGTTATCGATGACAAGGCTTTGCATTCCCTAAAACATTCGGTGTCTATGGATGTAAGCTGTGAATTCTCGGGAAACGTTACATTTTTAAGGGCTGTACAGCCGTCGAAACAGTTATTGAGAGCTTTGACCTTTGATCCTTCGGCGAAGGTAACCGATTCAAGTTTTGTACATTCTGAAAATGCACCACTACCCAAAGTTGTAACATTTGCGGGTATTTCAATCTTTGTCAAGGAACTGCACACACGAAAAGCATTCCCACCGATTGATGTAACCGAAGAGGGTATAGCTATTGATGATAAGCCGCTGCACAAGTAAAAACACGCATCGCCTATGGTTGTAAGCTTTGAGTTTTCGGCAAATGTAACTGTTTGGAGTTTTGGGCAACTCATAAAAGCATCATAAGCTATCTCCGTGACATTTGCGGATATATCTGCCGATGTTAAATTGCTGCATTGCGAAAAATCATACGAACCGATTTTGGTAATATTTTCCCCTATCTCAACCTTTTTAATACTGTCAGCAAAACTATACCAAGGAGCGAATTCGGCTGAATAATAACCTGTCATATCCCCGCTTCCGCTAATGGTAAGCGTACCCGATGCTTCGTCAAAGGCGTATGTAGCGCTCGTGCCGCAATTTCCGCTTATTTTCGGCTCTCCTACCGCCATTGCCCTTAAATCCCACAGGTCTAAGCAGCACCCCACCGTCAGCGAAAAAGCTGTGACCAGCGCAGCCGTATTTCTGAAAAGCTTTGTTTTTAAAATATTCATACCTGCTCCTCCTATAAAATTTATATATAAATCAAAAATTTTAAGTAATTGTTTTAATTATAATACATTTTTACCAAAAAGACAACCATTTCCCTCAAAAAGCATTAAATTCCCTTAAAAAGCATATCGCTTTTTTTCAATAAAGTTGCAAGAAAGGAAAAAATGTGATAAAATGTTAACTGCAGCTTGAAGCATTAACCTGAAGCTTTAAAGATTTTATAGAGGTGTATAATGAGAATTACGCTTTGCGACGACGAGCCGAATCAGCTTTCAACAATAAAAGGCTATATTGACCAATACATAAAAAAATCCGACAGGAATTTGGAAGCCGTCGTTTTTTCCGATCCAAAGGAGCTTTTAAGCTTCGAGGAGCAAAAGGGCGGCAGCGAAATCTATCTTTTGGATATAGTTATGGAGGAGCTGAGCGGCTTGGAGTTAGGCAGAAAAATACGGGAATACAACAAAAGAGCCGCCATAATCTTTCTTACCTCCGCAAAGGACTATTCCTTGGAGGCTTTTTCGGTTCACGCCTTTTCCTATCTTTTAAAGCCTATTGATAAAGATAAGCTTTTTGACGAGCTTGATAAGTGCATACGGTATTATGTGCCGCCCCAAAAGGAGGAAATCAAGATAACCGTCCGCACAGCAGAGGGTGTTATGCCCTTGGGAATAAGCAAAATAAACGCAGTCGAATATTTCGATCACCGCCTTGTGTTTCATTTGACAGGAGGAGAGAGAATAGAGGGAGTGTATCAGAAATCGCCCTTCGATATTCAAGTAAAAGAGCTTTTGCCTTTCGATTCCTTTATTAAATGCTCCAACAGCTATTTTGTCAACAGGGAAAACATAGCCTTGGCAAACGCAAGGAGCTTTAAAATGAAAAACGGCGAGGAATATCCCATAACAAGAAAATATTCCGACGCAAAAATAAAATTTTTAAACGGAAAATTCAAATAGGGGGAGTATAAAATGGACGCACTCAGGGACTTATCCATTATCTGGACGCTTATACACTGCTGCGCTATGTTTATGCTCCTTTATGAGAGCAGGTTTCCCAAAAGAAAAACCAACATAATAACGGCGGTTTTCGTAGTTCCTCTTATGCTGTTAAATTTGGTGAATGTGTGGATTTTCGGCACTGTAACGGCGGGAAAGCTGATTGTGCCTTGCTGCGTTCTGCCAAGCCTGATATTCTTCTTCATTATGGCTAAGAACAGGGACACAAGGTTTATTTTCACCTTTTGCCTGTCGGACACCATTGTGCTTGAAATTACCTTTGCTTCAAATATCATAGACAAGCTGTGCAATTCGGAAAATCATTTAATTATGTTTATTATCCGCTTTGCCGCTTATCCGATTTTGGAGCTTCTCATAATAAAATATGTGAGAAAGCCCTATCATTATTTGCAGGAGAACACAAGAAGGGGTTGGGGAGTGTTTTCGCTTTTGGCAGCTTTGTTTTATGTTATAATACTTGTTTTTACCTTTTATCCCACCGTTATTTTGGACAGAATGGAGTATGTTCCTCATCTTGCGCTGATTCTTATATTAGTGCCGGTTATGTATCTTACCATATTCAATGTTTTGTGGAAGCAGCTTGAGCTGCTTAAAAGCGAGGAGCAGAACAGAATGTTGGCTTTGCAGAACAAAATGGCGGAGGAAAGGCTTAAATCCGTATCCGAAAGGGAGGAAAGCCTTAATCTGCTGAGGCACGATATGAAGCACAAAATGATAATTCTTGACGGCTATCTTAAAAGCGGAAAAACGGCGGAAGCAGAGGAGTATATCAAAAACATATCGTCGAATATCGATGAAAACAAGATAAAAATCTACTGCGACAATCATACGGTAAACGCCGTGCTGTCCTATTACGGAAAAATAGCAGAGGATAAGGGAATTAAGCTTGAAACCGACATAAATCTTTCGGGAAAGCTGAATATAGAGGAAACGGATTTGGCGGTAATTTTATCCAACGGAGTGGAAAACGCCATAAACGCCCTTGAAAGCTGCCCCGAAAAGACGGTTATGATAAAAGCCTTTGCAGAGGATCAAAAGCTGTTTCTCGAAATCAAAAACGCTTTTTCCGGAAAAATAGCCTTTGAAGGAAACCTGCCCAAGTCGGCAAGAGAAAACCACGGCTACGGCACAAAATCTATGGCTGCAACCGTGGAAAAATACGGCGGCATATACTCCTTTGAAATAGAAAACGGACAGCTTGTTTTCAGATGCAGCGTGTAGGTTTTCGGATATAGGATATATTGATGATAGCTGCGGGTTTAAGGTTCTGCTTCCGAAAACATAACTTTTTTTGTAAAAATATTGCAAAGGAAGCAATATTATGTTATAATAATGTTTAAACCACATTTAAAGAGGATAAAAGTATGTTTAGATACAGGAATGTGATGATAGCGTCATTTACGCTTTTCTTTTTTTCCATATTGGTTCACGTCATATATTCCTGCCTTGTTCTTCCCAAAGAAGAGGTTGTGTA
Organism: uncultured Ruminiclostridium sp.; assembly: GCA_964602605.1. Classification (GTDB taxonomy): domain Bacteria; phylum Bacillota; class Clostridia; order Oscillospirales; family Ruminococcaceae; genus Ruminiclostridium_E. Next base: position 6,577 of record CAZRRT010000010.1, read on the forward strand.
TTCAGTTTTGTGCGGCGGAACGCTGTTTTTGGCTCCGCTTGTGTTTGTGCTGAGCGGAAGGCTGAAACGGGCGCAGCCATATGTGCTTGTGACCTTTTTCGATGTTTCCTGCCTTGTGCTGTCCGTAATTAACAGAACCGCCTTTTATATGCCTGTGCTTTTTGCGGCGGCAGTGGTAATCTGCGGCTTTTTCCTCTCCTCTAAGCTTTGCTTGTGGTATCTTGTTTTAACGGACGTTACGCTTATTGCCAACGTCTTATTTTTTCTCCCCAAGGATCAGGTTAATTTGATTTCCGTATATTTGGTGGTCTGCCTGTGCTACAATCTATCCGGTCTTGGTATGACCTTATTTGTGCAAGTCACAAAAAACAATATAATGCTGCTGAAAAAGCAGAACAAGAGGCTGCTTACCGTCAACCGCCAAAACGATCGCTTTTGGGCGGCTTCCGCAGGGAAAATGAGAAGCGTTTCACAAGGCTTGTCGGAAATTTGCACGGGACTTTTGGGAAGAAGCGATATTCCTTTGCCTGTGCGTGAACAGCTTTCTCGTATACAGTCCGATGCGGGACGGCTGTCCATTGCCTTAAACGATGCGGAGGACTATGCTCTTATTGAAAATAACGAAATGAGAATCAAGAGCGAGCCGTATACCTTTAACAGCCTTATGAGCGACATAGCTAATTTTTGCTATGCCGCTTCTTCAAAAAAAGAGCTTGACATAATAATGGAAAGTCAGCCTGATATTCCCTCGGTACTGATAGGTGACTGCCGCAGAATTACGCAGATTATTATGAGCCTTTTTGCCAATTCCGTAAAGTTTACCGAAAAAGGCAGCATAACCGTAAGCTTTTCCTCAAGAATAACACCGGAAGGCGTTAATCTGCAAATTCAGGTAAAGGATACGGGAATCGGAATAACTCCCCAAGCGGCAAACAAAATATTCACCGTATACGCAGATGAAAATAACGGCAAATCCTCCATACATTTGGGATTGGGGGTCGCAAAGCGCTTGACTTCCCTTATGGGCGGATTCATTTTTGTAAGGAATGAAAAAACAGGCGGCAGCAAGTTTGTGGTAACTATTCCTCAAAAGGTGGAAAATCCGCTGCCTTTTTCCACCTTGTTCGAAAGCACGGGCAAGGAGTACAAGGTGCTGCTTTATCTCAAAAGCGGCTTAGTTGCGGCGTCAGCGAAGGAGCAGCTTGAAAAATTGGGCGTTAAAGCTCATATCTGCCGCTCTCGTGTTGAATTTATGTTGGAAAAGGACAGTGCGGATATTACCCACATTTATTCGGATTATAGCTATTACGGCTTTGACAAGCCTATTTTCGATATGCTGGCAAGAGTTAAAAAGGTGGTAGTGGCATGCGGTAGGGGAGAAACTGAGGCACCTCTCTCAAAGCAGATCAAAAGAGTGCTGCGCCCGCTGCATATGGCTATGTTCGTTCACATTTTCAATAAAGGTCCCGTTGAGGGCGACAGCTTTGTACAAGGCTTTATTGCTCCCGATATATCCGCTTTGGTGGTGGGAGATTACGAAAACAAGCTAAGTACGTTGAAAAACTATCAAATCAGCGCAGATTTTATTTCTCCAAATCAAGTTATAGAATCGTTAAAGGAAAAGGATTACGATATAATTTTCCTTTGCGACAGTATTGAGATAATTGCTGCGAGAATAATGTGCGCAGAAGAAGAAAAGTATATGAACATACCCGTAATTGCAGTGGGAGAAACCAACGAGGGCTGCTCCGAAAGACTGCCCTCTGACTTTACCCATTACGAGCTGAACGGCATACTTGAACGCTTTATTCCCGAGGGAAAGCAGATTAAAACCGTTCCCGACCTCCATGAACGTCCCTTTGACGAATTAAACCCCGCAAGAGGTCTTGCAGCTGCGTCGGGAAGCAAATCGGCTTACCGAGAAATGCTTGAAATATTTGAAGAGAGAGCGGAGGAATCGGCGCAAACCTTGGAAAACAGCATTAAATCAAAGAATTTTGAGGATTGTGTAATTCAGCTTCAGGGAATCAGATCTTCAGCTGCAAATATCGGCGCAGTTTCCGTTTCCGAGATAGCAAGGCAGGCGCAGGCGGCGGCGGAAAAGCAGGAATACAAGCTTTTAAAGGAGCTTACTCAGCTTCTTTCCGCAAAGTTTGTTTTGTTGGAGGCAGATATTAACCGCTACTTCACCGAAAACGGCATAACAAATCCAAGTGATGAAGAGCTTTACAGTCAAGTTGAAAAAATAAAAGCTGCTTTGGATAAGGAAAATACTGATATTGCCGCAGATTTGTTAAGACAGCTGCTGGATACTCATTTGGGATACGGCAACAGAATTATGGTAAAATCCGCTCTTAGCAATATTGAAGCCCATAACAATGAAAAAGCTTTATCATATTTGGATAAGCTTAGCGAGAATATACCGTATGCGGGAGGAAAGGTAAAATGATTAAAACGCTTATAACCGCCGATTCCAACTGCTATTTTCCTCCCGAAATATTTCCTTACGACGTTCCTGTTATACAGGCGGAAATAAAAACCGACTTCGGATCTTTTAGAGAAAGCTATGAAATATCTTCTGAAAATATTATAGAATATGCGGAGCAGGCGGGAAAAAATCCCACTCTCGTCTGTCCGTCGGCAGAGGATTACCGTGGATTTTTCTCAAAGCACTTGAAAAATGCGCAGTCCATTTGTCATCTTTGCTGCGGCTTGAATATCAAGGATTCCTATTATAACGCAAAAAAAGCCGCACAAGCTATGAAAAATGTTTATGTGGCGGATTCAAAGCAAATAGGAGCGGGCCTGCTGTTTCAAGTGGCGCAGGCGGTTAAATTGGCAAGAGAAGGCTTTTCTCCCGAGTTTATTATAAAAGCAATAGACGAGCTTAACAGCCGCATAAACAGCACCTATTCCGCAAGGGACACTCAATGGGCAAGGCAAATGGGAGTTATTCCCCGCAACCTGTCTTTGGCTTTGGACTTTTTCGGAATTGCTCCTATGGTGACGGTTAAAAACGGGGGAATAATTCACGGAGCGGTTTTTTTAAACGGACAGGAGTATTACCGCAGATATATTGCAAAAATACTGAAAAACAAGAATAACATAGACCGTTCGCTGCTGATAATAAGCTGCCCCAAGCCGTATATCAAACAGGTTGAAAGATATAAGGAGGAAGTGGCGAAATATGTGGAGTTTGAGCGTGTGGCGTTAACCGATATGTCTGCAAAATTGGTTTGCACTTTCGGAGAGGATTCCTTCGGGCTGCATTTTCTTAATCTTTAAAGATATTGTTTTTTTATTATAAATTAAATAACTGTGCAGAAAGGAAACTTTTATGTATTGTTCAAATTGCGGCAATCAGATTCCCGACAATTCAAAATTTTGCAGTAAATGCGGAAGCCCTGTGGTATCAAAAAATGTTAATACGGAGGTTATTCCGAATCCGAAGCCCAATAAAACAAGCAAAAAGGGTATAATAGCAGGTGTTTTGTCAGGCTCTGCCATTGCCCTTGCCGCCGTTGTATTTTGCATAATAGCAATAGGCAATAATCGTAACAAGCCCAATGTAAATCCCAATTCAACTGTTCAAAACACCCAGGGGAATCATAATTCGGTCGTTTCCGAAGTCAATAACGAAGAAGGAGAGATTGTATATAAATTTCCCAAGCTTTCCGTTCATCACGATAATTACGATTGGAGCAAGGTTAAAGACAAGGAGTCCTATGATATGGGCGACGGCTCTGTTTTCTACCCCTCAAAAAACCTGATTGTCTATGAGAATTCGGAGTTTTATCAGGGAGAGTGGAAAGATAATCAAAAACACGGAAGAGGCGTTTATACATTTAAAGACGGCACTGTTTTTGAGGGAGAGTTTTTCAAAGGCAAGGTATTTTTGGGCAAATTCTTGTATATGGACAACGCTACATATGAAGGCTCTTGCGCCAATAATTTGCCTCACGGAACAGGTTTGCTTGTTTTACCCGATAAAAAAACTTATTACGGAGGCTGGATTTCGGGCAGGTTCTTAGAGGGCGAAGGAAACGGTATGGAGCTGGGAGATGACTCCAAATATCCCGTAATAAGCTCCCTGCTTGAAAAAAGAAATAATAAAAACTCCGGCTCGGATTCACAGCAGACAAATACAGAGCCTTCAACATCAAATCCCGGTTCTGATGATAATCCCGTATTGGTTGTGGAGGCGCTTTCCGAAAATCCCACCCAATACAGCATCACAGAGGACAGCGTTTACATTCAGGACTTAGTGGACTTTTGCAGTGGCAAGCTGTCATATAGCAATATGAGTACCCCAAAAGCTTACCAAATCAGAACGTTTAAAGGAAAAGAATCCGATTTGGCGATAATTGACGCCTATGTAAACGCAATTTGTGACGGAAAGCACAACTTTAAGCTTACAAAGAAGTATAAGAATAAAATCAGCGACAAATTTACAAGCTACAGCTACGGAATAGACTACACGGGCAAGGCAAATGTTAAAACCACATACAATGTCAACTTTACCAATGTTGACTGCAATATGCAGATTTACGGCACTATTGAAAACGGCAAGCTTGAAGCCAAGGTATGGATTCCTTATGAATTGGATATTGTGGATCTTGGCTTGCGCTACGGCGAGTCCAATCAGCAGTCAGGCACGAAAGCAGAATCTGCTGCGACGGGATTGTATCGGCTGTCCGACGGAAGCTTCCGCACTCAGGACGGCAGGCTTACCGCCAAGCCCGGTCAGGCGACCGTACTGCGAGACGGCAAGTCCTATACCGTAGCAGCCACATACGGCAAGAACCGTGGCGGTACAAGAGATGAGCTTTGGCTTAAAGGCTATTACAATGACGAAACCATTGTCTTTTTCACTCCCTCCGACAGCATAAAGACAAACAGCATATTCACCTATAAAAACCTTATGATGGAGCAGAGCTGGCTTAATTCCTCTCCCACATTGGAGCATGGAGAGAAAACCTTCACCGAATATACTTTTCCTCTGTGCTTCGGAATTTGCCACGACGCGGATTGGATTATGCCTCTTTCCGGAGAATACAACCAATTCAAGGATTTGTATGTAAGAGTAATGTACTTTGATCCCGGCAATACCGCAGTATTTTACATTTACGCCGAGTTTGACTCCAAGCCAAAAACGGTGGAAGCACTGTGCGTCGTTAATTTAAAGAATGCGTCAAAGCCTGAAAAAGTTGACGGAGAATATTCGGTTCGTGTGGGAGAAAAAATAAGCATAGACTGCGGCAGAGAAAGTGATTCCACCTACAACACTTATGAGTGGGAAATAACAGAGGGCGAATCTCTTGCGGTTCTTGAAGGAAATACACATCAGCAATGTTCGATTATCGCCAAGAATGAGGGAACGGTAAGAGTTAGGGTCCTTTACGAGTACGGTATCAAAGAGCCTGATGTTCTAACCGGAAATATGCGGACCTCAAATAAATCCAAAACTCTTGAATATTTAATTACTATCAAGAAAAAGTGAAAAAGACCGAAAACCTATTACTGCGGCTTGTCGAAATCTCCCTTTGGTCGTTTTTCCGTCAAACTGACGCCGTTTTTGACGGCTTGCCTAAAAAAGCAAAAATCGGGCAGAGCCTTGCTCTACCTCGATTTTAAGGCTATGATCCCAATTTAGGGAAAAAACTGATGTTTTTTCTTAAGAACTTTTTTCCTTACGAAAAATTTAAGTTTAGGCTTTTTGTCAGCCTGAGCCTATTACTGCTCCTTTTTCTTCCTGAATACCACTAACTTGCTCAAAATATAATTAAGCACCAGCACAAACACGTTGGAAACGGCTTTTGCGAAAAATTCCCACAAAGCTCCCGTTATTCCCGTTAAATCCACCATAAGGAACATAATGAGAATATCCACAAACAGAGTAAGTATTCTTGCGCCGAAAAATTTCCCGATCTCGGAAACAATGCGTATTCCTTTTGCTTTGCTTTCAAACACCCAAATTCTGTTGGTCACATACGCAAAGCTTACCGAGCATACCCAGGACAGAAACACGGGCAGGGCGGTTGCGCTTTCAGTGCCGAATACCGACGAAAGATTAAACACCCACTTTAAGAAAACGGGTACGCTGTTCTCGTCGGGGAATATCCACCTGAACAGGTAATAGGTGGCAAAGGAAACAACAGTGGTAAGCACTCCGAAAATAATGTAGTTGCACAGTTCCTTGTATTCTATATACAACGACTTCCACTGACTTGGGTGAATTGCTCTCTTTAATATGCTTTTAACGTCAATTTTCATTTTATTGTCCTTAATTCATAATTTAAATCAATAACATTATACATAATTATACAATATTTTGCAATATATATCAAAAAATTTTTAAGAAAAAAGGAAAGATTATTTAGCATTTATGGAAACTGTAATATTATTGGTGGTTTTGGTTTCATTATCCGCTTTTTTCTCAGCTGCGGAAACTGCGTTTACAAGCGCCAACCGCATTCGGCTTAAGAATTTGGCGGAGGAAGGCAGCAAAAGTGCGGCTGTCGCATTAAAGGTAATGGAAAAATACGACAAGTGCCTTACCACCATTCTTGTAGGTAATAACATTGTAAACATCGCCACCTCGTCTATTGCCACCATACTGTGTGTAAAGCTGTTCAGCGACCAAGGACCGCTTATTGCAACCGCCGCCACAACCGTTATCGTGCTGATCTTCGGCGAGATTACTCCAAAGACGATAGCAAAGGGCAACGCAGAAAGCTTTTGCATAGCAATCGGCAGAATAATGTATCTTCTTATGACAATATTAACTCCCGTTTCCGCTGTGTTTCTGCTTATTCAAAAGGGAGCTTCAAAGCTGTTTAACAATAAAAAGGAGGTTTCCGTAACCGAGCAGGAGCTGATGCACATAATAGACGAAATTGAAGATCAAGGCGTGTTGGAGGAGCAGGAAAGCAATCTTGTACGCAACGCCTTGGAATTTGACGAAACCACGGCGGAGCAGATTATGCAGCCCAGAGTTAATGTGGTTGGAGTGGATTTGTACGACAGTAGCGAAAAGATAATGGAGATATTCAAAACCGAGGCTTATTCCCGTCTGCCCGTATATGAAAAATCCCTTGATCATATTGTGGGTATGATAAGCTATCGTGATTTTATGCAGAAAATGATGGACGGGGAGGATTTCGCATTGACGCAGATCATCACCGACATACTGTATATTCCCTCTTTAATGCGGATTTCCGACGTTATGAAAAAAATGCAGAGGGAAAAAGAGCATATTGCGGTGGTGGTAGACCAATACGGAGGAACTGCGGGCATTGTCACTCTTGAAGATATTGTGGAGGAATTGGTAGGCGAAATTTGGGACGAAAACGACGTTGTAAGCACTCCCGTGAAATTTGTGGGCAAAAACGTATTCAGAGTAAACGGAAATGTTCAAAAAATAGATTTTAACAGGTATTTTGAAAATCAGGATATGGATTATGAGATTGAGGGAGATTTTAACACCGTAGGCGGCTGGGTTTTTGAGTTGTTCGGAAGAATACCGGAAGTGGGGGACAAGACGGAAACAGAGGATTTTAAAATCACGGTGGAAGGTATGAACGGATGCAGAATAGGAATGCTGAAATTCGAGATAAAGCCGCAGCAGCAGGAAGAAGGTCAAGCGGCAAGAAAATGACGATTTTTTGCATTATACTTCTTGTGCTGTCCATAGCCGCATTGACGGCGGAAATAATTATGCGCTCGGTGCTTAAAATAGAGAATTTCGGCTTAAACAAGCGCTGGCTGGATTATCACGGAAAAACCATACCCTCCGAAGATTTTTTGCCTCACGATGTGTTTGATATCCTGATATTTGCTTTTTCCTTTTCGGTTTTGGGACTGATACTTACTGCAATTACTATGCCTGCGGTATTGACGGTTTTTTGCGGAATAATTTTCGGCTGCTTGATATTATTTGCAAAAAAACATTTGTTTGAAAGGTTAGCTGCGGTAATAAAAAGGGAAAATCTGCCAAAGAATCGACCGAATAAAGACGATAAAGCAATCTGCACCGAAAGAATAACAAAGGACGGCTACGGCAAAATAGAATTTGAATACAAAGGGAAGAAATATACATTAAACGCTGTTTCCGTCAATGAAACGGATATAGAACAGGGAGAAAAGGTTACCGTCGTGCATAAGGAGGACGGCGCTTGCTGGGTGGAGAAGGAAACGGAGGAGTTTTTTGAGGAGTAATAGGTTTGCATAAATTTTTTTGATGAGTTTTATTAAAAAACCGTTGACAAAATCAATATAATGAGTATAATATAAATATAATCTGTTTCGGGGCGGAGTGAAATTCTCCACCGGCAGTAAAGTCTGCGAGCCGCACACAGCGGTTGAATCGGTGTAATTCCGATACCGACGGTATAGTCCGGATGAAAGAATCAGAATGTTTTATTGTAATGAAACATTACGCCCCCGCTTTTGTGGGGCGCTTTTATTTTACCATAAGTTTTCAGTTGCTTTTCCTTAATCTCTGAATATTACTGAAGACATATTGCAAAATAAAGCGCCTTAAAAAATCGGGGGAATTTTTAACCCAAAAATCACGCAGATTATGGAAAGGTGATTTTATGACAACTATAACAAAGGCAACAAAAACAACAAAAAGCGCAAATCAAAGCAGAACCGCAACAAATATTCGCAAGATAGCGGCAACAGCGGTTTTGGCGGCTTTGGCGGCAGTAATTCAGCTTTGGGAAATACCTGTTCCTATGCTTATTCCAAGCTTTGTAAAGTTGGATTTTTCGGAGCTTCCCGCTTTGATTGCCTCCTTTGTAATCTCTCCCTTTGCGGCAATTCCCGTCTGCCTTATCAAAAACCTGATAAAGCTTACCACAACACAGTCAGCAGGGGTGGGAGAGCTGTGCAACTTCCTTATCGGAATATTTATGGTAGTTCCCGCAGGACTGATTTACCGCAGAAATAAGACGAAAAAGAACGCTTTGATAGGCTGCCTTGCAGGCTGCGTTATAAGCGCAGTTTTAAGCGTTTTTATCAACTACTTTATAAGCTACCCCGCTTTTTATCAATTTGTTGCGCCTGAGCAGGCGGTTTTGGGCGCATATCAGGATATTCTTCCAAGTGTTGACAGCATTTTCAAGGCACTTTTAATATTTAATATGCCTTTTACTTTTGTAAAAATGCTGATTGATTCCATTGTTTGCTTTGTGATTTACAAGCCGCTTTCCAATGCGTTGAAAAAGATATGGTAATTATTGGGTTTTAGCATATTTTTACAGCTGAGGGAATATTTTTGGAGAAATTTTGAAATATCTGTTTTTCAATGCTTTCTCCTTGTATTCCTTCAGCTTTTTATATAAATCTCTTTGTTTAATATAGACAAATTTCAGGTTTAAATTTGCACAGACAAAATTATGAATATAATATTGACAAACAGCCTTAAACGCAATATAATATATAAAGTCGCTGCATTAAGTACAATATATAGTAAATAGATTTTAACAAGCTGTTATTGCTATTCATCTATTCCGTAGCTCTGATAATCAAAAATCAAAAAGATACATTACGGAATGATATTTGTGATAATCGTGATATTAAAGATATTATTGTTAAAAAAATAAAACTAAAAAAAAGGCTTTTTACAGCAAGAATTTAAAATGGCATAGCATAAAGGAGAACAATAATCAATGATAACTAAAATCAAAAAGCGTGACGGAAGAACAGTGCCTTTCAGTGTGGATAAAATCACCGAGGCTATATATAAGGCTGTGGTTGCAGTGGGCGGCAATGATCACAAATCCGCAGAGGAATTGGCGGAAAAGGTTTGCGAGTCCTTGGAAAAGCAGAGCTACGACAGCGGCAATCCTCCCACCGTAGAACAGGTACAGGACACAGTCGAAAAGGTATTGGTTGAAAACGGACACGCTAAAACCGCAAAGGCGTATATCCTCTACCGTGCGGACAGAACCCGTATTCGTGAGATGAACACGGGACTTATGAAGATTTACGAGGATCTTACCTTTAAGCCTGCCATTGAAAGCGATATGAAACGTGAAAACGCAAATATTGACGGCGATACCGCAATGGGTACAATGCTGAAATACGGCTCTGAGGGTGCAAAGCAGTTTAACGAGATGTACGTATTGCCTCCCGAGCAGTCTAAGGCGCATATTGACGGCGATATTCACATTCACGATTTGGACTTTTTCACTCTTACCACCACCTGCTGTCAAATTGACCTTATCAAGCTGTTTCATAACGGATTTTCCACAGGACACGGCATACTCAGAGAGCCTAACAATATAGGCAGCTACTCCGCTTTGGCTTGTATTGCAATTCAAAGCAACCAAAACGACCAGCACGGCGGACAGTCCATTCCAAACTTTGACTATGCAATGGCAGAGGGCGTTAAAAAGACCTACAAACAGCTTTATATAAAGAATATAATTCGCGGTGTAGGCTTTGAAATGGGCAGAACCGATCTTGAAGAAATTGAAAAGTCGGTAAACGGCTATATGAGTAAATTGGCAGAGGAGGGAGTTTTTCCCAACCTGTCCGATAAAGACGGCTTTTGCGAAAAAGAGCGCCTGTTTTTAACGGAAATTGTAGGCGACGAAAAGACCGCAACAAGCATTCAGGAGTTGGCGAAAAAGCTTACCTTCAAGGAAACCGACAGAGCAACCTATCAGGCTATGGAGGCGCTTGTACATAATCTTAACACTATGAACAGCCGTGCAGGCGCACAAACTCCTTTCAGCTCCATAAACTACGGCACGGACACCTCCATTGAAGGACAAATGGTTATCAAAAATATCCTTTTGGCAGAGGAAGCTGGACTTGGCAACGGTGAAACGCCTATTTTCCCCATTCACATTTTCAAGGTAAAAGAGGGCATAAACTATAACGAGGGAGATCCTAACTACAATCTCTTTAAATTGGCTTGCAGAGTTAGCGCAAAGAGATTGTTCCCTAACTTCTCCTTTATTGACGCACCTTATAATTTGCAGTATTACAAGCCCGGGGATTACAATACGGAAATAGCCTATATGGGATGCAGAACCCGTGTAATAGGCAACGTTTACGATCCCTCCAGAGAAATCGTAACAGGAAGAGGCAATTTAAGCTTTACCTCCGTCAACCTTCCCCGTCTTGCGATTTTGGCGGAGCACGATGTGGTAAGATTTTTTGAGCTGCTTGAAGACAGAATGAATTTGGTGGTGGATCAGCTTAAATACCGCTATAAAATTCAGGCGCAAAAAAAGGTTAAGAACTATCCCTTCCTTATGGGACAAGGAGTATGGATAGATTCCGATAAGCTTGGCATTGACGACAGCGTGGGAGAAATATTAAAGCACGGTACGCTTTCTATGGGCTTTATCGGACTTGCAGAGTGCTTAAAGGCGCTTATCGGAGTACATCACGGCGAAAGCCCCGAGGCGCAGGAATTGGGACTGAGAATTATCGGACGTATGCGTCAAAGAATGGATCAGGAAAGCAAGAGAACGGGAATGAATTTCTCCTTGCTTGCAACTCCTGCGGAGGGTCTTTCGGGAACATTTATCAGAAAGGATCAAAAGCGTTTCGGAAAAATCCAAGGCATTACCGACAGAGAGTATTACACCAACTCTTTCCATATTCCCGTTTATTACAAAATCGACGCATTCTCAAAAATTAAGCTTGAAGCCCCCTATCACGCTCTTACCAATGCGGGACATATCAGCTATATTGAAATGGACGGCGATCCCACCCAAAACCTTGAAGCCTTTGAGCAGGTTATCCGTTGTATGAAGGAAAGCGGCATCGGCTACGGTTCTATTAACCACCCGGTAGATCGAGATTCTGTATGCGGATATACGGGTATTATCGGCGACGTTTGCCCCAAATGCGGACGCAGAGAGGAAGAACACGCTGTTTCAAAAGAAAGAGTGCAGAGAATTATTCCCGACTGCTGCAAATAACACTTATAGTCAATAATAAGGCAAATCCTTTTAACCACCGCTTACAATCTGCTTGAAATTAAAGTTTACGGGTTATTCGCATAAAATAAACAGCATTTGTTTTTATTCAAAACAGCAAAAACAGGATTTGTCGGTTTTAAGACAGTTATTTAAAAAATATATAAAAAACCGTGCGAGGTATATCCCTGTGCGGTTTTTTGGAATAGTGAGAAATATTTGAATGAAAAAAGATAAAATTAGGGGAAAAGCTTTTGACACCTTTTTGGGAATGATAATAGGCATAATTTTTACAGGACTTGCATGTGCAAGGGGATTTGTGAGCGGGGGAGTATATCTTATTTTTATGTGGCTGTTTATTTTAGGAGGAATAGCATTAAATATACTTCCTTTGATATTCAGCCTCGGTATTCCCACCCTGCGGTTAAAAATCTGTCATAATGGGGTTATTTGTCTTAAGGCGTTTGTTTTTTCACTTATATTATCTGTTATATCCCACTTTTATTTAGCGTTTACAACAATTCCCAACAGACTGAACGATTTCCTTTGGAGCGTTCTTGTGTGCGTTATAACGCTTACGGTATTGTTTTGGAACGGTATGATTTCCGTATACTGTGCGTCTGTACAGCTTGGGGTACGCAAAAGAGTTGTAGGCCTGCTAATGGGATTGCTGCCGATTGTTAACCTTGTTATGCTAAGACGTATTATTTCAACGGTATCGGAAGAGGTTTACTTTGAAAAATCCAAAATTGAGCTGAACCGTTTAAGAGAAAAGGAAAAAATCTGCGATACCAAATATCCCATACTGTTTGTACACGGAGTCTTTTTCCGAGATTTTAAGTATCTTAACTATTGGGGCAGAATACCGGAGGAAATAATCAAAAACGGGGGCAAGGTATTCTACGGAAATCATCAATCCGCCGCTTCGGTTAAAGACTGCGGAGAAGAGATTGCGGCAAGAATAAGGGAAATAGTAAGCAAAACAGGCTGCGAAAAGGTGAATATAATCGCTCACTCAAAAGGAGGACTTGACAGCCGCTATGCCATTGCAAAATGCGGTGTCGGGGATATGGCTGCTTCCTTAACCACCATAAACACACCTCACAGAGGCTGTATATTTGCCGAATACCTGCTTACAAAGCTTCCGGAAAAAATGCAGCAGAGCGTGGCGGAGGGCTATAATATGGCGGCGGCAAGATTAGGTGATCCAAATCCCGACTTTATGGCTGCTGTTACCGATTTGAGAGCGGATTGCTGTCAAAAATACGACAATGAATTGATTGTTCCCGACACTGTGTATAAACAAAGCGTAGGCTCGGTTTTAAAAAACGGCTTTGGCGGCAAATTCCCACTGAATTTCACCTACAATATGGTAAAATATTTTGATGGGGAAAATGACGGCTTGGTTTCGGTAAACGCTTTTGAATACGGTGAAAAGTTCACTCTTCTCACGCCGAAATACAACAGGGGAATTTCTCACGGCGATATGATAGATTTAAACAGGGAAAATATAAAAGGCTTTGATGTAAGGGAGTTTTATGTTCAGCTTATAAAGGGACTTAAAGACAGGGGACTGTAAACTCAATTAAATAGATTTTTAGCTCAGGACAAAAGAATCTAAAACTAATCAGCCGTTAATAATGCTATAAATACAAACGGAGTAGGCAGGGAAAGCATTATTCCCATTTCAGCGCCGCCTAACAAGATTTTCAGCAATCCGTTACCCTTCAATTACCTAATTATCCTCCTCGGAAAGCTCGGTTATTATCTTCATAAAGCTGTCAATATCGTTAAATTCACGATAAACAGAGGCAAATCTTATATATGCAACCTTGTCAATGTCCTTTAATTTTAAAAGAACAGCTTCGCCGATTTTTTCGCTTGTTACCTCTCTTTGAAGCTTATTTTTTATATCATTGACAATTTCATCTACCATTTTTTCAACCGTTTCAAGCTTTACCGGTCTTTTGACAGTAGCTCTCAATACCCTGTCAATAAGCTTTTGACGATTAAACGGTTCTATGGAATTATCCTTTTTAATTACCATTAAAGGAATATTTTCAATTACCTCATAGGTGGTAAACCTTGACTTGCACTTTAAACACTCTCTGCGGCGGCGGATTTTATCCTCCGTTGGACGTGAGTCGATTACCTTGCTGTCATCATAGCCACATTCGGGACATCTCATATTATGCTCCTTTCGTATCTTTGGTTTCAAAAAATTTTTCCATATATTCTATGCTGTCTTTTAATTCATCGATATTTTTATATCCGTTTTCATACAGCTCTAAAATAATATTGCCCCTATAATTGATTTTTTTGAGTTCATCTGCAAAACGCTGAAAATCAAGCCTTCCCTTTCCAACAGGTATGCAGTCGTTATGGTCGTTATGGTCGCTTAAATGACAATGCTTAATGCTGCCGCCAAGTTCCTCCAATATTTGAAAGGGGGATAAGCCGCTGCGTATTGCTTGCTTTACATCTAAAACGAAGCCGCAGCTTTCGCCCAAATACTTCTTCATATTCAAAAGAAACTGCAAGCTTCCGCTTTTACAATAGCTTACATTTTCCTGAGCAACGGTTATGCCATATTCCCTGCCAATATCATACAATGCGGAGTACCGTTCAAAATACAGCTCCTGATCCACTTTTGCGCTTTTCAGTGCGCCGTGAAGAACAAATATTTCAGACTGCCACCGGGACATTATCTCAAAATATCTTTTATAATCGTCAAGAATATCAAAATATCTTCTGGGATAGTTTCCGAAAAGCGACATTGTTTCAACTGCGCTTGTATATGGGTGTACCGATAAAACAGACAATTCGCCGCTTTTTACAATATCCCTTATCTTATTTAAAATATCGCCTTTAAGCTCGCAATCCGCATTGAAGAAAATTTCTATATTTTTGATGTTTAAGGAGGAGAGAGTTTGAATTGCCTTTTCGGTTTCCATAGGATAAAAGCAAGCCGTTGATATGCCGATTTTCACTTATTTCCTCCTATTCTCATATTGATTATCCGATATTTCAGCTGTTTCTGCTATTTAAAACTGTTTTAACCTAATTTAAACAAAGAGAACCCAACAAGTTATGTCGGGTTCAAATTGTTATTATTTCTTGGAAGCTGTGGGCTTATCTCTGTGCAAACGCCACATTACCCACATTGAACCCGACATAAATACCGATGAATAGAAGCCTGCCACAAGTCCTATCAAAAGCGGGAATGCAAAGCTGATAATAGATGTAACTCCGCATATCCATGCAACAACGCATATTGCCGCAGCGGCAAATGCAGTTGTAACGGTTGTATTGACAGAACGGGTCAACGTTTGAGTAACGCTGGTGTTCATAAGCTCAACCAAGCCCATTCTTTTTCCGTACAAGGTTCTGTTTTCACGAATACGGTCATAGGTTACAATGGTGTTGTTAATGGAATAACCCAAAATTGTGAGTATAACTGCCATAAAGTTTGCGTCAATAGGCAAACGGAAGAATATAAAGGAAGCAAATACTATTATAATATCATGAATCAGCGCTATCAAAGCAAATATACCCGCCGAAATACCGCCGATCTTTTTAAATCTAAATGCGATATAAACCACCAACAATACAAAGGAGAACAAAACCGCTACCAAGCATTTTACAAAGAATTTAACGCCTGATGAAGGTTTAACGTCTTGGCTGTTCAGTCCTACAAGCTGATTGTCCTTAAACTGTTCCTCCAACTTATCGGAAATGGTTTTTAAAACGTCTGCGGTTAAGCCTTGATTTGACGCAAAGGAAAGGGTTATCGTATTGGTTGAGGAATTAAGGGAAGAACCGGTGCTTACATTAACCGTGCCGTAACCGAAATCCTCGGCTGCTTTCTTAACGGCGTCAGTGTCAATATCTCCCACATAGCTGTAATTCATAAGAGTGCCGCCCTTAAATTCAATCGCCACTTCAAGTCCTGACACAATAGCGACTATAAGCGCAACAACGGCTATAATAATGGGAATTGCAAAAAACACCTTTCTCTTTCCGTATATGTCTAAAATCTTATTACTTTTCATTGTTGACACCTCCGTAAAGAGCAGGTTTTCTGAACGCCTTAAACTCTGACAAGGACATAGTCATAAGTCTGGAGAAGAAGATACCGAACAGGAAGTTCAAAATAACGCCCACTGCCAAAGTGTAGCCGAAGGAGTAAATCGTGCCCTCGGTGGATGCGCCGAACCATACGAAAATAGGGGAGAACAATATTCCGCAGAAGCTGTCGCTTGTACCAAATGCGCCCATTAAAATCAAAGCAATAATTACCATTGTGATGTTTCCGTCAAAGATTGCGGAAAAGGCACGCTTGTAGCCTGTTCTTATAGCTCCCGTTACAGACTTGCCCGCATAAATTTCCTCAGTAATACGTTCAGCGGTGATAACGTTGGCGTCAACGCCCATACCAAGCGCAAGAATAATACCTGCTATACCGGGTATAGTCAAAGTAAAGCTGTCGTTAAACTCAAAAAATCCCGTGATTGCGGCAAATGTGCCTGCTGCTTGTCCCAAAAGGGCAATAGAAGCCACAAAGCCGGGCAAACGGTACTTAATAATCATAAATATAACTATAAATGCAAATCCGATAAGTCCCGCCAATGCCATAGCGTCCCTTGCACCCTCGCCCAAGGTGGGGCTTATAGTGCTGAAATTGGAGGTTTCAAGCTTAAAGGGAAGTGCGCCGCCATTGATTTTATCTGCCAACGCTTTTGCACTTTCCGCCGTAAAGCTGCCTGAAATAGAAGCCGAGCCGTCTGCAATATGAGCTGAAACAGTAGGCTGTGAAATCATATTGTCATCCATCCATATGGAAATGGTGCCCTTTTCCTTAGCCAATCTTTCGGTAGCCTCGCTGAATGCCTTAACACCGCTTTCCTCAAGCTTTAAGCTGATTTCATATCTTTTTTCCTGTGAATTATACACAGCGGTTGCACTCTCAACGTCCTTGCCGTTAAGAACAAGAGGAAGATCCTCATAGGTTTTGCCCTCTCCAATATCGGACGTCTTGCCCTCGCGGAAAGAAAGCATTGCCGTTTCACCCAATTCCTTAACAGCTGCCTCGGGATCAAAATCCGAATCCTCCGACTGCCAAGGGAAGCGTACTATTATCTGATATGCGGAATAGTCCACATAAATATCATAGTCGGTAATGTTGTTTTTAAGCATACGGGTTTCAATAATAGAACGTGCTGCGTCCATATCTTCCTTTGAAGCCTCTGTCTTTTCGGGAGGCGCAAAGGTTACGTCAACACCGCCTCGAATATCAATGCCCCAGCGGATGTCCTTCAATCCTCTGATCCATGTAGTAGTGTTATCGCCGTAATAGGTGTGAATACCTATGGTGGACAGAACCGCAAACACAAGTATAAGTCCTGCTACTACAAAGAAAACGGGCTTTTTAACTCTCTTCAATTCACTTTTCACTCCGTTTCTTTTTATTTAATGGTAAAAATTGTATTTTTAAAAATAACCTTATCTATTATATTAGATTTTTTTCTATAAGTCAATATATTTTGCAATATTTAATGTTTCTTCGGCAAATTTTTGTTATTTTTAATAATTAAACGCTTAGCTCGGCTTTTTCGCCTAAAACGTCCTTGTTTGCTTCCAACACGGGATCTATGCATTGTGAAGTAAACCTGTCCACCTGCTGTGGGCATCTGCCTATAAAGTTTTCAGGTTTAAGCACCGACATAATTTCTTCTTTTGTTATGCCGAATTTGGAATCGGCGGCAATTCGATCAACAAGATCGTTTTCTCCGCCCTCCTCCTTTACGATTTTTGCTGCAGCTATACTGTGTTGGCGAAGCGCCTCGTGTAATTCCTGTCGGTTTCCGCCCTTTTCAACCGCTCTCATCATTATATTTTCGGTTGCCATAAAGGGAAGCTCCTTCATCACTCTTGCTCTGATTGATTTTTCGTAAACCACAAGTCCGTCGGTGATATTAAGCATTATATTAAGAATAGCGTCTGTTGCAAGAAAAGCTTCCGCCACCGCAATTCTCTTGTTTGCACTGTCGTCAAGGGTTCTTTCAAACCACTGGGTTGCGCTTGTGAACTCCGGATTAAGCGAATCTATCATCACATAGCGGGCAAGAGAGGTAATTCTCTCGGCTCTCATGGGATTGCGCTTATAAGGCATAGCGGACGAGCCGATTTGATGCTCCTCGAAAGGCTCTTCCATTTCCTTGAAATTGGCAAGTATTCTTAAATCATTGCTGAATTTTGAACAGCTGGCGGCAATTCCCGCAAGTACGTTTACCACCTGCGTGTCGATTTTTCTCGAATAGGTCTGACCGCTGACGGGAACGCATTTTTCAAAGCCCATTTCGTCGGCTATCATCTGTTCAAGCTTGTCGATCTTTTCCCCGTCGCCGTGAAACAATTCCACAAAGCTTGCCTGCGTGCCTGTTGTTCCCTTTTGTCCCAAAAGCTGCAATTTGCTCATTCGGTATTCCAAATCTTCCAAATCCATTAACAGCTCGTTTGCCCAAAGTGTGGCTCTCTTTCCGACGGTGGTAAGCTGAGCGGGCTGTAAGTGCGTATATGCAAGACAAGGCATAGCTTTGTATTTTTTTGCAAAGGCGGCTAAATTTGCAATAACGTTCACCAATTTTCTGTGAACTATTTTCATAGCGTCCCGCATAATTATTATATCCGTATTATCCCCCACATAGCAAGAGGTTGCGCCTAAATGGATAATTCCCGCCGCATCGGGACATACCTGTCCGTAAGCGTATACGTGGGACATTACGTCGTGCCTTACTTCCTTTTCTCTTTTTTCTGCGACTTCAAAATCAATATTGTCAATATTAGACTCAAGCTGATCCACCTGCTGCTGAGTTATATTAAGCCCCAATTTCATTTCCGCTCTTGCAAGCGCCACCCAAAGTCTGCGAAAGGTGCTGAATTTCTTTTGAGCGGAAAAAACAAACTGCATTTCCTTGCTGGCGTAACGTGTGCAAAGCGGACTTTCATAGCTGTTATAATCCTTTGACATAAAAACTCCTTTAATGCTTTAATATAAAACTGCTATTTATTAACGTACTGTTTTTATAAATTTTTATACTATATTGTGTATGTTTTTTTATCATACTGCTTTATATTATACCATACTTTGAAATTTATTGCAACATAGAAATTTGAATTTATATTTAAGATTTCCAAAAATTATAATGAACCCGACATATATCAAAAGATAATTGAGCAAGCCGCAGTAATAAGCGCATATTTCAAGGATTTACGAGGAAGTATTTGGGAAGTCGGGCAAGTGGAAAAGCTTAATAGATAGTTTAGGCGGCAATATTTTATGTGGGGCAATATATTACAATGAACCGAAAGCTTTACAACAAACGTTTATCTGTATATTTCCGCTGCCGCCGTACCGCACCTTATTCCGTCTACCGCCGCAGAAACAATTCCTCCTGCGTATCCCGCTCCCTCTCCGCAAGGGTAAAGTCCTTTTACAGATAGGCTTTCAAGGCTTTCACCCCTTAATATTCTAACAGGAGAGGAGCTTCGAGTTTCGGGTCCTGTCAATACAGCTTGATTATCGTCAAAGCAGCTTATTTTATATCCAAACAGCGGCAAGGCTTGCGCTATGGCATCAACAGCATATTCGGGAAGGTATTCCGAGGGGTGAACAAGGGATATTCCCGGCTGATATGTAGGAATTACCTTTCCTATCTCGTTGTATGATGTTCTTTTAAGCAGTCTGCCGACTGTTATGGCGGGGGCTTTGTAATCTCCCCCCGCAGATTTAAAGGCGGCTTTTTCAATTCTTTCTTGAAGTGCTGCTCCCGCCAAAATTTGACCGCTGCCGAAATCCTTTGGAGTTATTCCCACAAGAACTGCGCTGTTAGAGTTTTTTCCGTTTCTTGAATAATAACTCATACCGTTGGTGACAATAGCTTCCCTTTCAGAAGAAGAGGCAACCACCTGTCCGCCGGGACACATACAAAAGGTATACACCCCTCTGCCGTCGGGAAGATGAACCGACAGCTTGTAATCGGCGGGAGGCAGGCTGTCAAAATCGGCTTTATCTATATGCTCTCCATACATAGACTTGTTTATATCCGCTTGCAAGTGTTCTATTCGCATACCGATTGAAAAGGCTTTTTGCTCCATAGCCACCGACTTGTTCAGCAGCATTTCAAAAACATCTCTTGCGCTGTGTCCTGCCGCCAAAATCAAGCAGTCGGTTTCAATTTCCTCTTTTTTTCCATTGAGCATATAAGACACGGAAGCTATTTTTCCGCCTTTTACAGTAAAATCGGTAAATTTTGCGCCAAAAATAACCTTTCCGCCAAAAGCTTTTATCTTTTCACGCAGATTTTTTACGGTGATAAGCAGCTTGTCCGTGCCGATATGGGGTTTTGCCTGATATAGTATTTCCTTTGGTGCGCCGCAGCGGGCTAAGTCCTGCAAAACTTGGTTAATCAAAGGACTGTGCGTGCCTGTATTAAGCTTTCCGTCGGAAAATGCGCCTGCTCCTCCCTCTCCGAACTGCACGTTGCATTCGGTATCAAGCGTTCCTTGCTGCCAAAACAAATCTGTCTTTTTCTTCCTTTGATCGACGTCAAGCCCACGCTCCAGCACTACAGGCTTTAACCCTGCTCTTGCCAATGTTAAAGCGGCGAAAATCCCCGCAGGTCCAAAGCCTACCACAACGGGAGGTTTTTTTAAATCGGTTTCTTTCGCCTGCGGGTTTAAAGTATTGGCGGTTTCAGCGGTTTCTGTGGTTTCAGCATTTTCATAAGGTATATATTTTTCATAGCCTTTTTTTACATAGAATTTTTCGTTTTCCGATTCCAAAGCCACCGAATAAACATAGTGTATATCGGATTTTTTTCGTGCGTCAAGGGATTTTTTCAGTATAACAAGATTCAAAATTTGGCTTTCCTTGCAGCCTAATTTCTTTGCAGCGGCTGTTTTCAGCATTTGCAGATTATGCTTTATTGGCAGAATAATATTGTTAACACGAATCATAAGCCCTTCCTTTTTTACGAAAAACGTTCCGAAGAAATTCCCGAAATATAATCCGCAGCCGCCCTGCCTGCCTTTATTCCGCTTGCAAAGGCAAAGTGCAGATTATAACCGCCGCAGTCGCCCCAAATATCAATTATCTCTCCCGCAAAGAATAAGCCGCAGACCTTTTTTGACATAAGCGTATTGTCAAGCTCATTTCCTCTTACTCCGCCCGCCGTCACCTGCGCCGAGCTGAAATCTCCCCTGCCCGTTATCTCAAACGTCAAATTCTTTGTAATATTTGCAAGTCTTTTTAAATCGCCGTAATCCAATTTAAGGCAGTTATTTGCTGTAGGAATATTGGCTTTTTTTAATAAGAAAACGGCAATTTTTTTATTAAATATTCCTGTGAAAGCTTCATCTGCGGGCATTTCCTTTCTTGACTTATAAGCGGATAACAGCATATCGTAAGCGTTGTTAAATGTGAAATCCGGCAGTAAATCAAGGCTTACGGAAATGTTTTTATCCTTGTTTTTCAAAGCTGCGGAAAGGTTAAAAATACAAATTCCCGAAAGCCCCTTTTTTGTAAATTGAACCTCACCCAATTCCTGTTTTATAACTTGTCCGTTTCTTAATAATGTAGCGGAGCATTTGCTTCTCACTCCGTCAAGCGGTTTGACATTTTCGCAGTATAAAGGACAAAGAGCGGGATAGGGCGGGTTTATTTCTATTCCCAATTCTTGTGCCAAAGAAAAGCCGCTGCCGTCGCTGCCGTGTACCGACGACGCACAGCCTCCGCACGCCAATACCAAGGCTTTTGCGTTGGTTTCGCCGATTGTGGTTTTAACAGTAAATCCGTTATTTATTCTCTTAATCTCCGTGCAGGCGGTATCTGTGATAATCTCCGCTCCGTTTTTTTCAATAAATAATCTCAACGTGTCGGCAACCGAGGAAGCGGTATTGGAAAGCGGATAAATTCTTCCCATTGAATCCGAATAGGTAAACAGTCCCAATTTTTCAAAGAAAACTCTTATATCCGAATATTCATCCAAAATCGGTTTTACGTCAAAGCTGCCGTGATAAAATTCTTCGGAAAGATTTCTGCTGCTTAAATTGCATTTTCCGTTTCCTGTTACCGACAGCTTTTTTCCGACTTTTGACATTCTGTCTATAACCGCAATATTTTTGCAGCCGCTTTTTATTGCGGAAACAGCGCATGCAAGTCCCGCTGCGCCGCCGCCGATTATGACAAGTTCATAACGTTTTTTCACGCTGCACCTCTTTTTTAGATTATTTGCTTATTATTTTTCCCAATTAACCCTTTTCCAATAGCCTTTAAAATAGAAGAACAATGCTAAAGCAGCTGAAATTCCCCAGCCAAAGGGCCAAGACCACCAAACACCGGCTACTCCCCACATATCCGAAAGCACAAAGGCAAGCACAACTCTAAGCACCAAATCCGTCATAGTGGAAATCATAAAAAACAGCATTGTTCCCGCACCTTTAAGCACATTGTCAGCAATCAGCTTTGCACATACCATAAAATAAAAGGGGGAAATTATCCGCAGAAAGCTTCTTCCCGTTTCAAGCACTTTTTCCGTGGGATTTTCCGCAAATATTCCCATAAGCTGATCGGGAAATATCACACTTACAAGAGTACACAGCAACGCAACCGCCTCCGCCATAAAAATTCCTGCCCTAAAGCCCGATTTTACACGGTCGTTTTTTCCTGCTCCCACGTTTTGAGCGGTGAAGTTGCCAACTCCTCCCGCCATAGTGGCAAACATAGTTATTGCAAAGGTGTTCAGCTTAACCGCAGCGGTGTAGCCCGCCGTAACCGCAGTTATATTATACCCGTTGATGATGCCTTGTATGAAAAGATTTCCAACCGATACAAAGCTTTGCTGAAGTATTCCGGGAATGGCAAGTCTTGAAATTCTTTTTAATGTATTAAAGGAAAAATAAGAATATTTACCCTTCGCTTCTATCTTTTTGATTCGTTTAAACAATATGGCGGAAGCGGTAATAGAGGCTATGCCCTGCGCTATAAGCGTTGCCAGCGCCAATGCTCCCACGCCCATATTAAACAGATTAACCAGCACAAGGTCAAGAATCACATTTCCCACTGAGGAGCAAACAAGCAGTATCAAGGGAGTTTTTGAATCTCCCAAGGAGGAAAAAACGCAGGTAGCCACGTTATACAAAAACAAAAATATCAAGCCTAAGGTGTATATTCTGAGATAATCCGCCGATTGGGACATTATGCTCTGATTGGTTTTTAAGGCGTTCAGCATAGGATTGCAGAATACAATGCCGAAAACTGTAAGTATAAGGCTTAAACTTCCAATGGAGATAAAAGAGGTGAATATTGCTGTTTTCATATCCGCAAGCTTTTTCTCCCCGAACAGGTGGCTGATAAGCACCGAAGCGCCGTTGGTTGAACCTAAGGCTATCGCCATAAAAATCATTGTGATTGGGAAAGACGAGCCTACCGCCGCCAATGCGTCCTCGCCCAAGCAGCGTCCCGCTATAACCGTATCCGCAATATTGTAAAGCTGCTGAAAAATTGCGCTTAAAAGCAAGGGAAGGCTGAAGTTAAGCAGCACCTTCCAAGGCTTTCCAACGCTCATATCCGTTATCATATATTTTGTCCTTTTCTATTGTTCATAATTATTTTCTGTGCTTTTATTATATTACTTTTTATGACAACTGTAAATGACTTGTATAACAAAAAATGAAACAAAAAACGTCTGTTGAAAAATCCGTTATTGGTAAATTTTTTACAGACATTCAATGTTTCATTACCATATATTCCTGTTTATTTGCGGTTACAAACACAAGGCTTTGAAAATAAGAAATATATAAAAGACTTTGAATACGTTTTTTGCACATTTAACCGCTGTGAATATTATAACTTTAAAAAATTAAAACAATGTAATTTTCTTATCAAGCAGATTAAAGATTTACAGAAAACATCGAAAATAAGCGGTTTAAAAAACTAAATATTTGCGTAAATAATTTGATTTCCGTGCTGCTTAACTATTCTTTCCACATCGGCAAAATCTATAAAGATTGTAGCGGTATTTTCGTTGGGGTGGAGGGCAAAGTGCTTTTCTCCCAACAGCTCCTTGTCAAACACCACTATAACTTCCCTGCTTTGGTCGTTTAATACCGAAAAAGAGGAGATAGAGCCGGGCTTCACTTTAAGGTACTTGTCAAGCCGCTGCTCCGATGCAAAGGACAGCCTTGTACATCCGATTTCTTCCGCTAAATGCTTTAAATCCGCCTTTTTATCCACGGTAGTCACCACAAGATAGTGCTTATCGCCTTTTGCGTTGCGTAAAAACAAGTTCTTGCTTACCTTGTAGCCCTCCCACAAATGTTCTTCCTCGGGGGTTACGTCCTCTCTTGAGTACACGGCTTTATGCTCCGCTTTCCTGTACGCTATCCCCATTTTGTCAAGGGTTTCATATACAATAGGCTGTCCCGACATCTCTATTTTTTCCTCCACTTCATAGATATGTCAAAAGCCTTTACGCTGTGAGTGAGAGCACCTAAGCTGATTATATCGACGCCCGTTTGGGCAATCTCTCTTATTGTTTCAAGGGTAACGTTTCCGCTGGCTTCCAATTTGGCACGTCCGCCGTTAAGTTTTACCGCCTCCTTCATCTGTTCAAGGCTCATATTATCAAGCATAATTACATCAACGCCGCAGCTTAAGGCTTCCCTCACTTCTTCGAGAGTGCGGGCTTCCACTTCTATTTTCAGCATATGCCCCGCCTTTTCCCTCAAAGCGGATACAGCGGGAGTAATTCCGCCGTATGCGTCTATGTGGTTGTCTTTAAGCATAGCGGCGTCGGATAGATTGTAGCGGTGATTTTTTCCGCCGCCTGCAACTACCGAGTATTTCTGCAAGGCTCTGAGTCCCGGCAGAGTTTTTCTTGTATCGGTGACAGATGCGTTTGTGCCTTCCGCCAATTCAACGCATTTCCTTGTATAAGTGGCAATTCCGCTCATATGCTGAATTAAGTTTAATGCAGTGCGCTCTCCTTTAAGCATAGCGGCGGTATTGCCTGTAAATTCCGCTAAAATATCCCCTTTTTCCACCTTGTCGCCGTCTTTAAACAAGGCTGTTATTTTAATATTATCATCTAATAGCTCAAACACACGCAATGCAACGTCAATTCCCGCCAAAACTCCCGAATCCTTTGCCATAAAATAAGCGGAAGAAATATCATCATCGGGAATAAGCAAGTCGGTAGTGCTGTCGATATAGTTTATATCCTCTTTTAATGCGGTTTTAATAATATCGTCTACATAGAATTTCGGAAGAGTCATATTTTCTATCTCCTTCTTTATTTTGTCCTACATATTGTAAGAAATAAATTTGCTGTCAAAATATTGCCTATCTGCAATGATTATCTGTGATGACCGCCGCCGCCGTGATGACCGCCGCTGCTGGATCTGTGGCTTGAGCTGTGTCCCGAATGACCGCCTCCGTGCGAACCGCTGCTTGATTGTCTTGGAGAATAAACCCGCTTTGTCAATGTTGTAACATAAGTGTCGGTTCTTTGGTTAAATTTGAGAGAGTTGTCAACCATATACTGAGTGGTATTGGGTACTTTCATTTTATATCTTTCATAATTGGCAAAAAAGACAACAAAGCCTGTTATAACAGCTACAAAACCCCAAAATAAAAAGGCTGCAATAAAATCTCCCCAATCCACATAACGACCTAAAAACAAGGTTTGGTTATTTGCTTTTCCTGCGCTGTAATAATGGTCTACTGCGCTGATAAAGCCCAAGCACGCCAATTCCAAATCTCCCGATATAATTTCATCGGTAAAATAGCCGAACATACTGTCGATTCTTTCATCGCTGAAATAGTTAATGGCGGCGCCGCTGGTGGAAATATAGTCATAATTGTTGTCTAAATTTATCAAAAGCAGTATGCCGTCGGTGTCTACGCCGCACATATTGTCATAAGTGACGTCTGCAAAATCCATTACGCCGTAATCGCTTTTATCGCTTCCCACATTGTCGCAAATGTAGATTATTATGTTCAGTCCCGTTTTTTCGGCTTCGGCGGCGGCTTTTCTGTCTACATTCTCTCTTTGAGATTTGGTAAGGTAATTGCTTGGATCGTAAACCATACCGATAACATTTTCATCGGCGTCTGCATAAATCGGCATAATGAACACCGCAAGCATAACCGCAATACAGAAACAAATAATCTTTTTCACTGTTTTTCTCCTAAAAATTATTCGGAATAATCAAAACAAAAAACATCAAGCACTTTACTTTAAATATGAATCAATGAATCATCATTAGCAAAAATGATATAACCAACGCAACAAGCACAGGAATACCAAAGGACAGAAGAATCAATTTCGTCATATTTACCGGCAAAGTTCCGCCGAATTTTCCCGTCTGTCCGTTCATAGCATAATAGTAATATTTACCCTTGTAATTATAAGACAAAAACCACATAGGCAGCATTACATATTTCCACCTTACGCCTTTTACCTTGTAATTTTCGGTTCTTACCACCTTACGTGTATAGCCCTTCACTGTGTTGTTAAATGCAGCCTTTGTCTGAGATATTGCTCTTCCGTTTATGCGGGGGTATACCTGTTCCTTTGTAACGTCGTACTTTTCCGCATTGTGTCCCGAAAGATAGGACATTTTAAAATCCACCAAGCCGCTGTAATCAAAAGGCTCTATGCTCTCCATAAGCAAATCGTCCGCTTTTAACGAACCATCGGCGGGAATTTTCGCAAACTCCAATGTTCCGTGCCGCACCACCGTGTACTTCTTTTCGGTTACAGTTACGTAATCGCCTACTCTGACAGAGCCGACGTGCTGATAGCCGTCCGCCACAAGCAGACCCTCTGTAATACAGTCAGTAAGCCAAAAAGGAACGTATATGCCTTGAATTTTCGCAAGGCTTTCAGGTGAGCCGAAGCCTTTAGCCAAAAACGTTTTATGTTTTTTCGTCCAATTATCAAAACCAATTAAAGCGTCTGTTTTTGTTTGACGGAAGGGTATTATCATATCCGGGCAATATTCGCCCTGAAGCCGTCCGGAAAGCACAATGGGGCTGTGGCAGTAGTGGCAGATTGCAGTGGCGGAAAGCTCGGATTCGGTGATAATATGCGCTCCGCAGGTGGGACATATGTACAGTCGGTTTTCTTCCTCAAACCGCTTTGTTTCCTCGGCGTCTTTGGGGTGGTTATTGTATTTTTCCTCATCGGTAAGCTCTTGCTCCGTAAAATCGGGAATAGCTTCGATAGAGGCGGCGGAAATGGAATCCAACTGCTCCTGAGTAAAGTGACCTCCGCAGAATTCGCAGTCAAAACCGCCGCTTTCGACATTAAAAGTAAGTCCCGCATTGCAATGTGGGCATTTATAAGCAACCGCACCGTTATTTTCCATATGTAGTTCCTTTCGGCTTAAAGCCATTTTATTATTTATATTTTACTACTTTATATTATAAATGTCAAGGTGAAGATAAATGGGGCTCTACTTCCATAATCGTAATGTGTTTTTTCTTGCTGCTATATTTTTTACAACTTAACTGCGTATGTCGATTTCTTATATTATAATTGCCTTTAACCGTTTGTTTGTTCTTATTATCGCTTTTAGATTTTGCTCTGCTGGCAGATTTATGTTTATTTGATTTTTCACATCTGCGTGTGTCACCTCTGTTTTATTCCCACTGGCAGTGGCGGATCTTCACTAACGCTTTGCTCTGCTGGCAGATTTATGTTTATTTGATTTTTCACATCTGCGTGTGTCAC
>CAZRRT010000011.1:0-25464 GCA_964602605.1 uncultured Ruminiclostridium sp.
CCTAAGATGGAACCCGCCGCCTAAGAGGCGGGGGACATCTTTGCAGCGGTTATAAATAAAAATTGCCCCCGATTTTACGAGGGCAATTATATTGTATGATAATTACTTAATAATACGAACCGACAAAACGGAATCTATTGACTTAAACTTTTCGATAAGTCCGTCGGAATTTCCCTTAATATCCAAAACCGTGTATGCAACTCCTTTTTTGGATTTGCTTTCCATATTTTCAATATTTACCTTCGCTTCGGCGGTAACTGCGGAAACCTTGTTAATAAGTCCCTCT
The DNA here is from genome assembly GCA_964602605.1 of uncultured Ruminiclostridium sp. Taxonomy (GTDB): domain Bacteria; phylum Bacillota; class Clostridia; order Oscillospirales; family Ruminococcaceae; genus Ruminiclostridium_E. The sequence continues at coordinate 287 of CAZRRT010000011.1, forward strand.
ATGTTTTTGTGAATAATACATACCTTTGCGTCGCCAGACATTGCCATAGAAACGTTAGGAAGATTTACACTGTTGGTGATATTGCCGTTTTCGATGTAGTCCATAAGCTCCTTGCACGCCATAACCGCACAGTTGTCCTCGCTTTCGGGAGTGGAAGCACCCAAGTGAGGAAGAGCAATAACGCCCTCAACACCTATAAGAGCGTCAGTTGGGAAATCGGTAACATATGCTGCCATACCGCCGCTTGAAAGTGCGTCTATAATAGCTTTATCATCAACCAACTCGCCTCTTGCAAAATTGAGAACACGAACGTTCTTCTTCATAGAAGCAATAGCCTCTGCGTTAATCATACCCTTTGTTTCGGGGGTTGCGGGAACGTGAATTGTAATATAATCGCAGTTCTCAAAGATTTCCTTGTTGGATTTAACATACTTGATCTTTGTGGAAAGATGAAGCGCACCCATAACAGAAAGGAACGGATCTGCACCGTAAACCTCCATACCCAAATCAACAGCAGCGTTTGCAACCAATGCGCCGATTGCGCCAAGTCCGATTACACCCAATTTCTTGCCCTTGATTTCAGGACCTGCAAATTGACTTTTGCCTTTTTCAACTAATTTGCCTACTTCATCGCCCTTGCCTTTAAGAGTTTTTGCCCAGTCGATAGCTGCGGGAATCTTTCTGCTGCACAAAAACAAAGCGGTAAGAACCAGCTCCTTAACAGCGTTTGCGTTTGCGCCCGGGGTGTTAAAAACAACAATGCCTTTTTCGCTGCACTTGTCAATGGGTATATTGTTAGTTCCTGCGCCTGCTCTTGCGATTGCAATAAGATTATCGCCCAATTCCATTTCGTGCATAGAAGCGGACCGAACAAGAACGGCGCAAGGATTTGTCACGTCCTCCCCCACCTTGTATTTGCTCTTATCCATTAAATCAGTACCACAAGCGGCAATTTTATTAAGTGTTTGAATATTGTACATATTTGTTCTCCTTATGAACAGCTATATTATCAGTTATTTTTTTCAAAATCAGCCATAAATTTAACTAAAGCTTCACAGCCTTCAATAGGCATAGCGTTGTAAATTGAAGCTCTCATACCGCCTACGCTGCGGTGTCCCTTTATATTTACAAAGCCGTTTTTCTTAGCTTCAGCAACAAACTTTGCGTCCAATTCTTCGTTTCCTGTAACAAAGGGTATATTCATAAGAGAACGGTCTGCGCCCTGAACGGTAGCCTTGAACATCTTGCTGCTGTCAAGGAAATCGTAAATAACCTTTGCTTTCTTTTCGTTGATTTCCTTCATAGCTGAAAGACCGCCCTTGCCCTTGATCCATTCAAGCACAAGTCCCAAAATATAAATAGCGTATGTGGGAGGAGTATTAAACATAGATCCGTTATCGGCATGGGTTTTATACTGTAACATAGTTGGAACTTTGCTGTCCTCGGGAAATTCGGGAATAAGATCCTTGCGGACAATAACAACTGTAAGACCCGCAGGTCCCATATTCTTCTGTGCGCCTGCGTATATAAGACCGAATTTGCTTACATCAACAGGCTCGGAAAGAATGCAGGAGGACATATCGGCAACCAAAGGCACATCTCCTGTTTTGGGAAGCTTGGGGAATTTTGTACCGTAAATGGTGTTATTTAAGCAGATATGGAAATAATCCGCATCCTTGTCGAATTTGCTGCTGTCTAATTCTGGTATGTAGGAAAATGTTTTGTCCTTAGAAGAAGCAACGGCGTTTGCTGTGCCGAATCTCTTAGCCTCTTTATATGCCTTTGTAGCCCATTGACCCGTAATTACAAAATCAGCCTTGCCTTTTTTCATAAGGTTAAGAGGTACCATAGCAAACTGCATAGACGCACCGCCTTGTAAAAACAGTACCTTGTAATTGTCGGGAATGTTCATCACTTCACGCAAGGACGCCTCGCAGGCGTCAATAATCGCCTGATACTCTTTTGAACGATGGGACATCTCCATAACCGACTGTCCCGAAGTGCCGTATTCAAGCATTTCTTCAGCTGCTTTTTTAAGAACTTCCTCAGGTAACATAGCTGGACCTGCACTAAAATTGTAAACTCTCATTTTTGCCTCCGCATTTCTTTATTATTTATTATTTTTAATACGATAATTAAAAAATTAAAAGAGTTAAAAACTTAATCAACAAGCATTAACGTTTTAAATGATTAAATCTCAAACATATTTAAATTTTTCAGTTATTGTCATCTGTATTTAATTATAGTTTAAATCTGAAAAAATGTCAAGAGAAAAAAACAAAAACCGTAAAATATGCTTAGGGCTTGATAAAATTATATAGATATAGTATAAATATTATTCCTCTTATACTACTCGTACTACTCGCTGAACAACAAAGCATAGTCGCAAAAAATGAAGACGTTAAGCAATACTGCGACAAACTGAAATAAAGAATAAGGCATATCATCACAAGCAGCGGTACGACTTTCAACAGTTTAAATATTAACCTAAATAAGATTAAAAGAAATACTTGACAAATGGTGAACAATATGCTATAATAATTGGTGAAGAAGGAGGCACTGCTATGACTTATACGAAATTTGGCGAATTTATGCGTATTTTAAGGGTAAAGCACCATGAGGTAATGGGGGACGCTGCTAAACTGCTTGGTGTCTCAACTCCGTTTTTATCGGCAGTTGAAAATGGAAAAAAGAATGTCCCGGCAGAATGGTTCGGGATTATTGTGGAACATTATGCTCTCTCAGATGAGGAACAAGCTGAACTCAGAGAGGCTATTGAAAGCTCCAAAACACAGATAAAACTGAACTTATCGGGGGCTTCTGCTTATCAGAGAAATGCTGCATTGCAATTTGCCCGTTCCTTCGGGGAGATTGACGAGAATACAGCTCAAAAAATCTTAGAACTTTTGAAAAGGGGTAATAACAACTAATGGATTATATCACGAAGTCTACCGGCAGAGCTACTTTAAGACATTTCAGCAAGATTGTCAGGGCAGTTTTCGGGTGCGAGTCCGATGATGAACCATTTCCTGTGCTTCAGGCTTTGGAAAAATTGCCGGATATTGTTGAAGGAACAAATTATGAGATCGTTGAGGACAGCGATTTGCCTGCCAATGTCTTTGCACAATGTTATCCCAAGCCCGAAGGCGGTTTTGTGATACAGATCAAGGAAACCGTCTATAATGGAGCTTGCTATAATGACAACTATGCCTTTCTTTGCTTTATTTGCCACGAGATATGTCATGTGCTTCTCTTTTGGATAGGTTTTACACCTGTATCCACCCGTGCATTCGGAGACACAGAGATCGAACCGTTCAGAAGTGTTGAATGGCAGGCGAAAGCTTTAACGGGTGAGGTTATGATACCTTATGAAGCTTCAAAGGGAATGGCGTCTAATGAGATAGTAGAGAAATATCATGTTACCAAACAATCGGCAGATTACAGAGTGAGGCAGGATAAAAAATAGTATGAAATTCTACAAAAGGTAAGGTGATTCCAATGGACTATTATCAAGACAAAGGAAAAACGCACTGACAAGTTGTTACCAGCAACAAGTCAATGCGCTTTAGGTTGTTATGATATAATCATAACGGTTACATAAATATTATATTATAACTTCCTCTCCTTTGTCTATTGACAGAATACACAAAATTAAATTCTGTTACCTATGATATAGGAGAAAGGAGATTTTTTGAAGAAAAATAACAATTTAATACAACTACTTAATTTGAATTACCTTATGCTGACTAACAGAACGGTTTCCTGTGGTGATATGGATTTGCCTGCTATCAACTGCAATGTATCAGTGTTTCCTGATTATATCGCCTTGTACAGTGAAACAGGTCTTTATCGTAAAACAGAGCATACTGCAGTATCATTCTTTCAGTTTGATGAGGATTTTGACGGTAAATACGGTCTGTATTGGGCTATATACTACAATGTCGAGGAACGCTTGGAATATTTCAAGGAACGTTTCAAAGGAGTAAGGTATGCTATTATCCCTGATTTCTCAGAGCTTGGTGACATTCATAAAATTGAGAATCACTATCGGCTGTTTAAGGGTCGTGTTATCGGGCTTTGGTTTATATTTGAGATTGGTGCGGTAGTTATCCCAAACGTTACATTCTCTACTGAGAAAAGTGCCGACTTTGCACTTGACGGATACGAAGATTGTTCTGTGGCAGCAATAAGTACAAAGGGACATATGGACGATCCTGCTGAAAATCTGAGGTTAAGATCAAACATACTCTTGACGGTTGATAAGTTGACTAATCTTAAAACACTTATTGTTTATGATGTATGCGGTACAAACGACGCTACATTGGATACATTCTCCTATGCTATCGAAAAAGGAATTGAGATCATTATTCCCGATAACACTTTAAAGATTCGCAATATGACACTATATCAGGAAAGACATAGTCCTCGAAAGGCGGTGGTATAATGAACCACGCTAATTTGGGACTTGCACACGGGACAGGAGGTTCTCCACAACTTACGCTTGATAACGGAGATATGGCAGCTAAGACTAAAGAGAATGAAGCAAATATTAACAAACAAGAGCCGGATTTTTATGGCGGCGAAAAGGGCAAGATGTTACTGTCTGCAAAATACAAAAAGTGGATTGGAGTTAGTCAACGACAGAAACTGCTGAAAAAGGCTAAAAATCCAAAATTATACAATGCGGTAAACCAGCTTTATCGTCCCGGTGCATTTATAGGCGATGGCGGAACAGCTTCCGTTATAAAATTTGAAAAGAAAACAGGTCTTAGACTTGGTAAAAATGGTGGCACTCACGAGAAGAAAGGCAGAGAAATGTTTAAGTATATTGAAGATAAGATACTTACACAGGATCTTTCAAAAAGTGACAGAAAGTTAGCTAAAAGGTTTTTAAAAAAGCTCAAACAGGCTTTAGGAGGCTAATAATATGAATTATAACAATTTATACTCCGATTTCAATTCGTTGTTCCCGGAGTGCATAGATGAACTGAACGCATTTGCAAAAGCGGCAAACGCTGAAGAAACAGATGGTATGCACATTATGTTCTCTTTTGTTGTTATTCCGTTCATTCTTGATCTTCTCAATAATGATGATACGGATAAGCTGAAAAGAGCTTTTGACTATTTTGAGCGAATGGCATCATCTGATTTGGCGGAAATTACAGAAGTGCTTGAATTTACTGTTATCGAAAACCTGATGTCGAATGGGCAAGCCATTTACGACAAGGCAAAGACATATATGGGTGATAAAATGATAGAGTGCTGCAAAAGAGCTGAACAATATTTACAAGTTGGAGAATAATATAAGAGAAAGGTGTAAAGGCTTTACAAAAACTTGATGACAAGCACGATTTTTCGGTTAAGGCTCATTCAAGTGAACATATATTCAGTTTTATCCTGATAAACTCTGCTATCATTTTAACAGACACTTTTCACGAAAATCTATTTGAGTGTTTACCTTTTGCTTGTGTAAGCAGCCCTGAGTGTAGGTTTTAACGCTTTCCGAGTTAAGGTGATAGTTATAAAATAATTTATGTGAGTAACGAAATGAAAAGATTTTTACCTGTTTTTTTCTCAGTGATTTTAGTAGGACTAATGACTGCCGCAGCGGAATTTCTCGGCGAAAGTGAAATTATTTTTCCTGAAATAGCCGCAATAGCAGTTGGTGCGCTAATTGTGCCAAAATTTTCTTGGAATACTTCAAAGCTGCGAATTTTGATTTATATATGTATTTGCGCTGTTTTAGGCGTTGCAATCGTAAAATACCTGCCCCTGCCAATTTGGGCGCAAATGACAGCGGCGTTTATTTTAGCGCAAATTCTGCTTGTTAACTCAAAAACCTCATTTGCTCCTATGATAAGTGCGGCGGTTTTACCTGTAATGCTTCAAACAAAAACCCCTGTTTATTTAATTTCAGCTTCGGTTTTAACCGCACTGATTATACTATGCAGAATTATCCTTGAAAAAATAAAATTTGTGGATAAGAACGACTTTTCACCGTTGCCAAAACCTAATTTAACGGTTTACAAAAATTTAATTCTACGTACAATCTTAGGCTGTGCGATAATTATTCCCGCACTTGCCTTTGATTTTAAATTTGCGGTTGCTCCGCCGCTTTTGGTAGCCTTTACAGAGTTCTCTAACCCGCAGTCTAAGGCAAGAAACAAGCCCTTTAAAGCGGTTGCTTTAATATTTTTATGCGGATTTTTAGGTGCGGCAATTCGTTACATACTCTGCATAAGACTTAAAATTCTGCCGCTTTTTGCCGCCTCGATTCTTATAATTTTATGTGTAATTGCACTTATGAAAGCGTTTAAAATGTACATTCCGCCTGCGGGAGCGATAGGAATTCTTTCTCTGTTAATTCCCGAAAATGCGGTAATTTGGTTTCCGATACAAATTTTAGCAGGCACATCGGTTATTATGCTCTTTTCAATGCTGTTTTTTAAAGAAATGAAGTCCGAACGCTAAATTGCAAGATAATAAAATTTAAAATAACCTCTAAAAGCCTCAATTTTGTTAAATGCACATTCAAAAATTTTTTATAACATTGCATTTTTCATCATAAAGGGTTTTTAGAGGTTTACTAAATTATAATCTTAAATAGCACGCTCTTAATTCCAAAAAGGCTCTTTTTCGTTCTTTTTAGGTCTGTTCATAAGATAATTAACACTTTCGAGTGGGTTGCAGCCCTCAAAGCATATTTTATAAAGCTGTTCGATAATAGGCGTTTGGACTCCCATTTCGGCGGAAAGGGAATGAACAATTTTGCAGCAAACATAGCCTTCCACAGTTCCCACTGTTTCAATGGCGGTATTAACGTCAATTCCCTGCCCTATCATCAGTCCTGCCCTATGATTACGGGAGTGCATAGAAGTGCAGGTTACAATTAAATCACCCACTCCCGCAAGTCCTGTAAAGGTTTCCCACTTTGCCCCCATAGCTACGCCCAATCTTGTTATCTCCGTAAGTCCTCTTGTCATAAGAGCGGCAAGAGTATTGTCCCCAAGTCCCATTCCTTCCACAATACCGCAGGAAAGGGCGATAGGGTTTTTTAATGCGGGAGCTACCTCGCAGCCTATCACATCGTCATTAACATATATTCTGAAAGTGGAATTCATTAAGGTTTCCTGAATATAAGCTGCCTTTTCTGGCCATTTGCTGGCTACCACCACATTGGTAGGCACTCCCCTTCCCACTTCTTCTGCGTGACAAGGACCTGCCATAACTACAACGGGATTATTGGGAAGCTCTTCTGAAATCACTTTTGACAAGCGATTGTAGGTATTTTCCTCCAAGCCTTTTCCCACATTTAAAATAACGCTTTTTGGACTGACATAAGGAGCGATTCTTGAAACTCCGTCCCTAACGTATTTTGAGGGAATAGCAACTATTATTATATCTGCGTCTTTTACGCAGGAAGCGTCGGAGGTGAAACGTATGCTTTCGGGAATTTTCACGCCCGGCAAAAGCTTTTTTTGCTCCCTGTCCTTTATTATGGTTTCAATTTCCTGCGGGTATTTAGACCAAGCGGTAACATTATGTCCGTTTGCGTTTAACATAACCGCCAAAGCAGTGCCGAAGCCGCAGCCCAATATTGTTATATCTGCCATTTGTTTTTTCCTTTATATTTTTATGTATTATTTGCTTTTTTGTCCGATTTTCTTTTCAGTGTGATTTTTTAATCTTTTAATGTTCTCTCTGTGCATAAAAACAATAGTAAGCGCCATAAATCCGCTGAACAAAAAGTTAAGCCACGGACAGGGACTTTTTTCTATAATGCTGAACAAAAGCACTGTAAACGGATATAACGAGCCTGATATGCAAGAACCCAAGGAAACATATTTTGTTATCGCAACAATTACTCCGAAAATAGACAGCAAAATAACTGCGGGAAGCCAATCTATCGCCAAAAGCACCGCACAAGTTACCAAAACCCCTTTTCCGCCTTTAAAGCCGTAGTATATGGGAAAAACGTGTCCTAAAATGGCAGATGTTCCCGCTGCGTATAAAACCCACTCGTATGGACTGCAAGCGGCTCTGGGATCAATTCCGCAAAACAGCTTAAAAGAAAGACTTACAAGAATAACCGACAAAACGCCCTTTGCCACGTCGCCGATAAGCACAAAAAGCGCAGCAAGCTTGCCCTGCGTCCTCAAGGTGTTGGTAAGTCCCGCATTGCCGCTTCCCATAGTGCGTATGTCTTTTCCCGTTTTTATCTTTGTGACTATTATGGCGCTGTTTATTCCGCAAAGCAAATACGGAACTATCGCCGTAATCAAAAAGCAAACAACTATCATTAGCTTTAATTCCCTTTTTTATGAATTTTCTCCCCGTTCTCTGATTAAAAGCCTTATAGGAGTGCCGTCAAGCCCGAAAGCCTCTCGGATTTGATTTTCTATATAACGCTGATAGGAAAAATGAAACAATTCTTTATTATTGCAAAAGCATATGAAAGTAGGTGGCTTGGTGGAGGCTTGCGTTATATAATAAACTTTAAGCCGCTTGCCTTTGTCCGAAGGCGGCTGAACTCTTGCGGCGGCATATGACAGCAAATCGTTAAGCTTGCCTGTGGATATTCTTCTTGCATTTTGCTCGGAGGTATAGTCGATAAGCTCAAACAGCTTGTCTATCCTTTGCCCCGTCTTGGCTGATATGAATACAAAAGGCACATAAGACATAAAGCTGAAATCAAACTCCAACTTTTTTGTAAACTCCTGCATAGTTTTTCCGTCTTTTTCTATTGCGTCCCATTTATTCACTGCCACAACAGACGCTTTTCCTTGTTCATGCGCATAGCCAGCAATCTTGCTGTCCTGCTCGGTAAAGCCTTCCTCGGCGTCTATCATAATTACGCAAACGTCTGCTCTGTCTACCGCCATATAGGCTCTTAAAACGCTGTATTTTTCCAAATTGTCGTTTACCTTGGATTTTCTGCGTATTCCCGCCGTATCGATAAACAGATATTTTTTATCGTCTTTCGTCACTAAAGTATCTACCGCATCTCTTGTTGTTCCCGCTATATCGGAAACTATCATACGGTTTTCCCCTGTGATTTTGTTTATCAATGAGGATTTACCTGCATTGGGCTTTCCGATAACGGCAACCTTTAATGTATCGTCGTCGGTTTCATCGCTGCCTTCATCGGGAATTTTTTCAAAAACAGCGTCAAGCAAGTCCCCTGTTCCGTGTCCGTGTACGGAAGATACTCCGATAGGATCGCCTAAGCCCAAATTATAAAATTCGTATATCTCAGGGGGATCTCCTCCTAAGCTGTCGCACTTATTAACGCATAATACTATGGGCTTTCCGCTTTTTTGCAGCATTTGCGCCACTGTTTCATCGGAAGCTGTAACCCCCGATTTTACGTCGGTAACAAAAATTATGGCGTCTGCGCTGTCAATGGCAAGCTGCGCCTGTTCACGCATTTGAGAGAGAATGACGTCCTTTGAATCAGGCTCAATTCCCCCCGTATCCACTAACATAAACTCTTTATCAAGCCATTCGCCCTTTGCGTATATTCTGTCCCGTGTAACCCCCGGCGTATCGTCTACAATGCTCATTCGCTGCCCGATAAGCTTGTTGAAAAGCGTAGACTTGCCCACGTTGGGACGTCCAACTATTGCTATAAGTTTCATTATTCTTTTATTTTTCCTTTATTTCTATACTTTTTTTCTATTTTATTATAAGCAATTACAATCAAAGGTATTCCAATCACTATGCCTATTGCTTGAATAATTACTGCCGTAAACGTATTTATGGGAATTACCGCAAGTGAAATAACGTGAGGAAGGGTAAAAATACCCCATAGAATACCGTTGCTGCAGTTATAAGCCTTTATATCGCTTATTTCCTCGGGCTTAACATTATCCCCCGCCCAAAAGTTAACCGGAGCTTTTGAGGAAAAGCACCATATAGTTATACCGCCGAACACTACAACCAAAATTGAGGAAATAAATTCGTTTATTATCCAGCTCATAGCAATTCTCCTTATTCTGCTTAAATATATTATACTATTTATTGTATTAAATGTCAATAACTGTTATTTTGTTGTTAAAAAAGGACTGCCCTTTAAAAAGCAGTCCCATTTTTAATCATTAAAAAATCGTCACTGTATAGGCTCAAAATCCGCCGCTCCATGCTTGCATAAAGGACATACAAAATCCTCCGGCAATTCGTCGCCCTCGTAAATATAACCGCATATCTTGCATACAAAGCCTTTTTTACCTTTTGTTTCAGGCTTGGGCTTAACATTTTTCTGATAATACGTGTATGTCATTGTTTCGGTGTTGGAAATAACTCTGCATTCGGTAACAGAGCAGATAAACATTCCGTGTGTGCCTAAATCCACATACTGCTCTACCTTTAAAGACATAAAGGAGTTGATATACTTGGAGAGGAATATCAAGCCGTTGTCGGAACGCAATACCTCTTCTCCCGCAAACTTGTCAACGCTTCTGCCGCTGTGAAAGCCAAAACGCTGAAATACGGAGAAGGGTGCGTCCTGGGACAGACAGTTTACATTTAAAATGCCGCTTTGCTTGATTACGTGGTGAGAGTAGTTGTCTTTGTTAATGGTTACGGTAACTCGGTTGGGAGTGGTGGTAACCTGAGATATAGTGTTTACAATAAGTCCGTTGTCCTTTTTGCCGTCGTTGCAGGTTACCACATATAAGCCGTAGCCTATGTTAAACATTGCCTTTAAGTCGTTTTTATTGGCGGTATCGCCCTTTCTTGCCAAATAATCGGTGCTTAAAGCCTCCGCCAACTGATCCAATTTTGTCTTGCTTTCGTCGCTTAAAGCAGATTTAATTGTAACAACAGGATCAACAAAGGTCAGCTTTTTGCAGCCTTCTAACATATTTTTCATAGTCTTTGCGGCAAGAGGCGCCCATGAACCGTTTTCAATAAATGCAACAGTGCGGTTTTGGAAGTTTCTTTCGGTCAAATGCTCTATAAACTCTCTCATAAATGGGAATATTCCCGCATTATAGGTGGTAGTTGCCAAAACAAGCTTGTTATAGCGGAATGCGTCCTCAACAGCCTCCGCCATATCCTCACGGGCAAGATCCGTTGTTACAACCTTGGGGCAGCCGTTGGAACGCAGCTTTTCAGCCAATTTTTCAACGGCAATCTTTGTGTGTCCGTAAACGGAGGTGTAGGCAATCATTACTCCTTCGCTTTCAGGCTCGTAAGACGACCAAGTGTTGTATAGATTTATATAATATCCCAAATTCTCCTTTAAAACAGGACCGTGAAGAGGGCAAATAGTTTGAATATCCAAGCCTGCCGCTTTTTTAAGCAGTGCTTGAACCTGAGCACCGTATTTTCCGACTATGCCGATATAGTAACGTCTTGCCTCGCATGCCCAATCCTCGTCAACGTCCAATGCGCCGAATTTTCCGAAACCGTCTGCGGAAAACAAAACCTTATCATAGCTGTCATAAGTAACAATTACCTCGGGCCAATGAACCATCGGCGCAGCCACAAAATTAAGAACGTGCCTGCCTAAATTTAGGCTGTCCCCCTCAGCCACCACAATTCTTTTGTCTTCAAACTCACTGCCGAAAAACTGCTTCATCATAGCAAAAGACTTTGCACTTGAAACAACTGTTGCGTTTTCATAAGTTTTTAAGAAATTAACAATATTTGCGGAATGATCTGGCTCCATATGCTGAACCACTAAGTAATCGGGTTTTCTGCCGTTTAATGCGTTTTGCACGTTATCTAACCATTCGTGAGTGAAATGAGCGTCAACTGTGTCCATAACAGCAATTTTGTCGTCAAGAATGACATATGAGTTATATGCCATTCCGTTGGGTACAGTATATTGTCCCTCAAACAAATCAACCTTATGATCGTTGACTCCCACATAAATAATGTCTTTTGTAATATCCATAGTTTTACCCTTTCTGCTGCATTAAATAATTTTTGCTGTTTTTATTATAGCACTTTTTTTTAAAAAAATAAAGCCTAATAAAAAAATAAATTATTAAATCCAAAATATTTTTTAAGTACAATTTTTTATTTCTTTTTTGTAATATATTATAGTTGACAATATATTTGTTTAGTAATATAATTTAAATAATATTATTTGACAAGCTATAAATTTAAAATAGTTACCGTATCAAATTTATCAGAAAGCACAAAAAATTGCTGATGCTGAAAATAATTATTGCACGAGGTGGGACATTATGATTAATCGACAGATAAACGTTGACGAATTGTTTCAGTGGAAGGATCAATACTGTATCGGAGTAGAAGAAGTGGATGCCGCTCATCAAAAGCTTTTTTCAATAGTACGAAGGCTTTTAAAAAATCTTATTACAGGAGATTATGAAAAGAACAAAATTACCTGTATAGAAGCCGTCAAGTATTTAAAGCGGTATGCAATAGAACACTTTGCCCAAGAAGAGGCGTATCAGCTTAAAATCGGTTACGGCGGATATGAAACTCACAGACAGATACATACGGATATGAGAGAAATAACTATCCCCGCCCTTGAAAAGGATATGATTGACGCTGATTTTTCTTCCGAATCCGTGGAACGTTTTGTAGGCGTATGCGCTGCATGGCTTACCTCCCACATTATGCTTGAGGATCAGGCTATTGTGGGAAAGCTGCCCAGCAAATGGACTATAGATATAAACGAGGATTTACATACTGCTTTAAAAAACCGTGCCGAACAGTATATGAAAACAATGTTTCAGGTTAAAATCGTTCCCGAAAATCTTTATTATGACGCTTACGATGTTGGAACCTGTATGTATTATTACCTTGTATGCAAAGGTGAAAGCAAAAATATTTATCGCTGCGCCGTTATTATGGAGCGCTCCCTTATTCTTGAAACATTAAGCAATATGTCAGGCAGCAAGCTGACGGTTATCGACGAATTTTCAATGGCTATGTTCAAGGAATTGGCTCAGGACTTTTTGGCAAATTTTATTTTTGATTACGCAAAAGATAAAGTTAAGGTGATAAATGAAGGCATAGTAGACAAGAAGGCCTTTAAATCCGAATTTAATAAGCAGCACCCGGAAATAAGTATGCTATGGAATTCTAAATACGGTCATTGCGCATTCTGCCTTAAAACTGTCAAGCCTAAAACATAATATAAGAGATTTTAAAAGGTGTCAGGATTTAAAACCCAACACCTTTTTTATTTTTTCATATATTATTCAGCAAAGATCACTTTAACATCAGTTCCTTTATCCGAAACGCTGTCAATAGATATTTCAGCACCAAGAATTTTTGCGGCGTGCTTTACTATTGAAAGTCCCAATCCCGTACCGCCAATCTCTCTTGAACGGCTTTTATCAACTCGGTAAAACCTTTCAAAAACACGCTGTATACATTCTGGCGGAATACCTATTCCCGTATCCGAAACTGTTAATAAAACCGAATTATCTGTGTTTTTTACTGTAACGCAAACACTGCCGCCTTTGTGGTTATATTTTATTGCATTGTCGCAAAGGTTGTAAATTATTGTGTGTACAAGAGTTGGTATTCCCTTTATAACCGCATTTTCCCCATTTAATTTTACCGTTACGTCAACAGCCTCGGCAGCTGCTTCAAGAGATTTAATAACCTCCCCGGATAACGCAAATAAATCCACATTTTCAAGCTTGGTATCCGCCATACCCTCGTCCAAGCAGGACAATTTAATAATATCTTCAATTAAACATATTAGACGCTGCGCCTGAGAATATATTTTTTCGGAAAATTCGGGTATATCCTGAGGCTTAACAATACCGTTTTTCAAAAGCTCCGACGCTCCCGAAATGGTTTGCAGCGGGGTTTTAAGCTCGTGGCTGACGTTTGCGGTAAATTCTCGGCGCATTTGTTCACGCTGTTCCCTTTCGGTTACGTCAAGCAGCAGCAAAACCGCACCCATATTATCCTCGCCCGATTTAATGGGGGTAGTATTCAGCTGATATTTTTTGCCGTCTAATTCAAGAATTTTTGGGGAACAATTTGTGTTTTGCAATCCCAGCCTGTACAAAAAATCGCTTGGCGTTTCATAATTTTCAAGCTTTAAAATCCGTGCTGCGGAGCAATTTGCGCTGATTATTTCGTTGTTGGAATTCAGCAAAACAAGTCCTTCGCTCATATTGTTTGTAATTGCTTCAAATTCAGTTTTTTTGCGGGACAATTCCTCTCGCTGCTTTATTATTTTCTTTTGCTGACTTTCGATTTTTTTAAGCAGCGGATTCAGCTCGTCGTAACAATCATTGCTTGTTGGTTCGTCAAGATTAAGCTCCGACAATGGTTTTACAATGCGCTTAGACAGCCTTGACGCAAGCACTGCCGACAAAACAGCCGCAATCGCCAAAATAAAACAAACCTGACTTCCCATACCCAAAAAAAGCGTTAACAACGAATTCTGTACCACCGACAGCCGCAGTACATCTCCATTTGGCAGCTTTTTTGCAAAATAAAAATAACGTTCCGTAAGCGTTGCCGAATAACGTGAGCTTTCGCCGTAACCCTCGTTTACCGCTTTAATGAATTCTTCACGCTCCGAATGATTTTCCATACTATTCGCATCTGTTTCGGTATCGAAAAGCACCTTGCCGTCAGCGGATATTAAAGTAAATCTGAAATCTCCCGATTTAAAATTATCAAAAAACTTTTCACCCTCAATAGATACCGCTTCCGCCGCAAGCTCTGTATCTGTGCGTAATTGGGATTTATTTACTCCCGAAAAATAATCGTAAAGTACAAATAAAAACAATACCGTCGCAGCCAAAAAAACCCCCGCCGCCGCTAAAAATATTGATTTAAAAATTCGCTTTGTCATACAATAATCCTCATTTTATAGCCTAAGCCTCGCACGGTTTCAATATATTCGCCGCAGTTTCCAAGCTTTGCCCGAAGAGTTCCGATGTGTACGTCAACAGTTCGACTCTCACCTACAAAATCACTTCCCCAAACGCTTTGAATAAGCTGCTCACGGGAAAAAACCATACCGGGATTTTCAGCGAAAAGCCGCAATAAATCAAACTCTTTAAGAGTAAGCTCTGCTATTTCTCCGTTTGAGATAACAAAGTGTTCTCTTAAATTTATCTCAAGATTGCCTATGCTTATTACATTTGGAACGGTCTTTTCGGTTCTGCGCAGAACAGCTTTTACACGGGAGATCATCTCCATCATTCCAAAGGGCTTGGATATATAATCGTCTGCCCCCAAATCCAAACCCGTGACCTTGTCAAATTCCGTACTCTTGGCTGTCGCCATTATTATAGGAATTTCAGATGTTTTATAATTTGAACGCAGCTGCTTTAAAATTTCGATTCCGTCTGTTTCAGGCAGCATAATATCCAACATAATAAGCTGTGGCTTTTCTTTTTGCAAAGCCTCAAACAATTCTCTTCCGCAATTAAATCCGCAGGTTTCATAGCCTGATGAATTAAGCGCATAAAGCATTAAATTGCGAATAGACTCATCGTCCTCAACAACATAAATCATTTTTATCACCCACAATAGTTATAGCACATTCGGCAGAAAAATTCAAGTCATTTCTCCCGTAATCGAAAATAAAACCCATTTGGCAATATTAACCGCATGGTCGCCTATGCGCTCAAAATATTTTGCAATCATCAGCAGATCCAAAGCATATTCTCCGTCTGCATTAGGAGTTTTCAAATATTCGATAAGCCGAGTTTTTATTTCGTTAAAATATCCGTCCACCACATCGTCATACTCTATAATCTCGTCTGCTAACTTTACATCGTGTTTTACAAAAGCGTCAATGCTTTCCGTTACCATTTTAATGACCGCCCTCGCCATTTCGCTTATTTTAAGCACATCGCCCTTTTGAAAAACATTTCCCATTGAAGCCACTTCCGCAATATCGCCTGAGTTGTCGCCTATGCGCTCCATATCCGTCACCATTTTAAGTGCTGATGAAACCGTTCGTAAATCAGATGCAATAGGCTGCTGGCGCAGCAAAAGCTTCATACATAAATTTTCAATTTCACGTTCTTTTTCATCAATTTCCGATGTTATTTCCGATACTTTTTTTGCAAGCGCCATATTGCCCTCGCTTAAAGATTTTGCCGACACGGCGATAGCTTGCTCGCACATTGCTCCCATAGATATTAAGCGGCGGTGCAAATCCTCTAATTGTTCGTCAAATAAATTTCTCATAAATTTACCTTTCAATTTTTTGAAATTTTTACCAAAAAGATATAGCGACAGTTAATATAAAAATTTTACCCGAATCTTCCCGTTATGTATTCTTCGGTACGCTTGTCTTCAGGCATAGAAAAGATCTTTTCCGTGCCGCCGTATTCCACCATTTCGCCAAGCAGAAAAAACGCTGTTTTGTCGGAAATTCTCACAGCCTGCTGCATATTGTGGGTTACTATTACAATAGTGTACTTATCCTTTAATCTCATAGTTAGTTCTTCAATATGGGAGGTGGAAATGGGATCAAGGGCAGAAGTGGGTTCGTCCATTAAAAGCACCTCGGGCTGAACGGCTAACGCCCTTGCAATACACAATCTTTGCTGCTGACCGCCCGACATTCCCAATGCGGATTTATTCAGCCTGTCTTTGACTTCGTCCCAAATCGCCGCACTTCTTAAAGCGTTTTCCACTATTTCGTCAAGCTTTAGCTTTGATTTTATTCCGTGAGTGCGAGGTCCGAAGGCTATGTTGTCATATACGCTCATAGGAAATGGATTTGGCTTTTGAAAAACCATTCCCACACGCTTTCGGAGCATATTTACGTCCATAGTGCCGTAAATATCCTCGTCATCTAACAAAACCTTACCCACTATTTTACAATCCTCAACCAAATCATTCATTCGGTTAAGGGTTTTAAGCAGTGTGGACTTTCCGCAGCCTGAAGGACCAATAAATGCGGTGATTTCACCCTTTTGTATTTCCAAATTTATTTTTTTCAGGGCTTGAAATTTTCCATAGTACAGATCAAGATTTTCAACCTTAATTTTGCTCATTTTTACCTCCAAGCTTTTTGCCGAGTTTTTTTGCCAAAAATTCCGAAAGCCCGTTGATTACTATTACCACAATAAGCAATACAACTGCTGTAGCATAGCTTTGATCTATGTACAAGCCCTCGCTTGACAGTGCGTACATATGTACGGAAAGCGTTCTGGCGGAATCTCCAAAGGACGCCGCCGCCTTTGCAACCGTACCCGCCGTAAAGATAAGCGCAGCGCTTTCACCGACTATTCTGCCTATTCCCAAAATAACTCCCGATAAAATTCCAGGAATTGCAGAGGGTAAAATAACTTTAAATACAGTGCGCAGCTTTCCCGCTCCCAAACCGAAGCTTCCCTCCCGATAGCTGTCGGGTACTGCTGTCAAAGCCTCTTGAGTAGTCCTCATAATCAGCGGCAAAATAATAACCGAAAGGGTCAGCGCACCTGCTAACAGCGACTTTCCAAGACCACAGAAATTCACAAAAAATATTGAGCCGAACAGACCGTAAACTATTGATGGAATGCCCGAAAGCGTTTCTGCGGCAATTCCGACAACGCTTACCAATTTGTTTCCCCGCTTTGCATATTCCACAAGATAAACTGCCGAGCCTATTCCAACAGGAACAGCAAAAAACAGCGCAAGAACTGTCATATAAATTGTGTTAATCAGCGCAGGCAGGCAGGAAACATTTTCGGAATTGTATTCCCAAGCAAATAATTCAAAGGACAAATTGGGTATTCCTTTAATTAAAATGTATACTATAATGAAAAGCAAGGAAAACAGCGTTACCGCAGCCGCTAAGCTTACCGCAAGGAACAGCAGCGCCGATTTAACATCGTTTTTCGGGAATTTAAACCTTTTCATTTGCTTCTCCTTTTAATAATTGAAAAAGACAGATTTATAATCAAAATGAACACGAAAAGCACAACCGCTGTTCCAATCAGTGCGCCTAAATGCAAATCCGCCGCATATCCCATTTCCAGAACGATATTTGTTGTAAGAGTGCGAACGCCTTCGGTAATCGCTTTTGGGAATATGGGCTGATTTCCCGCCACCATAATTATTGCCATAGTTTCGCCCACCGCACGACCGACTCCCAAAATCACGCCTGCAAAAATACCGCTTTTTGCAGCAGGCAAAATGATAAAGAAAACACTTCTTTCATGAGCTGCGCCAAGCGCCAAGCCGCCCTCGTAATAATTCTCGGGAACAGCTCGTATAGCCGATTCGGACACATTTATAATAGTGGGCAAAATCATTATTCCAAGCAATATGGACGCCGTTAAGACGCTAAGTCCACGCCCTCCGAACAGATTTCTCACCAACGGCACAAGCACAGTCAGTCCGAAAAATCCGTATACCACCGAGGGTATTCCCGCCATTAGATTTACCGCAGGCTTTATAATTTTATACAGCCAATCGGGACAAAATCTTGCCAAAAACACAGCGGTTAAAATTCCTATGGGCGTACCGATTATAACTGCGCCTGCCGTGACGTACAACGAGCCTATTATCATTGGAAGGATTCCGAAAACATTGTTTGTGGGTTTCCATTTTGTACCAAAAATGAATTTAATAAATCCGATTTCTGAAATGGCAGGTATACCCCTTGCGAATAAAAACAGGCAAATCAGTACGACAGCGGCTATGGAAACACAGGCAGTCAGCAGAAAAACCGCTTTCATTATACGTTCCTTAACCATTTAAATCGCTCCATTTTATAGCTTCGCCCATAAAGATGCTTTTCACCTGTTCGCTTGTGAGATTGTCTGTGGGATTGTCCTTATTTATGATGACAGCCACTCCGTCAGTTGCGATTACGGTTGACTGCGCACCTTTTTCTTTTTCGCTGTCTTTCAGATCACGGCTTGACATTCCGATGCTGCAAGTACCTTGGATAGCGCTTGTAATTCCCGACGAGCTGTCCGACTGCTGAATCTCTATTGTTACGTCGGGATTTTTCTTAATGTATGCCTCTTTAAGCTTTTCCATTACGGGAGTTACGGAGCTGGAGCCTTCAATTACGATTTTTCCTTTGGCAGAGCCGCTGTATTCCCCATTTTCGGAAACGGAAATGTAACCGTTGTCAGCAATGACCTTTTGTCCGTCTGCACTTAGTATAAAGTCTGCAAAATCCTGAGAAACCTCATCTAAATTACCTTTAGTAATAATGTTAAAGGGACGAGAGATTTTGTAAGAACCGTTTTTGATATTGTCAGCGGTAGCGTCTGCACCATCTATTTTTACGGCTTTTACAGTATTGTTCAATGAACCTAAGGATATGTAGCCGATTGAATACAAATCTCCCGCAACCGTCGTCATCATTACGGAGGTTTGATTTGCCACTACCGCACTGTCTATGGTGCGGTCTATTTTATCACCGTTTTCATTTTTCTGCTCTATGCCAAAAAGTTCAATAAACGCAGAGCGTGTACCCGAGCCTTCCTCTCTTGTAATTACGCCTATTTCGCTCTCGTTCTTGAATTTGGCGGAGTTTTCTGCGGGTTTGGGATTGTTCGCCGTTTCAGTGTTACAGCCTGCAAAAGTCACTGCTAAAGCAGCCGCAAGGATTACCGATAAAATTCTTTTTGTTTTCATAATGTACCTCGTTTTTAATTTGTTTTTTTGTTTGCAGCTTTATTATAATTCCGAAATATTAAATTTGTAATCCTTGTTTTGTAAAATCTTTGTAAAGCTTATTGGAATTTACGGCAATAACCGAAAGTATTGCACAGCTTGTCAACAGCCTTTTGTTGGTCGGTTTTTCGTCAAGCTGTTCATATCTGATCTTTTACAACATTTTTACAGTTTTTCAAGCATATATAATGACAAGCAGTAATTTTACATTTGGGAAAGGACTAAAAAAGTGATTAAATGGTTAAATGACAATGTTATATGGGGAGCTCCAATGCTGATAATATATCTTTTGGTGGGAGTTGTATTTTCCGTTAAACTGAAATTCGGACAGTTAACCCAATTAAAATACATATTCTCAAGCACTCTTTTTTGCAAAACTAAAGAAAAAAGCGACAGCAAAAATCTTTCCCCCATTCAAACCTTAACCTCCGCATTGGCCACAACCTTAGGAACGGGGAATATTGTGGCAATAGGCTCTGCTGTGGCTATTGGAGGAGCAGGGGCTGTTTTTTGGATGCTTGTTTCCGCTTTTTTGGGTATGGCAACCTGTTACGGAGAAAATTATCTGGGAATGAAATATCGTATAAAAAGAGAGGACGGCAGCTGGTTCGGAGGAGCGTTTCATTATATTTCCGCCGCTTTCGGTTCAAAAAAAGCAGGCAAGCTGTATGCCTTATTCTGCCTTTGCGCCAGCATAGGAATAGGCAATATGACGCAAATAAACGCTATGTCCCAATCCCTTAACGCCGCTTTTGGAATAAATACTTCCATAATCGGTTTGATTTGCGTAATATTGCTGATGTGGCTTATATTCGGCGGTATCAGATTTTTCGGAAGGATAACCGAAAAGATAATCCCCGTCATCTCGATAATTTATGTTTTAGGCTGCATTGGTGTTATTTTTATGAACATCGGTTCTCTTCCCTCGGTATTATTAAGCATAATCACTCAAGCCTTTGATTTCAGAGCGGTTTCCGGCGGATTGTTAGGCTCGGCAATGATGAAAAGTATGAGCTGGGGAATAAGGCGAGGTATTTTTTCCAACGAAGCAGGCTTGGGAAGCAGCGTTATGATGAATTCCGCCACTTGTTCGGAAAATCCGCAAAAGCAAGGAATGTGGGCAATGCTGCAGGTGTTTTTTGACACAATAGTAATGTGCAGCTTAACGGCAATTACCATTTTAATAACAGGAGCGGATAAAACCGCAACCGACGGAATAACAAACGCAATAAATGCTTTTAGCGGTCTTTTCGGCATTTATTCATCAGCATTTATCGCCGTTTGCATAAGCTTCTTTGCGTTAACCACCGCTGCGGGCTGGTCGGTTTACGGTTCTAATTCATTGGAATATCTTACTGGAGGAAAAGGAAAAAAGCTGTTCCTTATTTTGTTTGCTTTAACGGCGTTTATTGGAGCTACAATGAAAATAGAAATCGTATGGGAGCTTTCGGATCTGCTTAACGGACTTATGGCAATACCGAATCTTCCTTCTATGCTGATTTTATCTAATGAAGTAAAAAATTTCCATACAGATAAAAAAATACCGTCAAGCTTGAATAACACAAGCCCAACGGTATAATAATTATTTTTGTAAAGCTGTTTGTGACAAAATCTCAATGCCAATTTACGGATTATTCAATAAAAACAGAAATTGTGCGGAAGCTTTCAGACAAGCACAAATACAGCAAGTCAGACAGTACAATAATTATTCTTGTGAAGTTGTTTGGGACGGAATCTCAATACCCAACTGCTCATACAAATTGTTCAGTTTGTTTTCGTAATCGTCTAATCTTCCCTCTAACTGAATCTTTTCTTCAGCGGCTTTTTTCTCTAACTTTGTTTGGGCGGATAAGTTTATTGTATATACTGTAACCGTCACAAAAGCAAAGGCAATAAGACTGACTGTAACAGGGTTAAAATATCCCTTGCTTTCGGTTTTTTCGTTAATAAGCGGCTTAATGGGAGTTTTTGACAATGCGGCTCTCAAAGCAACATATAAAGGGACTGAAATTATAATTGCAAGCACCGCATTTACAGAAGAAGTTACAGCGTTTGTTCCAACAGCCGTCCATGCGGCTTCGACTGTTCCGCCGACAATAAGAACGGTAAAGAAGGATTTTATTAAATAAAGCACAATATATGTTAATTGTCCGAAAATTGCTGCAATAACAGTGGTTGAAACAGGAATTTTGCCGTCCTTGTTTTGTCTGTTAAGCTTTCCCGCTACAAATCCCATAGCAAATTTGGAAACAAAGGTATAAGGAGCGGAAAGAACATAAGCTGGCGTCAATAAATCATATAACGCTGCGCCTATTCCGCTGGACAAGCCTCCCGTGCTGCTGCAAAAAAGAAGGCCCGCCAAAAGGCACATTGAATTTCCCAAATGTATTCTTGTTACCAATAATCCGTTGGGAATTGGGAAGGAAAGATAATTTCCAACAAAAACCAACGCCGCCATTAAGCCTACTGTAACTAATTTCAATATTTTTTTGTTTGAAGTACGTTCCATAACCGTATCCTTTCGCTTTTTATGCTTAAAATTCTATCATCTATTATATTAGTTAAATATTAACAATTCAAATTCAATCATTTAAATGATAAAATATATGTTTTTATACAATATAAATAATTATAACGTTAAATGTTAAAAAATATAATATATAATCTCCATTAAATATTTTAATAATTTGCATCATTAAAAATATCAACTGTTAAATATACACAAATGATTAAATTTCGGTAAAATATATTGTTACATTTATAAGAAATACAAAAATATTCTTATATGTTAATAATTGCTATAAATTTTAATTATTACATTTTATAATATGTGCAAAATGATAAAAAATAAATTTTTGACAAAAAAGCACTTGATTTTTTCTATAAAATGTATAAAATAGTAATTAGCACTCATAGAGCAAGAGTGCTAAATTTTATAAAAAAAGTCATTTATATTTATTTAAGGAGGCACATATATGAAAATTAAACCGTTGGCTGACAGAGTAGTAATTAAGATGTTGGAAGCCGAAGAAAAGACAAAGGGCGGAATTATCCTTACCGGCTCTGCCCAAGAAAAGCCTGAAATCGCAGAGGTTGTAGCTGTGGGACCGGGCGGTGTTGTTGACGGAGAAAAGGTTGTTATGGAGGTTAAGGTAGGAGATAAGGTGATAATCAGTAAATACGCCGGCACAGAGGTAAAGATTGACGGCGTTGAATACACAATCCTCCGTCAAAGCGACATTTTGGCAAAGGTTGACTAATTCAGAACAAACAGAAAGGAAAGATTTGAAATGGCAAAACAAATTATTTACGGAGAAGACGCAAGAAAAGCACTTTTAAGCGGTATTGACCAGCTTGCGAATACAGTTAAAATCACCCTTGGACCTAAGGGCAGAAATGTAGTTCTCGATAAAAAATACGGCGCACCTCTCATTACAAACGACGGCGTTACTATTGCTAAGGAAATCGAATTGGACGATCCCTTTGAAAATATGGGAGCACAGCTTGTAAAAGAGGTTTCCACAAAAACCAACGATGCGGCAGGCGACGGCACAACTACCGCTACCCTTCTTGCACAAGCGCTTATCCGCGAGGGTATGAAGAATATTGCTGCGGGCGCAAATCCTATGGTAGTTAAGAAAGGTATTGCGGAAGCGGTTGAAATTACTGTTGACGAAATTAAAAAGCATTCCAAAAAGGTTAAGGGAAGCGCAGATATTGCAAGAGTTGCAACTGTGTCAAGCGGTGATGAAGTAGTTGGAAAGCTTGTTGCGGACGCTATGGAAAAGGTTACCTCCGACGGCGTTATTACAGTTGAAGAAAGCAAGACAGCGGAAACAAGCTGCGAGGTTGTAGAGGGTATGCAGTTTGACAGAGGCTACATCAGCCCTTATATGGCAACCGATATGGAAAAGATGATTTCCGAGCTTGACGAACCCTATATCTTGATTACCGATAAAAAGATTTCCAATATTCAGGATATTCTTCCTTTGTTGGAGCAGGTAGTTCAGCAAAGCAGAAAGCTGCTTATTATCGCTGAAGATATTGAAGGAGAAGCACTTTCCACCATTATTCTCAACAAGCTGAGAGGCACATTTGTATGTGTTGCGGTAAAAGCTCCCGGCTTCGGCGACAGAAGAAAAGAAATGCTCCAAGATATTGCCATTCTCACAGGCGGTCAGGTTGTAACATCTGATTTGGGACTTGAGCTTAAAGATACCACTATCGATATGTTAGGCACTGCAAAGCAGGTTAAAGTAAGCAAGGAATACACTACTATTGTTGACGGAGCAGGCGCAAAAAAGAATATCAAGGAGAGAATTGCTCAGATAAAGGCTGCTCTTGAAACCACCACAAGCGAATTTGACAAGGAAAAGCTTCAGGAAAGACTTGCAAAGCTTTCAGGCGGCGTTGCTGTTATTAAAGTCGGTGCTGCTACAGAAGTTGAAATGAAGGAAAAGAAGCTTCGCATTGAGGACGCTTTGGCTGCAACAAAAGCTGCCGTTGAAGAAGGTATTGTTGCAGGCGGCGGAACTGCTCTTATCAACGCTATGCCCGCTGTTGAAAAGCTGATTGAAAAGCTTGAAGGCGATGAAGAAACAGGTGCAAAGATTGTTCTTCGTGCATTGGAAGAGCCTGTTCGTCAGATTGCGGCGAACGCAGGTCTTGAAGGCAGCGTAATTATTGACAGCATCAGAAGAAACGGAAAAGTAGGCTACGGCTTTGACGCAGCAAAGGAAGAATATGTGGATATGGTTGAAGCGGGAATAGTAGATCCTGCAAAGGTAACACGTTCTGCTATTCAAAATGCCGCATCGGTTGCCGCAATGGTACTCACCACCGAAAGCCTTGTTGCAGATAAGAAAGAGCCTGCTGCTCCTGCTGCTCCCGCAGGTATGGACGGCGGTATGGGCGGAATGTATTAAGCAGATGTTAACTAAATAATTAACATTTGACTTTTTCGACAGACTGCATTTATAAACCCTCTTATCATTAAATAAATATACAAAATATAAAAAGCCGCGGCAATGAGAAATCTATGCCGTGGTTTTTATTATTAAAATACTTTTTAATGTTTCTATATCATAATTCAGATGAATTTTTTACTGTTTGTCAATCAAGCTATAGACTAATTCCTCTATTCTATCGGTTTACACAGTAGTTATTATAAAAATAAAAGCCATAGCAGCATTTCCTACTGCTATGGACTTAAATGTTAAAAATACTGTAAATTCAGAAATATTGCTTAAAATCAATCGCTTACGTAAGGAACAAGGGCAACCTGTCTTGCTCTTTTAATTGCTGTGGTAAGCTCTCTCTGATGATATGCGCAGCAGCCTGTAACACGACGGGGCAGAATTTTTGAACGCTCTGTCATATACTTTTTCAGCTTTGCTACGTCCTTATAATCAATATACTCTGCTCTGTCAACGCAGAATTGACATACTTTTTTTCTTGCACGCTTTACGGGGCGTACAGTTTTATCGTTGTTCATATCACGCTTTTCAGCCATTTTTGTTTCCTCCTATAAAATCAGATTAAAATCAGAACGGATAATCATCGTCAGAACCTGTTTCTACAAAATCGCTTGT
>CAZRRT010000011.1:25474-30724 GCA_964602605.1 uncultured Ruminiclostridium sp.
TTCCCGATGAAACGGAAACATCTCCGCTGCTTTCGGTTCCTGAAAATCCCGGGGGTGGTGGGGGTGGGGGCGGATTGTATCCACCATAACCTCCGTTAGCTTTCGGCTCGCCGGTAAAGTGGGCGGAGCTGACAACAAGATCTACAACATTCTGAGTGCTGCCGTTTTTATCCACATACTGTCTGGTCTGAAGCTCGCCTTCAACCAAAATCATTCTTCCCTTGGCAAAATACTTGGAAATAAATTCAGCGGTGCTTCTCCATGCAACAATGTTAAAGAAATCCGCTTTTCTCTCCTCACCTTTTGCCTGATAAGAACGGTCAACCGCAAGTCGGAAAGACAACACGCTAACTCCGCTTGGAATTGTCTTTAATTCGAGATCGTTACAAATACGACCCATGAGTATTGCCTTGTTATACATTTGAACAAGCCCTCCCGTTGTCTTATTTTGCAATTACGACCATAGAGCGGAGAACGCCGTCGGTTATGCTGACAATACGTTCAAACTCTGCGGGAAAATCAGTCTTTGAGCTGAAGTTGTAAACTACATAATAACCGTCGTTTTCGTAGTTAATGGGATAAGCTAACTTTCTCTTTCCCCATTCATCGATGTTGATAAGCTCACCGTTTGCTTTAATAAGCTCGGTAAACTTAGCCACAAGATTCTGAACCTGCTCCTCTCCGTTTTTCAAAGAGAAAACAACCATTGCCTCGTACTTTTCGCCGAGTTTTGCCATAATAAATACCTCCTTATAGACTTGTGGCCCACACTTTTGTGCGAGCAAGGATAGATTGAGATGCTACTCAATCTTGTTAATTATATCAGGTGTTGTACAAAAAGTCAAGGGTTTTTTTAAAAATTGCTGTAAATAATCGGAAATTTTCCAAAATGCTTAATACTCAGATTGAATTGGCATATTTAAAAAGGCTTTGCTTATGTAAAATGATGGTTTTATTATTAAATATTTTATAAATTCAATATGTTAAGCTTTTTAAATGAATATTCCCTATAAACTTGTCATAAACTTAACAAAAACCAATTATGCAGAGTTAAGGATATTTCACAAACTGAGGAAGGAATGATTACAAAAATGTCAGAATTTTATCCCGAGGGAGAATTGATAAATACCGATGAAAACAAGAGGGCGGTATCCTCCGAGCAAAGGCTTCAGGAGTGTATTTTAAGCGGAAAAATTGTTGAAGCCCCGTGTATTGTCTGCGACAGCGATCACAATTTGATTGTTGATTTTGGATTTATGAAAGGCATTATTCCCCGAATTGAAGGCGCAATAGGCATAGACAACGGCTCTACAAAGGATATTGCATTGATTTCAAGAGTTAACAAGGCTGTCTGCTTCAAAATCATCAATATTTCCAACAATCAATACGGCAGCAAATTTGCTGTTCTAAGCAGAAAAAAAGCCCAGGAGGACTGCTATAAAGAGTATATATCAAAGCTTATTCCGGGAGATATAATAAATGCAAAAGTAACTCATTTGGAGCAGTTTGGCAGCTTTGTTGATATTGGCTGCGGATTTCCTTCGCTTATTCCCATTGACGCAATATCCGTTTCAAGGATAAATCACCCTTCAAACAGAATGTCTGTCGGACAAAAAATAAAAGCCGTTGTAAAAAATGTGGAGGATAATAAAATATCCCTCTCCCATAAAGAGCTTTTGGGAACTTGGCAGGAAAATGCCGCCCATTTTTGCGTTGGAGAAACCGTAACAGGCTATATCAGAAGTATTGAGGATTACGGCGTATTTGTGGAATTAACTCCCAATTTAGCGGGTTTAGCCGAATTAAAAGAAAACATACATATCAATCAGTATGCAAGTGTGTTTATAAAGGCAATAATTCCCGAAAAAATGAAAATCAAGCTTATTATAGTAGACACCTTTGACAGCGGCTATTCATCTTCCGATTTTCAGTATTATATCGACAGCGGTCATATTGACAGCTGGATTTATTCAACTCCCCAATCAGATAAAATAATTAAAACTGTTTTTTAGCGTTTTTCAGTGTTTATAGTATTATTCTGATATTCTACTATAAAACAGAAAGCTTAACCCTTGATTTTTTTCCTGTATTCCTCCGCAGCACGCTCAAGCTTATTGTCGCCGAATTTATAATAAACGGTGTCTTTAAGCTCGTCGGGCAGATACTGCTGATTGACATAGTGATTGGGAAAATCGTGAGGATAGAGATAATGCTGTCCCTTTACCTTTGCCCCTTCCCCGTCATAATGAACATTTTGCAGCTGTCTTGGAAAATCACCTGTAATTCCCTTTTGCACATCGGCAACGGCTGCGTTTATCGCATTATACGAGCTGTTGGATTTAGGCGCAGTGGCAAGTAAAACAACCGCTTCCGCCAAAGGAATACGAGCTTCGGGAAGTCCAAGCTGAAGCGCTGCGTCAACACAGGCCTTTGCCACAACAATGCCGTTGGGATATGCAAGACCTATGTCCTCGCAAGCTACCACCAATAATCTGCGGCACACCGACGGCAAGTCCCCTGCTTCAAGCAACCTTGCCATATAGTGAAGTGCTGCGTTTTCATCAGAACCTCTTATAGACTTTTGAAATGCGGAAAGAAGATCATAATGCTGATCTCCGTCCCTGTCGTAACGCATATTGCTCCGCTGTGCAAGTTCCTTTGCCAAATTACAGGTGATTTTATTATCATTGGCGGCTAACATACACAATTCCACTGTATTAAGAGATTTTCTTACATCTCCGCCGCATCCCTTTGCAATCTGTTCATATACGCCGTTTTCAATTTCTATGGTCTTTCCCTCCTGCTCTGCTGCAAGCTTAAATCCACGCTTTACGGCAGGCAATACTTCTTTCGGCGACAATGCTTTAAATTCAAATACGGTGCAGCGGGATAAAATGGCGTTGTATACATAAAAATAAGGGTTTTCGGTAGTTGAAGCGATAAGGGTTATATCTCCGTTTTCAATATACTCTAACAGGCTTTGCTGTTGTTTTTTGTTTAAATACTGAATTTCATCTAAATAAAGTAAAATTCCGTTTGCAGATGAAAAGGTATTTCTTGAAGCTATAATTTCTTTAATATCAGAGGTTGAAGCGGAAGTGCCGTTCAGCTTATGCAGCTCCATACTGCTTTTTTCCGCAATAATGTTTGCTACAGTGGTTTTACCAACTCCTGACGGACCGTAAAAAATCATATTGGGAATACTGCCGCTTTCTATTATGTTTTTCAACGGCTTTCCCTCCCCCAAAATATGGGCTTGTCCGTATACTTCACTTAATTCCGAGGGGCGTATTTTATCAGCTAACGGCATATTAAACCTACTTTCTCAAACAAACCCGCCACATATATAACGTGACGGGTTTTCAATTTTTGTAAATAACGAACTGTCAAAAATGATTAAATATTATCCGCACTTTTAACGTTATACTTTTTAAGCAGCGATTTAATCTTCAAATGCGGATCTATAACCTTGCTGGTGGAAATATCGTGATTTATTGCAGCTATTAAATAAGCTATGTATTTTGATACGTCAACTTCCTTAAACCACGGACGGGAAAGCAATTCGGGGGTTCTGTAGGTAAGATTTGTGCCGAATACATAATCAATCATTCCGTTTTTATAAGCCTCGTCAAACTTATCAAGTCCGTTGGTGAAGATAGGATATGTGGCATAGGAAATTATTCTTTTTGCTTTGCGTTTTTTAAGCTCATAAGCAATATCAAGCATTGAATCTCCCGAGGAAATAATATCGTCGGAGATAAACACCGTTTTATCCTCAACGGAATTGCCCAAATATTCATGAGCCACAATAGGATTTCTGCCGTTTACAATGGTAGAATAATCACGGCGCTTATAAAACATTCCCATTTGTACTCCCAAAACAGAAGCATAATACATATTGCGGTTTAATGCGCCTTCGTCGGGGCTTACAACCATAAAGCTGTCGGGAGTTACCTCCAAATCCTTTACCTCACGGAACATAGCTTTTAGAACCTGATAGGAAGGCATAACATTGTCAAAGCCCATTAAAGGAGTGGCGTTGCATACTCTTGCGTCATGTGCGTCAAAGGTGATTATGTTGGAAACGCCCATAGCCTGAAGCTCTTGAAGCATAACGGCGCAGTCAAGGGATTCACGGTAATTTCTTCTGTGCTGTCTTCCGCCGTAAAGAATAGGCATAATCACGCTTATACGATGTGCCTTACCGCCCATAGCCTGAATAATACGCTTTAAATCCTGAAAATGATCGTCCGGGGACATATAGTTTTCTTTGCCGAACATTTTGTAGGTGCAGCTGTAATTGCCCACGTCAACAACAATAAAAATATCGTCGCCTCTTATTGAAGTTTTGATAAGTCCTTTTCCGTCGCCTGATGAAAATCTGGGACACTCTGTGTCTACAAGATATGAATCCTGAGCATAGGGTGTGTTTTCCGACCATTTAACCAAATAGCCGTTAATCTTATCTCCCAATTCCTTTGCTCCGGGAGCGGCAATTATTCCCAAAGGTGCCACCTGCTGTTTTGAATTGAGGACAATGCTGCTTGCCTTTTCAGCTATTATTTCTGCCATTTTGAAAGTCCTTTCACATTAAAAAGCTTTTGATTAGTATTATTCATACAAGGGATATTTTGAACAAATTCCGTTCACAATTTCCCTTGCTTTTTCCTTATTATTTTCAAAGTCGGAAGCGGTAAGATAAATGCTTTCAGCGATTTTAAGCATATCCTCTTCCTTAAGTCCTCTTGTGGTAACAGCAGCTGTTCCTATTCTTACGCCGCTGGTAACAAAAGGCTTTTCGGGATCGTTGGGTATTGCGTTTTTATTAACGGTGATATAAACATCGTCAAGACGCTTTTCAAGCTCCTTTCCGGTAACCTTAAAAGGACGCAGATCCACTAACATCAAATGGTTGTCAGTGCCGCCGGTAACCAATCTGAAGCCTCTTTTTATAAGCTCTCCCGCAAGTGCCAGGCAGTTGCTTACCACTTGCTTTCCGTACTCTTTAAAGGAGGGATCGAGAGCTTCCTTTAAGCAAACCGCCTTTGCGGCGATAACGTGCATAAGAGGACCGCCTTGTGTACCGGGGAAAATAGCCTTATTTATTTTCTTTGCTATTTCTTCGTCGTTGCAAAGAATCATACCGCCTCTCGGACCTCTCAGCGTCTTATGAGTGGTGGTGGTAACAACGTCCGCATAGGGAATGGGAGAAGCGTGAACTCCTGCCGCTACAAGTCCCGCAATATGCGC
>CAZRRT010000011.1:30734-33827 GCA_964602605.1 uncultured Ruminiclostridium sp.
ACCATAAGATAAGCGTTCACACTCTTGGCAATTTGTGAAATTCTTTCAAAATCTATTTTACGAGGATAAGCGCTTGCGCCTGCAACTATCAATTTGGGTTTATGCTGTTCAGCAAGACACTGAAGCTGATCATAATCCAACATTTCGGTTTCACTGTTTAATCCGTAAGATATAAACTTAAAGTATTTTCCCGACATATTGACGGGAGAACCGTGTGTAAGGTGTCCTCCGTCGGCAAGGCTCATTCCCAAAACAGTATCGCCCGGCTCTAATAGGGCAAAATATACCGCCAAATTAGCTTGTGCGCCCGAATGGGGCTGAACATTGGCAAAATTGCAGCCGAACAGCTTTTTCGCTCTTTCGATTGCAATATTCTCCACCACGTCCACACATTGGCAGCCGCCGTAATAACGCTTTGCCGGATAGCCCTCTGCATATTTGTTTGTAAGAACGCTGCCCATAGCCGCCATAACTGCGGGAGATACGATGTTTTCGCTGGCTATAAGCTCTAAGTTTCTTTTTTGACGTTTCAGTTCATCATTCATAGCTTCGGCTACTTCCGGATCGTATCCGTTTACAAAACCTATAGTGTTTACCAAATCGTTGTACATACGCAATTCCTCGTTTCTTTCTGCATTTTTCGATGTTTTGTAAAAATTACAATTTTATTATACTATTTTTTTCTGAGAATTTCAATAGTTTTGAAAAATTTCCGAAAAACTGAGTTTGTATTGATTACATATGCTATTTGTCAAGCATAATATAGCTGTCTGCATTCTGATAAAGCAGTGTATCTATTGTATAATTTAGAATTTGTATTACAGTTTAAGACAGTAGGTTGTTTCGTTTTCTCCGAAAGTCAATCTATCAAAGGACTTGCATTCTCCTAAATCGGTAAATCCAAAGGATTTATGAAGAAGAACGGAAGGAGTATTGTCATTTTCTATTTGTGAATAAACAATCTCATTCCCGTTCATCTTTGAGCGGATTCTATCCAATCCTCTGCCTATCATTTTCCTTGCTATTCCCCTTCGGCGAAAATCCGCAGCAACCGACAAATCACTTATGAGCCAATCCGCCTGATTATCGGGATTTTGCATAAAATTCACCCACCCCGCAAGCTTGTTTTCACAAAAGGCGGCAATAGAAAACCACTTTGCTTCCCGGCTTGCGGGCAAGGTCAGATGTTTTTTCCAACAAAGCATTATGGCAGGGTTGATATTTTCTGTGCAGGCAAACCGTAATTTCATTTTTTCAAGCTCAATATGCAGCCAATCAGGCACGGGATTTTCACGTTCAAAAAGCTCAAATCTGATATTTGAAGGCGTGTATGCTTCATAAACCTTTGTGGGACCTCCCCAAGAAAAAATATCCAAGCCTATTTCCCTGAATCCGTGTTTTTCATAATATCCGATATGATCCGTTGACAGATACAGCTTTTCAAAGCCTAAATCGGCGGCTTCATATTTCGCATGAGTAAGCAGCATTTCTCCATAACCGCAGCCTCTTATTCTTTCATCGACGTAAAGTGCTGAAATAAAGGGTGAAAGCCGGGTATGAAGCGTTAAACTGTCATTTTGAATAAGCTGGTAAAAACCGATTATCTCCTTTTCACCCTCCATTCCCTTTAAGACCCATGTTTGGGGCAGCTTTTGGGAATTTACGCTTTTATCGGCGTTTTCCGAAAAGGGTGTATATACCTTGATCCATTTTTCCTTGCAGTATTTCTTAACACTTTTGCACAGCTCAATGTTGTTTTTAATCGAATAAATATTCAAATAAACACCCCCTCATATTTCTTTGACTGCAACAGCCATATTATTTACAGCTTCAATATTTTCGCATATAACATATCCTCGGTTAAAATAAAACTGCTGTTCGTTTTCATCGGGAGTTAAAATTATACGGTGAATACCGCTGTCTTTAAAGTATTTCTCAGTAAGAGAAAGTAATTTTCCTCCGTGTCCTTGTTTTCTGAATTTCTCATCTACCCAAAACTCTCTAATAAAGCCAAGCTTCTCCTTAAAAAACCAATTTTCCAATGTAATAAATGTAAACTGTATAAATCCCACAGGTTCATTTTCCAATAAGCGAACATATGCCAAGTTCCCGCCATTTTGCGTGTTCATTTCCGAAAAAAGACCTTCCCAATCACTAACGCTTATTCCAAGCTCGGCAAAATATTTTTTAAACATAGCTTGAAATACGGAATCGTTAAAATCGGAAATCAATAATTCTTTTGTTGTCATAATAATTATACTCCTTATTGCAGTCAAACAAAAAAGTGTTCCCAAAACGAGAACACTTAAATTTTATCATTATACATTGTGCATTGACTGCATTAAGACACTAAATGTGAATGACAAATATTCCCGATTAGGATTGAAAAATACTTCATATCATTCACCTGCCTTTCTTTAACAAAAACAGTATAGCATTTATCTTAACGGCTGTCAATATTATTTTCAAAAATTATAAAAGTTTTTAAGAAAACAGCTTTGCTTAATCGTTTCTACCTTTTGTATATTTTCTGTTTTCTATAAGTATGACAAATGCCAATCCTACTATATATCCGACGGTTAAAATACCGCCGTAAAGACTTTGAGCTGCGCTGCTTTTAACAAAAGGCATAATCAGGTATAAAAAACTGTATATCATCGCCGAAAGGCTGCTCCAAACCGAAATTAACCTTAACATTTTTGCAGCAAGCTTTTTGTCAATATTCTTTTCCATATTTAGACCCGCTATAAGACTATAATCATCGGATTTTACGGATAGCTTAAATATGGGATATACGGTTATACTGCAAATAAAAAGTACCCATATTCCCATTACCTTGCCGATTGTTTGTTCAAAAGGGAAAATCAAATGCTCGAAGGAAAAAAATGTGCATAATATAAAGTTTGTGAGAACAAATACTCCTCCGAAAAATTCTTTTTTATTTTCGGATTTATCTGTATTGCTTATTTGTATAGATTCTGCTTCTTCTCCGTTCAATAATTCCGATATTGAAATGTCAAGCTCGCTGCACAATATATAAATGCCAAACGGGTGACGGTAACATCGCAGCACAAATGAGAACGTGTGTGCCGA
>CAZRRT010000012.1:0-7776 GCA_964602605.1 uncultured Ruminiclostridium sp.
TGAAGGCTGCCGCTTCCGAGTCCTTCGGCTACAATGAGGATTCCATCGTTTCCTCCGATGTTATCGGTATGAGATACGGTTCACTCTTTGACGCTACTCAGACAATGGTATCCAAGATTGCAGACGATTTGTATGAAGTACAGGTTGTTTCTTGGTATGACAACGAGAACTCCTACACTTCTCAGATGGTTAGAACTATCAAGTATTTTGCTGAATTGGGCTAATAAATTAAGGCTAAATAATTACAGCTAAATAATAAAAAGGGACTGCTGCAAATGCGGCGGTCCTTTTTGTTATTCAAAAATGTATTGTATTGCTGAAATAATTTCCATATCAACGCAGCGTATACAAGTTTTACATAATCACCCTATGAACGCAGTGCATACGAGTTTTTGCATAATCACCCTATAAACGCAGCGTATACAAATTTTTATTTAATCACCTCTTAATCTGAATAGCCACAATAGAAATATCGTCCTCCCTGCCCTTTTCGCAGTTAAATTTTGCTGCGCTTGCCACCGTTTTTGCAAGCTCGCTAATATTTGAGCCGCTTTCCCGTGAAAAAACCTGCTCAATCCATTGTTCGGAAAGCTCTGCGCCGTCGCTGGTCAGTATTATCACATCATTTTCGCCTGCAATAAAGCTGTGGGAGGAAAGGGACACATTTTCGCAAATTCCTACGGGAAGCCCCTTTCCCTTTATTTTAGTCACATTTTTGCCAACTCTGATGTAGCTGTCTGCGCCGCCTGCTTTGTATATTGTTGTCCTTCCGCTGTACAAATCCACCTTGCACAAATCCACCGTTGCAAAGCTTTCGTCAGAGGACTTAACATTTAAGGAGGTATTAAGCAAATCTATGGCGGATTCGGGTTCAATCCCGCTTTCAAGCAGCTTCACCAGCAAGCCGCAGACAAATGCGCTGTCAATTCTTGCTCTTACCCCGCTGCCCATACCGTCGGACAGGATACAATAATAACAGCCCTTTCCGTCTATGCAGCTGCTTGTATAATCTCCGCTGTAGCTGTCGTTTTTTCTGTTTATTTGGCAGACAGAGGATTTGACGCTGTATTCCGCCTGCTCAAAAGCTGTTATTCTCATTTTGCCGCCGAATTTCAGCAGCATAGGCAAATCAAAATCCTTTTCCAACGCTTCGCTAAGCAAATCTCCGAATTCTTCGGCGGTACAGTTCAAATCTCCTTCGCCGTAAGCCTCCAAGCTCATATATCCCTCGTTTATCCGTACCGCTGCTTTAGAGCCGCTTAAACCGCAGCGTTCCATAAGACGTTCTGTTTTTTGGGACGCTTCCCTGTTGTATGCAACGTTCCTTTCAAACTCCTGCGCTATTGAGTTAAACAGCTTTTCCATATTGTCAAGCTGCTTGGTAAGTATTCCCCGCATTTCCTTTATTCTTCTGTTCATCTGCCCTACGGAAAGGTAATCCTCGTATTTTTTCTTTATAATATCGCAAAGCTGCTGTTTTTTGGGACAGCGTCCTGAAAGTGTGCCTGTAAAGCTGTCGGGCGTTATTTTTTCTCCCATTTTCATAAGTCCTACCAGCCTGTTCATAGTTCTTGAAGAATCATTGTATTCATCGCCCCAGCATTTAATGTTAAATCTGCAATTTCTGCACACCTCATCGCAAGCGGAATTGTAAACGCTGCTTATATCCTTTTCATTGTCCTCGTCCAAAGCCTCCGCCGTTTTCTCCACCGCATATCTAAGCTCCCCCATAGTGCTTCCCACAAGCTGAAGCCTTCCTGCAAATACATTGGCAGTGCTTTCTCCTTTTCCGAAAATCCTTTCCTTTGTTTTTTTATTTCCTATTATCTGCTCCAATGGAATCAGCATAAAGATAACAGAACCTACAGCGCCGTCTGCAATTAGGGACAGCATAGTCTTATCCATACCCAAAACCGCCGAGGTAAGCGCAAGTGTAAACACAAAACAAGCCGCAGAGGGAAGTCTGCCTTTAACGGCGACCGCTGAAACTATAACCGCCCCCGCCGCCATAGCAAGGCTTCCGTTTACAGAATAAGCGGCAAGTCCCAAAGCGCATATTATTCCCGCAGTTGCTCCCCCCGAAAAGCGGAATCTATAGCCGAAAAACAATATTATTACCGCCGACAGCACTCCGCCTATATTAAATATCCCAAATGACACAGAGGAAAGAGAGGATAATGCCAAAACCGCTCCCAAGCCCAAGGGAATCTCTTTAACGGGATTTAAGGAAACAATAGGCTTTCCCGATTTTAATTTTTCAAAAAAGGACAAAAAGCCGTAACAGGAAACGCCGCCCGCCAATGCGGAAAGACAAACGGCGGCAAGCTCAGACGGCCGGGCTGCATCGATAACGTATGTAAGCAAAAGCCCCGAGCAGCACAAAGCGCCGCTTCCCAATCTGACGGCAAGTCCCTTGTTTTTGCCGATAATTAGCCTGATTACCATTACTACCGACCCGCATAATATCATAGGAATTATTCTGATGAAATCCCCTGTTATCAGCAGTCCCAAAGACATTCCCAAAAATACGGAAACCGTGTTTATTCCGCCTGTGCTGCCAATTAAAGCCATACCCAAGGGAGAAATGTTTCCCAAAAAGACCGATATTGCGGAGAGATAGCCTATGGACGCTAACATAAGACACTTGCCGTAGCTTTTTACCGAATTTGACGCTTTGCTCATTTTTTACTTCCTTCCTTTTCCGTTATGTTTTTTCCTTAATAATTTTACTCTATTTACCGGGAAAAATTTGACGAAAAAGCGGTTTGAAGTTAAGGGTTGTGGACAAAAAAAGAGGTATTATAAGTCAGACTGTCGAAAAAGCCTAAACTTAAATTTTTCGGAAGGAAAAAGGTCTTATGGGAACTTTGTCTGTCCGCCTTTCTCAGATATGTTTCTGCATCATTTTTCTTCTCGGTGTAAATATACTTGAAATTTCACTGTGGAATTTACTATCCATTTTTTGGGAAAACTAAACCAAATTCTTGATTGACATTTATAATCAATAGGTGTATAATATATAATGTATTATGCTGTATTATGGATATAAAGGCGTATTGTTAAAAAGCAGCATAAACAAGCTGACAGCGATTAAATATTGTCTAATTTACATTACAGTATTATAAAATTGCAGCAAGCATACAAGTAAAAACTTTTAATATGCAATTACAGAATACAGTTCAAAAGGAAGGAATCAAAATGGGTTTATTTGACAAGCTGTTCGGAAGCTATTCCGAAAAGGAGCTTAAAAGAATTGAAGGGAAAAAGCAGGCAACCCTTGACTTAGAGCCTAAATATGCCGCTATGAGCGATAAGGAGCTTCAGGAGCAAACTCCCATTCTTAAAGAAAGGCTTGCTAAGGGAGAAAGCCTTGACGATATTCTCCCTGACGCCTTTGCGGTTTGCAGAGAGGCAATGTGGAGAGTAATCGAGATCAAGCCCTACCCCGTTCAGATATTGGGA
Organism: uncultured Ruminiclostridium sp.; assembly: GCA_964602605.1. GTDB lineage: Bacteria > Bacillota > Clostridia > Oscillospirales > Ruminococcaceae > Ruminiclostridium_E. Next base: position 3,463 of record CAZRRT010000012.1, read on the forward strand.
GGAATTGTGCTTCATCAGGGACGTATCGCCGAAATGAAAACCGGTGAAGGTAAAACCTTTGTGGCGGCTCTTCCCTCTTATCTTAACGCACTTACGGGAAAGGGCGTTCACGTTGTTACCGTCAACGATTATTTGGCAAAGCGTGACAGCGAGCAGATTGGACGTGTTCACCGCTTTTTGGGACTTACTGTGGGACTTATTATTCACGATAAATCCAATGACCAGCGCAGAAAAGCATATGCCTGCGACATAACCTACGGCACAAACAACGAATTCGGTTTTGACTACCTGCGTGACAATATGGTGGTGAGGAAGCAGGATTTGGTTCAAAGAGAACACAACTTTGCCATTGTGGACGAGGTTGACTCCATTTTAATCGATGAAGCGAGAACGCCTCTTATCATATCGGGACAGGGTGATAAATCCACCGATCTTTATCAAAGAGCGGATCAGTTTGCAAGAACCTTGAAAGCCTTTAAAATGGTGGAAACCGACTCCAAGGAAAACGAGGACGAGTATGACGGCGACTACCTGATAGACGAAAAAGCGAAAACCGCCACACTTTTGCCAAGCGGAGTTAAAAAGGCGGAGGCTTATTTCGGATTAAGCAACCTTATGGATCCTGAAAACCTTACCATTCTCCATCACGTTAATCAGGCGATAAAAGCCCACGGAATAATGCACCTTGATATCGACTATGTTGTTAACGACGGAGAAATTATTATTGTAGACGAGTTTACAGGTCGTCTTATGTTGGGACGCCGCTTTAACGAGGGACTGCATCAGGCTATTGAGGCAAAAGAGGGAGTTAAGGTTAAAAACGAAAGCAAAACTCTTGCCACTATCACCTTCCAAAACTTCTTCCGTATGTATGACAAGCTGTCGGGAATGACAGGTACTGCTATGACGGAGGAAAACGAGTTCAGAGGAATATACAGCCTTGACGTAATTGAAGTTCCCACCAACAAGCCTGTTATCAGAAAGGATCATCACGATCAGATTTATAAGACCGAAAACGGCAAATACAATGCGGTTATCGAGCAGATAAAGGCCTGCCACGAAAAGGGACAGCCTGTGCTTGTAGGTACTATTTCCATTGAAAAATCCGAGTTGCTGTCTAAAATGCTTAAAAGAACAGGCATAAAGCACGAGGTGTTAAACGCCAAAAACCACCAGAGAGAAGCGGAAATCGTAGCGCAAGCAGGCAAAAAGGGCGCAGTCACCATTGCCACCAATATGGCGGGACGCGGTACTGATATTATGTTAGGCGGCAACCCCGAATATCTTGCCAAGGCGCAGATGCGCAAAATGGAGATTGACGAAGAGCTTATCACGGAAGCAACAGGCTTTTCCGATACCGACAACGAGGATATTTTAAACGCAAGAAAGCTGTTTAAGGAGCTTAACGATAAATTTAAGCAGGAGATTGCTCCCGAGGCGGAGGAGGTTAAAAAAGCGGGCGGCTTGTACATCTTAGGCACAGAGCGTCACGAATCAAGACGTATCGACAACCAGCTGAGAGGACGTGCGGGACGTCAGGGAGATCCGGGAGAAAGCTGTTTCTTCATCTCCACCGAAGATGATTTGATGAGATTGTTCGGCGGCGAAAGAATACGCAATATGATGGACACTATGAATTTCGATGAGAATATTCCCATTGAAAACAAGGTGATTTCCAATGCAATAGAATCCTGCCAAAGAAAGATAGAGGGCAGAAACTTCTCAATCCGCAAAAACGTGCTTGATTTCGACGACGTTATGTCACAGCAGAGAGAAACCATTTACTCACAGCGTGCAAAGGTGCTTAACGGCGAGGACGTAAGCGAAAATATCAAAACGATGATGAAGGACTACATCACCGAAAATGTAAACCAATTCTGTCAGGGAGATTTGCCCGAGGATTGGAACATTGAGGGACTGCGTGACAGCCTTATGGGATTTGTAACACGTCCCGAAGATCTGCGCTATACCAAAAGCGAGCGTGAGGATCTGAAAAAAGAGGATGTGGAACAATTCCTTCAAGACCGCATAATGGAATTGTACCTTGCAAAGGAACAGGAAATCACACCACAGATAATGCGTGAATTGGAGCGTGTTATTCTGCTTAAAAACGTTGATACAAAGTGGATGAATCATATTGACGCTATGGACGAGCTGAAGAGAGGAATCGGTCTGCGTTCTATGGGTCAGAAAGATCCCGTGGTTGAATACCGCTTTGAAGGCTTTGCTATGTTTGACGATATGATAGCTTCAATTCGTGAGGATACGGTGAGAATGATTCTTACCATTAAGGTGAGAATAGAAGAGCCGCCTAAGCCCGAACAGGTGTTAAAGCCCGCTCCCACCGCTCCCACTTCTCCCGTTGTAAAAAGCGGACCTGCTAAAAAAGTAGGCAGAAACGATCCCTGCCCCTGCGGAAGCGGAAAGAAATATAAAAAATGCTGCGGAGCAAACGAGTAATACTGATTGATAATCATACTATTAAAAAAGAAAGCAAGAAAGTAAGAAAAAAATCACAAAAGTCTGATAGAAAAACAGTATAATCACTAAAAAATCAGACAACACAGCTTTCAAGCTTTTATTCGGAATGTGAAAGGAACATTGGATATGGCAGAAATCAAATCATTTAAGGGCTTGCGATACACCGATAAGGCGGGGGAAATCTCACAGCTTTGCTGCCCTCCCTACGACATTGTCAGTCCTCAGCAAAGACAGCAGCTTTTGGAAAAAAATCCATATAATCTAATACGTTTGGAGCTTCCCGTAGTAAACGGCAGCGAGGATATAAACCTTTACCGCGATGCGGCAAGCACCCTGCGTTCTTGGATTAAAGAGGAAATATTAAAAAGGGACGAAAAGGACAGTATTTATATTTACGAAATGGAATTTTCCCACATGGGAAAGAATTACAAGGTTAAGGGCTATGTAAGCCTTGTAAAATTAGAGCCGTTCAGCAAGGGAATAATTCTTCCTCACGAGGAAACACTGTCTAAAGCAAAAGTCGACAGACTGAACCTTATGAAAACCACAGGCTGTAATTTCAGTCAGATTTATTCTCTTTATATAGACGAGGATAATTCGGTATTCGGTCTTATTGACAAATACTCTCAAGCCGAACCTGATATTTCCTTCACCGACTCCGATTCCGTTACTCACAGAATGTGGGCGGTAAGCGACAATGAGTTTATAACTGCCTTGCAGGAGAAAATGGCAGACAAAAAGCTGTATATTGCAGACGGACATCACCGCTATGAAACCGCTCTTAATTACCAAAGCTATGTTCAGGGCAATTTGGACGAAGTGGGCAGCAGCGATTATGTCACAATGATGCTTGTAAATATGGAAAACGAAGGATTGGTGGTGTTCCCCACTCACAGAATTGTAAGAGATTTGCCCGAATTTGATTACAATGCAGTTTGTGAAAAATGCAAAGAGTATTTTGAGGTTACCCCTTATCTCAACAGGGAAAAGGGTGAAATCGGTCTTGCAAAAGCTTATGAGGAGGGCAAAAAGGCCTTTGTACTGTTTACCGGCGACAATAACTACACCCTGCTTACTCTTAAAGACATTTCCGTTATGGACAGTATGATTCCCACAGGCTGCAAAGCTTTAAGACAGCTTGATGTAAGCGTTTTGCACTCCCTTGTGCTTGAACGTATTTTCGGAATCGACAAGGAAAATATGGCAAAGCAGATAAATCTCACCTATACGAGAAGCGCTGACGAAGCAATTTCCGCAGTTGACGGCAAAAGAGCAAACTGCTGCTTTTTGCTTAACCCCACAAGAGTCAGCGAAATAAGAGATGTGGCGGCGGCAGGGGATAAAATGCCTCAAAAATCCACTTATTTTTATCCCAAGCTTACCACAGGTCTTGTTATGAACAAAATTTTTGACTAATATTAAAAGGACAAAATATATATGCAGCAACAGCTTACACAATTTAAATCCGAAATTAAAAACGAATTGGAAAATCACATAATTCCCTTTTGGAGCGCACTGTGCGACTATGAAAGGGGCGGCTTTTACGGCTATATGGGCAGCGACCTGAAGCTTGACAAGAACGGGGAAAAGGGCGTTATTCTACACTCCCGCATACTTTGGTTTTATTCCAACTGCTATTTGGTATTATGCAGGGAGGATTGTCTTGAAAAGGCTCGCCACTGCTTTGATTTTTTAAGCAAATACTGTGTGGATAAGGAATACGGCGGAGTATATTGGATGATGAACGCCGACGGCACGGTTAAGGATTCTATGAAGCATACCTATTGTCAGGCTTTTTTCATATACGCTATGTCAAGCTACTATGACGCATCA
>CAZRRT010000012.1:7786-33553 GCA_964602605.1 uncultured Ruminiclostridium sp.
AAAGCAGCACTTGATTTGGCTATGAGCGTGTTTAATACGGTCGAGGAAAAATGCACAGATGATATAGCCTATTTGGAAGCCCAAAGCAGAGAGTTTAAGTTAGTGGAAAACGACGCTTTGTCGGAAAACGGACTTATGGCAGACAAGACAATGAACACCGTACTTCACCTAATTGAAGCATATACCGAATTATACCGTGTAACTCAAGATAAGAAGGTGGGAGAAAGGTTAAAATTTCAGCTGCTGCTTACCTACGACAAAATTTACGATAAGGAAAATTCAAAGCTGTTGGTGTTCTTTGACAAAAATATGAATGTTATAGGAGATATTCACTCCTACGGACACGATATAGAAGCAACTTGGCTTTTGGACAGAGCCTGCGATATTTTAGACGACAAGGAAGTCACAAAGAAAATTTCCGCTATGAATAAAGCCGTTGTTAAGAATATTGCCGATATTGCCTTTGAAAACGGCGCATTAAACAACGAGCGTGATAAAACCGAAATCAATAAAAACCGCATTTGGTGGGTACAGGCGGAAAGCGTGGTAGGATTTTTAAACGGCTGGCAGCGTTACAATGAAGAACGTTATCTTAACATATCGGAAGCTGTTTGGGATTACATAAAAAATAACATTGTGGATAAGCGCCCCGGCGGAGAATGGTATTGGCAGCTTGACGAAAAGGGAAATTACGCAAAGGAAAGAGCGGAGGTAGATCCATGGAAATGCCCTTACCACAACGGAAGAATGTGCCTTGAAGTGATTAAGAGAGTTTGAAAATACATTTAAGAAGATCAAGCCTATAATTTGAAATACGGTAAATAATATGAAATATAAGCGTTTAACGGCAGCGGTTTTGCTGCTTGCCCTAACTGCGTGTTCGGCGCAGAATAAGGCGGATAAGGAAATAAAGCTGCCTATATACGAAAATCAGGTAAAGGTAAAAACAGTGGCAGCTGCCAAAACAGACTTGGAAGAAAGCCTTACAACCGCCGCAGGCTTAGGCTATGCAATGGCGGATTACCTGAGATGTATAACAGGGGGAAACCTTATTACCTACAACGCAAAAACCTACAAGGAGTTTAAAAAAGGCGAGGTTATTGCGGTTTTTGAAAGTTCAAGCTTAGATTACGACTACCGCCGTCAAAATATACTTACGCAGGCGGCTTATGATACCTATGCGCAGCAGAAAACGGAAAAATCAAGGCTTGAATACGAATATCAAAAGTCGTTATTGGATGAAATCGAGTACCAAAAGGATCAATATACCATTTATGCGCCTTATGACTGTATTATTTCCTCTGCCGCAAGACTTACGGTTGGAGAAGAATTAAGTGCGGGAGATTTTGTATGTACAGTTGCGCCTGTGGACGAAATATATGTGTATATCGGCTACGATCCCGAAAAAAACTCCGACAGTACGCCTTTTCACTTGGGCGGAAAGGTAAATGTAAAGCTGACTGGAAAAACTTATGAAGCTACGGTGGTAAGCGTTCCCAAAAGCACCAATTATAAATTTCCATTTCAATACGAAAGCCAACAGTTATCTTCAAATACACAATATGAACCCCAATCCTTGGGACTTGCACCCGAGAAAATCTCATCGGACAGCTTTAGTAACAAAGGCTACACTGTTTTGAATACGCTGATAGGCGACCGTCCCGAGGGCGGAAGTCCAACGGCGGACAGTTCAAAGAACATATTTATAAAATTCTCCCCCGAGGTTTTACAGCAAGTGCTTGAAGAAACTCCAAACGCCGTAAGCGCAGGCTGGGCAACGGTGACGGTGGTTACAAAAAGCCTAAAAAACGTGCTTGCCTTGCCGAAAGACGCAGTTACAACAAGAGGCGGCAGCTATGTATATCTCTACAAGGATGGTCAAAGAATACAAACTCCTGTGCTAACAGGAGAAACAATAAACGGATACACCGTTATTCTGGCGGGACTTTCAGAGGGAGATACAGTGGCGGTAAATAAGTAAAAATAAAAACGGATAGTGAAAGAAATTAAAATTCACTATCCGTTTATTTATATAATATCTTATTTGGAAAGAACCTTGCTAAGCTCCTCACTGAACTTAACGGGATCTTCAATGCTCATACCCTCTATCAGCATTGCCTGAGTGAAAAGCAGGTCGGAATAGGTATTAAGCATTTCCCTATCGTTGTCGAAAAGGAATTGGAGCTTATCAAAAATAGGGTGATTGGGATTGATTTCAAGCACCTTGTCCGCCTTTGCCTTTTGGTCGGTGGGCATTGAGTTAAGCACCTTTTCCATTTCAACCGAAAGTGCGCCGTCACTGGATATGCAGACAGGGTGAGATTTCAGCTTGTTGGTAAGACGCACGTCCCCTACCTTGTCGCCTAAAGCCTCTTTTATAGCGGCGCAAAGCTCCTTGTTGCTTTCGTTTTTCTCCTTGATTTCCTTTTTCTCTTCCTCTGTTTCAAGGTCAAGATCGCCGCCTTGAACCGATTTGAATTTCTTGTCCTGATAATCTACCATCATTTGGATACAGAACTCGTCCACATTGTCGGTAAGGTACAGCACCTCATAGCCTTTGTCCTTAACACTTTCCACAACGGGCAGTGCGTCTATTCTTTCAACGCTGTCGCCTGAAGCATAGTAAATACAGTCCTGTCCTTCCTTCATACCTGCAACGTATTCTTCAAGGGTAACGGGCTTTTTCTCCTTGCTTGATGTGAATAACAGCAGGTCTTGCAAAAGCTCTTTGTTCATACCGTAGCCGTTGTAAATACCGAATTTGATTTGCAGACCAAAGGCTTTCCAAAACTCCTGATATTTTTCCCTGTCATTGTTCAGCATTTTCTTTAACTCGTTTTTAATAGTTCTTTCAAGGGATTTTGCAATGACCTTAAGCTGTCTGTCGTGCTGTAACATTTCACGGCTGATGTTAAGGGACAAGTCCTCGCTGTCCACAAGTCCTTTTACAAAGCTAAAGTGATCGGGCAGCAAATCACCGCACTTATCCATAATCAAAACGCCGTTGGAATAAAGCTGAAGTCCCTTTTCAAATTCCTTTGAATAGTAGTCAAAAGGAGCTTTTTGGGGAATAAACAGCAAAGCGGAATAGGTTGCCGTTCCCTCGGTTTTGCTGTGAATGTGAGCAAGAGGATCGGTATAATCGTAAAACTTCTCGCGGTAAAAATTGTTGTAATCCTCGTCCTTAAGCTCGCTTTTGTTCTTTTTCCAAATGGGAATCATACTGTTGAGAGTTTCATCAACGGTATGCTCCTCATATTTTTCCGATTCGGGAGCGTCCTCGGGGGCGTCCTCCTTGGGGTGGCGGTGGGTTGTTTCCATTTTAATGGGATAGCGGATATAGTCGGAATACCTTTTAATAAGGCTCTTTATTTTGTATTCCTGCAAAAACTCGTCATATTCCTCATCTTCCGTATTATCCTTAATGTAAAGGGTAATTTCAGTGCCGCTGTTTTCGGGACTCCAATCTTCACATTCTTCAATAACATAGCCGTCCACACCCTCGCTGCTCCACATATAAGCTTTGTCCGAGCCGTAAGCCTTGGACTTCACGATAACCTTGCTTGCTACCATAAATGCGGAATAAAAACCAACGCCAAATTGACCGATAACCGATACTTCGTCGGCGTTTTCGGCTTTTTCACCCTTTTCCTCCGACTTAATATCCTCCTTAAACTTTAAAGAGCCGCTTTGTGCAATAACGCCCAAGTTGTTCTCCAATTCCTCCTGCGTCATTCCAATTCCGTTATCGGTAATGGTAAGAGTCTTTTTCTCCTTGTCAGGGGTAATTCTGATAAAGAAATCTCCCCTATCAAGTCCCAAGCTTTCATTAAGGGATTTAAAGTACAGCTTGTCTATGGCGTCGCTGGCGTTTGATATAAGCTCTCTGATGAAAATTTCCTTGTGGGTATAGATAGAGTTTATCATCATCTCCAACAAACGCTTAGATTCGGCTTTAAACGCTTTTTTCTTTGACATATATATCGCCCTTTCTTTATATAAAATAATAAACTTGTAGAATTAGCACTCTCCGTCTTTGAGTGCTAAAAAGTATTATATCACTTTTTTTCGTAATGTCAAGAGGGGATTTTTATTTATTTTGCTTGATTTATGCTATTTGTTTGTTATTTTAATATCTAACAGCGTATAATAAATCTGCAACGATTCACAAAATGCGCTTACATCAAAAAAGAACCGCCTTATTGTTGGCAGTCCCTTTAACATAAAATAAAAATATTATGCAAATTAAACGTTCTTTATCAAAAATCCCAATAAAAAATAATATCCGCTTTATCCTGCTGCTTAGTGCCGCTGTACACCTTGTTATCAAATCCGCCGATTTTAAAGCCGTTTTTTATATAAAACTTGCAGGCGGCTAAGTTATTGTCCTGTCCGATGGTGTAAATCCCTTTATAGCCTTTTTCAAGCGCAATTTCCTTGGCTTTTTCCATAAGCGCTTTTGCTGTGCCTTGCCCTCTGTACCGGCTGTTTACCTTTAAATCGTAAAGATACATATACCTTGTCCAATAGTCCTGAATTACGGCAAGCCCTATACACTGCTCCTTGTCGTAAGCGGCAATAAAAACACAGTCCTTCATTTCCTCAAAGTCATAGTCCTCATCGGGAAAGGTCATTTCCGTTATCTCTTGTTCGGGATAGGTTATCGTTTCATAGTCCCAAACACCGTTTTTTAAGGAAGGAATCATTTTTCCGCACAGCTTAAAGGGCTGATTGGGAATATTTATATCCTGCTTATGCTCTTTATCTATTATATTTATTTCAATCATTTTTTACTCCTTATTAAGTATTTTTAACATCATAAATTCGTCACGATAACTGCCGTCGTCGTATTTAAAAACCCTTATGTTCTTTCCCGTAACTTCAAAGCCCATTTTTTCATAAAGAGCTTTTGCCGCTTTGTTTCCTTCCACAACGCACAGTCCGATTTGCTCATATCCCATTTGCTCCGCCAGCTCCAAAGCGTATTTCATCATAGTAGCTCCCAATCCCAAACGCCAAAATTTCTTTTTTACCGCTATGGCAAATTCACAATGATGCTGAATCCTGCGAGGCGTTCCTCTTGGCGATACGGAGCAATTTCCCGCAATCTCACCGTTAACTATTCCGTTCATCATAAAGCCTTTTGGTGAATTTAACCTGTGTTCAAGCATTTCTCTTTCACTTTCCAAGCTGAAATTCACTTCATCGGGGTATCTTAAAAGAAATTGAGTTTCTCCCGAAACTGTTCTTAAATAATCTATCAGCTCAGCCGCTCGATTTGGCAAAGCAGGGCAAAGTATGCAGCTGCTTCCGTCTTTTAAAGTAATTATTTTTTCCTCAAAAATCATCGGCAAATCCTTTCTTTTACCTATATTGGTATGATGTTTAGAGTATTTGCGGGTTAGTCTATATTCTCTCCGTTCCCTCTCTGCACAACCTCTCCCAAAACAATATAAGCCACGGTTGCAAGAGATTTAGCCTCGATATAATCGGGAGTCAGCGCATAATTACCCTTTTCAAGCATATCCTTTATTTCGGTAACCCGTACAAGTCCTTTTCCCGCTTCCTCGTAATTAGGCTCTACAAAATAAGATTTCTGCATAATATGTCTGATTTCGGTACGCAGTCCCTTTGGCATAGGCTCGCCGCCCGGATCTCTTGCCTCCGATTCCAAAGGAGCATATTTTTTATCGGCGGCGGTGGTAAGGTTAATCTGCTCTGCAATCAATCTGCTGAACACCAACGCCTCCAAAAGAGAATTGGAGGCAAGTCGGTTAAGACCGTGTACACCCGTGTGGGCGCACTCTCCTGCGGCGTACAAGCCTTTTACAGTAGTAGCTCCGCTGCCGTCCACGTCGATACCGCCCATAAGATAATGCTGGCAAGGATATATGGGAATAGGACCTTTTGTCATATCATATCCTTTTTCAAGCACTCTGTTATATATCATAGGAAAGCGGTTTTTCACAAATTCAGGATCTTTATGGGAAATGTCAAGCCAAAACTCATCGCTGCCTGTAGCCTTTTGCTCCAGCATCATACATTTGGATACTACGTCACGGGGGGCAAGCTCCTTTCTCTCAGGCTCATACTTCTGCATAAAACGCTCTTTGTTGCAGTTTAAAAGATATGCGCCCTCTCCTCTTACCGCCTCAGACACCAAAAAGCACTCTCGGTTTTTCTTGTCGGCAAAGGCGGTGGGGTGAAACTGAATATAGCTTAAATGCTTTATTCTCGCTCCTAAGTTATATGCAAACTGTATGCCGTCCCCTGTGGCTATGGCTGAATTTGTGGTAAAATCATAAACTCTTCCTATTCCGCCTGTTGCCAAAACCACTGCCTTTGTGGTATAATAGTAATGCTTGCCCGATTTGAGAATATCCAAAAAGAAATTATCCTCTTTTTTATCCAGTCCCAAAAGGTGCGCATTTTCCAATATGGTAAGGTTTTTCAGCTTCATCACCTGATCCATAAGAGCGGTGACTATCTCAAAGCCTGTGCTGTCCTTGTGGTGGGCTATACGGTGACGGGAATGTCCTCCCTCTAAGGTAAGGTTTACCGATCCGTCCGCATTTCTGTCAAAGTCCACTCCGTATTTAATTAAGTTTTTAACATCGGTGGGACCTTGCTCCACAAGAATTTTAAGATTGTTCATATCGTTCTTGTAGCCGCCTGCTATTAAGGTGTCCTTGATATGAAGAGAAAAATCGTCGTCCTTGGGATTCATTACTGCGGCAACTCCGCCCTGTGCAAGAGCCGAATTGCAGAGAGTAAACTCTTTTTTGGAAATCATAAGGATTTTTAAATTGCGGTTAAGGTTCAAAGAGCAGTATAAGCCTGCAACTCCCGAGCCTACGATAATTACATCGAATTTTTCAAATTGCATGACAAGCATCTCCTTTTATTTTTATACTAATTCCTGACCCCAAAAAGGTAAAGATAAGATAGTCTTTTTTCAGTCAGGTATTAGTATTATAATCTTCCGAAAGGGGTTGATTAAAATGATCAATATTCTTAATAAGTAAAACAAAATCCAAAGCCAAAGGAGGAGATAACAGTGATTATTTTCCGATAATATTCATATTTTCCAAATCAATCCAAACTAAAAAATCATAATCTGTCCTTTGGAGGTAAAATATATGACTGATAATATTACAAATGAAATAAAAAGTGAAAATGTAAGAGCAAAAGCCATTCTTGCCGCTGTGGATTTAGGTGAATACGACTGTGAATCCTCAATCAAGGAATTGGAGGAATTGGCAAAAACCGCAGGCGCACAAGTTGTGGCAAGCTTAATTCAAAAGCGTCCTTCCCCCGAGCCTGCCACTGTTCTGGGTGAAGGCAAGGTGGAGGAGCTTAAAGAATTGGCGGAACACTTAGACGCAGATTTGGCAGTTTTTGACTGCGAGCTGACCTCAAGCCAAATAAGAAACATCGAGGATATTATCGGAATACGGGTTATAGACCGCACTATGCTTATTCTCGATATATTTGCGGGAAGAGCGGTGACAAACGAGGGCAAGCTGCAAGTCGAGCTGGCGCAGTTAAATTACCGACTGCCAAGGCTTGCGGGAATAGGCGCTTCTATGTCAAGATTAGGCGGCGGAATAGGCACAAGAGGTCCGGGTGAAACAAAGCTTGAAACCGACAGACGCCATATCCGCAGTAGAATTGACAAGTTGGAGGAAAATTTAAAGGAACTGCAAAAAAGAAGAGATTTCTCCCGTTCAAGGCGGAAAAAGGACAATGTGCTTACCGCCGCCATAGTAGGGTATACAAATGCGGGAAAATCAACCTTGTTAAACAATTTGGCGGGAGCAGACGTATTAGCCGAGGACAAGCTGTTTGCAACTCTCGATTTGACGTCAAGAGGCGTGGAGCTGCCCGACGGAAGAACGGTTATTGTAATAGACACCGTAGGGCTTATCCGCAGACTGCCCCATAATCTTATCGAAGCCTTTAAATCCACTCTTGAAGAAGCTGCAAGCGCAGATATTATTCTCCATGTAATAGATATTAACGATAACGAGGTAAAGGAAAAAACCGAAACCACCCAAAGACTTTTATCCGAATTGGGCTGCGGTGAAATTCCCGTTATAAACGTATTTAACAAGTGCGATTTAATCCAAAGCAATATACCCGAAAGCAGCAATACCGTTAAAATCTGCGCAAAAACAGGTGAAGGCTTTGACCGTCTGCTAAAGGCGATTTCCGAAAATCTAAAGGAAACATCAAAACGTGTAAAGCTGCTTTTGCCCTATGACAAGGCGGGCGTAGCTTCTAAGATCAGAGAAAAGGGAAAGGTGTTTTCCGAGGAATACGCTGAAAACGGCATATTGGTTGACGCCTTAGCCGATATTTCCATTTTAAAAGAGCTTTCGGAATTTATGGTAAACTGATTTTCAAAGCTTTTATAATTTATTTAAACCGATTATTTATTTTGGGACTGTAAAACTACAGTCCCTTTTTTGTTATACTTTTTATAAATAATAGAAAAATCAAGGTTTAATATAATTATATCAGCATAAATAATTAAGCTGTTAAAGCGCAGCTTAAACAAGCTGCCGAAATTGCGAAGCAATTTCGAGGTTCAGTGGGGGATTTTACCCCCACTGAACCTAAGATGGGAGACTTTGCTTGCAAAGTCTCGTAAACCCGTGCCGCCTAAGAGGCGTGGGACATCTTTGCAGCGGTTATAAAGGGATAAAAAATCAATCTCCCTCTTCCAATATTCTGATGCTCTCCTTATCAACCTCACAGCCGCCGATTTTTCTTATGCTGAGAACGTGACAGCTGCCGCCGCCGAATACTCTTTCCAAAGACATTTTAAATTCTTTAAGCATATCCAAAGGCACAAACGCTTGTATAGTGCCTGCAAAGCCGCCTCCGTGAACACGGCTTGCACCCTTCCTGTTAAGCACGCTTTCGGCAACATTTAAGCCTATGCCCAAGCCTTGATTCTTTATATCATTGGTGGAAAAAACATTTTGAAGATATTTATAGGAGCTGTTTCCGCTTTCCTTTATGGAATCCAAAAATGAGTTAAAGTCCTTTGCTTTTAAAGCGTGAACAAGCTTATCTACCCTTTCGTTTTCATCAAAGAAGTGAAGAGAACGCAAAACGGCTCTGTCGCCGAATTCCTCTCTTAAATCCTCAATATTCAGCATAATGTCGGGTTTGCAGATCTGACGCAGATATTCAACGGAAAAATGCCTTGCAATGCTTTTCATTTCTTCCGGAATAGCGGCGTAATCGGGAGTTAAATCCGCATGGCTGCCCTTTGTGTCGATTATGCAGAGAGCGTGTTCAAAGGAATCAAAGTCTGTGCCGATCTTTTCTATAATAGGGCTTTCGGTGTCCTTAAAATCTATGGCGACAAATCCGCCTACCGAGGAAGCCATTTGATCCATAAGTCCGCTGGGTTTTCCGAAAAATACGTTTTCCGCATATTGGGCTATCTGTGCGATTTTTATTTCGGACATACCGCCGTTGTTGTACAGGCTGTTAAGTATATTGCCCACAAGCACCTCAAAAGCTGCGGAAGAGCTTAAGCCGCTGCCTTTAAGCACATTTGTGGTGGTATAGGCTTTAAATCCGCCTATATTGTAGCCGTTCTTTTTAAACCCTGCCGCAACGCCTCTGATAAGTGCGTCTGCGGTATTTTTTTCATTCTCCTTCGGCTCAAGGTCGGTTAAGTCAATAGCACTTTCGTCAAAGCCCTCGCTTTTGAGTACGATTTTCGGAATATCCAAAGCCTCCACAACCGCAATAACGTCTAAGTTGACGCTTGCCGCCAATACCTTTCCATGATTGTGATCGGTGTGATTTCCGCCTACTTCCGTTCTGCCGGGAGCGGAAAAAAGTCTGAAATCCTCTCCTATTCCCGCAAAATAGCTTTTGTAGCTGTCAATCGCCTTATTATACCGCTCTTTCTGATATTTCAGCTCTTTTTGCTGATATAACTTGTCAATGGTTATCGGGTTTGACATAGCTGTATTTTCCTTTCAAAAATAATTATTTATGGAAAACCTTAAAACCGCTGTTGTTCGGTTTAAGATGTTTCTTTTTTGCTTGACAATATATTTATCCGAAAAACTATTCCTTTTCGGTATAGAACATATGATATTTTCTGCTTCTGTGACCGTAAACGCTGAGAACAAGTCCCACTGCTACATAAAGAGAAACCGTGGAAGTGCCGCCTGCGCTTATAAACGGCAGCGGAATACCTATAACGGGCATTACCGCCAACACCATTCCTATATTAAGAACTGCGTGTATAAGAATCATAGTGAAAACGCCGATACATATAAGCTGTCCCAATTTATCCTTTGCCTGCAGGCTGCTCATATAAATCTTTACGCATATCAAAAGCAGCAGGGCAACAGTTGCCACACAGCCCACAAAGCCCAGCGCATTTCCGATGTAGGCAAAAATAAAATCGTTGTGTATAAATGAAGTATACACATATTCGCCGCCGAACAAGCCCACGCCTGTCATTTTGCCGCTTCCCAAGGCTATTCTTCCCCAATACTGCTGATACCATATTCCTCTTATCTGCTCCTGCTGCATAACGGGATCGAACAATACCAAAAATCTTGCCTTATGGTGAGGCTGCATTAAATAGTTCCAAGCAACATAAACAACAACCGGAACGGCGGCACAGCCTAAAAGAATATATCTGAGTCCCAAGCCCGCCACAATCAGCATAGCGGCAAAAATGAACAAAAAGACTATTGCCGTTCCGTCGTCGCCTTGCTTTGCAATCAGCGCCACAGGTATCATTCCGTGCAGGCAAAGCAAGAGAAAATGAGGCAAACGGTTCATTTCCTTGCCCACCTTATTTAAGTGGGTGGCAAAGGTCATTATAAAAGCGTCCTTTAACAGCTCCGACGGCTGAATGGTGATAGAGCCGATTTTAAGCCAGCCAACGTCGTCTGCGCCCTCAACCCCTTGTCCCAAGCTTGTAAACAAAAGCAAGGTGAGTATAAGAGCCACAGGCGCATATATAAACCATATTTTAGAAATCAGCTTATAGTCGATAGCAGCAATTATCAGCATTACCACAACACCTATTGCCAACGCCGCAATCTGTGTCTTATAATATTTTGCGGTAACGTTGGCAAAATCGTTGGAATACATACTGTAAAGCAAAACAATGCCAAAGCTGCTGGCCGCAACGCAAAAAAGAATAAGCAGCTTGTCAAGGCTTTTGATATATTCAACTATATTTTTAAATATCCTTTTTACCATTTAATATCCTTAATTTAAGACAAAGTCGTCTGCTGCAAATTTTTTAATCATAGGTATAGTATAAAAGCTCCAATAAGCTTTTTGCAGAAAAACAATTTCCCAAATCTTCCTAAATAATTTATCCTTTTTATTATATACTTTTTATCCGTTTTTTTCAATAGCTGATTATTTTTACTTTATTTTTATTATATAGTAACAAAAAGTCAATGTTTTTTGTTTTCCGCATTGACTTTTTGTACAATAAAAATATTATATCAATATTTAAAAAGAGCGTTTTTTACAGATTTGGAATAGAAACAGATGTATCATATTCGGAAAGCATATTTTTTATACTCTCCTCGTCCGAGCAGGGCAGGATAAATTCGCCCTGAAGCTGATCTACGGGAAAGGCTTTTGCCGCTTCAAACTGTTTTTCGTTGTCGATATGCTTTACACAAACGGAAATTCCCCTGTTGTGGGCTAACATAATAACGCTTTTAAGGGCGGCTGTGTCAAATTCGTCCTTGCTGCAAAACTGTTCGGCTCTGATTTTGATAATATCTGTTTGATTGTTTTTTAAGGAGTTAAGGGACATATATTCCCGTCCGAAATCGTCAATAACAACCTTTACGCCTATATCCCTAATATCAATCAGTATAGGGTTAAAATCTCCCTCTATTCTAAGCTGCGCCCTTTCGGGAATTTCCACCGCAATATTGCTTTCTTTAAGAGAATAAGCTTCAACAGCGGATTTAATGGTATCCTTTATTGAGGATCTTTTTAGCTCGTGATAGGTAAGATTAAGATTCATGGTCAAGCCGTCGCAGCCTGTAATATCTATCACCTGTCTTAAAAAGGAGCAGGCGTTGTTTATTACCCAAGCGTCAATAAGCTCGTCTATTCCTATACTTTCCGCTAACTTAATAACTCGTCCTGCGGGCATTTTTCCGTTTTCCCGATCAACATAGGACACTACCGCCTCCAAAGCGGTTATGCTGCCCTTTGTGTCTGTTAAGGGAAGATAGCTTACGCCAAAGCCCTCCATATTGTTTAATACGGCACGGCGAAGTCTTTGCTCTGCGCTGAAAATTGCGCCGGCTCTCTCCTCCAACTCCTTGGAGTAAAAGGAGCAGGAATTTTTTTCTCCGTCCGCCGATTTATACATAGCAAGGGTAGAACAGCGGTATATGCTTTCGCAGCTGTTGGCGTTGTCGGGATAAAAAGCTACTCCTGCGCTCATATTGAGAAAATGCTCCTCATCTCCCACTCTCCAAGGCTGTGAAAAACGTTGGCATATAGACTGTGTAAATTCTCTTGCTTCGGTAATAGTGCAGCTTTTCAATACAATAATCAAAACGCTGCCGCTGAAACGATAAACAGTCTTTCCCACTCTGTCTGTTTCATCTATATAGTCGGCGATTTTCTTCAGCAGATTATCCGAGTGAATATGTCCGAAGGTTTCGTTCACCGTGCTGATATTGGTAAGCTTTACGGAAATAACCGCACCTGTTTGATTTTTATCCAAGCTTTCCTGCAAATCGTGATCCAAGGCGGTTCTGTTTGGTATATCCAATACGGGATCGGTAAACGCCATTTTTTTAAGACGCTCTGTCTGCTCCTGCAATTCCGCCGACATATTGCAGCGGATAAGCATAGTGGAAATGATTTGAGATATGTTTCTCAGCAGCTTTTTGTCTGCGCTGCTCCAAATTCTTTCCTGATTGATAGTTTCATAAAATATAAGTCCCACAAATTTTCCGTTTTGCGCCAACTGAGAAACTACAAAGGATTTTATTCCCATAGGCTCTAATTCTGTGAAATTACTTGTCGAAAAAAAGGTATCGCAGTAATTAAGCTCGTCCATAAGCTGAGGATAGTCGTTTACGGCAAACCTGTGATTCATATTGATTCCCTTATTGGACCAATCCTTTTTAACCGCTGCATAACCCGTTTCGGAATCGTAATCATAAAGGGAAACTCTGTCTAATTTTAAATACTCTCCAACTAACTGTATAACGCTTGAAAGAGCTTCCTCGGAATCGTTGTTTTCCAATATAATGGTATATATATTATTTAAAAGTATCTGTTGTTCAATGCCGCTGCCAAGCTGCTGATTGGCGATTTTGGAGTTTTCCATTTCCGAATACAATACAAGAATTGCGTTGGCAATACGTGACACTGTTTCCGCAAAAGCTCTATGTAAGGGCTGAGTTTTCTCCAAAAGCTCCAATTCATCGCAGGCTATTGTCCAAAGTGCCATAAGATGATGAGAGCATCTTATTTCCTCCGTTATCTTGTGCTTGAATTTCTTTATGGAAACAGCTTGTCCGTTTTTATCCGGAGGGGCTGACATAAGAGTTCCGTCGCTTTTATATATTGCGGAATAAACCCCTTGTGTCTGCATAAAAGCCTGCTGAATGTTCAAAAGATAGTCCTCGCCTAAGATTTCATCAAGGGAGGCGTCCTGTATTTTAAGGTCCGCCGGCTCTCTTATTTCCCTTTTGTTCTTTACCGTGCCGTCTATTTGAAATTGATTTTCCGAAGCGTCAAGATATTCGGAAACATCTATTATTGTTCCCGTAAGATAATCCGCTTTTGTCTTTTTTGCGGAGCAGCTAAGAGAAAACCAGCGATAGCCGTCCTCCACCTTTAAACGGCAATGCTCGTCAACCTTGGTCTTTCTGCCCGATACTATTTCGCTGAAAGCGTCTGCAAGCGCAGGAAAATCATCTGCGTATATTATTTCCCTTAAATTCATACGTCTGTCTTTTTTAGAGAGATTATGATATTTATCCAAGAGAGTTATTGGTATATCTCTTGTAAGGTCAATTCGTATATTAGCACATTTTGATTCACTAAATGCGATATCAAGACCGCTCATTTTTTTAACCGTCCTTTATGGGAAAATCTACTCCGATTATTGTAGATTTATCTATGGCAATACCTTGCAAAGACTGCACATTGTGCTTTGTCACCCGCCTGCATACAAATTTCTCATCTTTTTTGACCAAAATCTCCTCATAGGCGTCAGCCTTATTGGTCGATTTTGAGCAATTCTACGAAAAATTTGACGGCGCAATGTTACGCAGCGTTGCCCTGAATCGGAGAAAATTTATCTGTAAATATTGCTGAATGGAAAAAATCGTCGTCTGAAATAAATCCCAATAGTTATTTATGCCCTACTGCTCCATTCTTAATATATTTTACCATATTTTTTCTACTATTGCAACCGTTTTTGTGTATTTTTACGTTATTATTTTGAAAAAATTTGGTGAAAAACGGAAAAAAATAGAAAAATAAGCTTGACAGTCTTGTAAAAAAAACGATTGTCAAGCTTATATAATTTATGACGTTTTCCATATAATCAAAGTAAAGCACTTTCAAATCAGCATATTTAAAGCATTACTTTACATATTTGCTTGTATACTTTACATCATCTTTATCATATAAATAAGAAAGTCTGATATTTTCTTCATTATAAATAAGAGTGCGGTCTTTAAAATAAACCGAATAAATCTTTTTATCCGTAAGGGAGTTAAGCCTTATGCTGTCAAGGCTGTGGGAAATATACAGCGGCATTGTACTCAGCAGGATTTCACCGCAGCTTTTTTCTTTGGAATAAGAAATCAAGGTATTTACCGCAGACCTTGGCATTCCGTCGCTGCCGTCAAGATAAGGGGTTCTTGTTTCTCCGCTTTTAAGTCGGTAGTAATGGGCGTTATCCAATGAGTTTAAGGGAAAATTCCGCAATATTACAATGCTGATATTATTTGTATATTGCATTGCCGATGCCTGATAAACAGAACCTTTTTCACAGTCAAAAAGGTTTATGGAATAGTCCGTGTCGCTTAGCTCGTCAAAATTTCTGACAAATCCGTCATAGCTTGACACAGAGCCTAATCGGTAGCCCTTTTCGATCATCTTTTCCGCAATATAGTCCGCAGCGAATGCGTTTTTCATCCACATCAAGCTGATAAAATCGGTTATTCCCTCCTGCTTTGCATAATCCAAATATTCCCGGGAAACAAACAGCTTAACCTTATTATCCCCCAAAAGCTGAATATCCACTGAATTTGAATCGTTTGAAAAGGATAATGTTTTCTTAAACTCTGCGGCAACATCGCTGTTGGTAACAGGATCAAAATCAAAAATATAAACATCGTCCTCGCAAAAGAACAGACTGCGATACCTTGAATAAACGGGAGCTGAATAAATATATCGAGAGTTATAATCCTTAAAAAGCGAAAATACCTTGTATAAATCGGGATCAACCTCAAATTCCTTATTTGGATTGCGGTTAAGGGTGCATATATTGTTTATCCCCTCAAACTCCTCCGTATCGTTAAAAATACAATACTGCCTGCGGGTAATTTCGTTGTACAAAGCGGTTATCGCCTTGTTTTCCACCGAGGCGTTCGCTCCGTTTGCTCCAAGGTAATACTGAAACACAAACTCGCTGCTGTCGCTTTCGTTTCCGCTTGCTTTAATTGTAGTCCAGCCGCCGCCGGGAGAGAGAAAGCTCATAAAGCAATAAACCAACAGTCCTGCTCCGATCAAAAGGAACAGGACAGCGGCAACAGCTCTTTTTTTTACGTGATCTTCGGACAGCTCGATTTTCTCTACGGGTTTTATATCGTGAGTTTTTTTATCTTTTACAGTTCTTCCCATTAAATACCTGCAAATAACAACAACAGCAAGAATATGGCTATTATGGCTCCAATAAATATAAAGCCTGCAATAGCTCCCTTTTTGCACTTTTTATAGTTTCTGATATAGTTGTGAGCCTTGAAAATGAATGCGGCGGGAAGACCCAAAATCGGCAGCAGGAAAGAGAGAAGTGTATACCAAAAGCTTCCTGTATCGCCTGAGGGGTGCTTTAAAATTTCCTCTTCAGCCTTAATATCCGCCACCTGCTCGTCGTGAATCTTGTTTTTCTCCGCTAACTCTCCCGTTTCATCAATGGTTATAGGTTTTACGGGTATTTCTGATTCACGGATTTTTTTGTATTCCTCGATTTCCTTTTTATTGCCGTAAACATAGTGGTCGTGTCCTATATTCACAAATTCCGGCTTATCTGTGCTGTAATCGTGGATAGAGGGATCGTAGGTATACAATACCTTGTTCTTTTCCAGCTTGGGATCGGGAATAGGGATAGCGGAAATAAGGGAGTGGGTATAGGGGTGCAGCGGGTAGTTAAACAGCTCCTCCGCTTCCGCAACCTCCACTATCTTGCCCTTGTAAATAACGCCGATACGGTCGGAAATAAATCTTACAACCGACAAATCGTGAGCGATAAACAAATAGGTAAGTCCCTTTTCCTCCTGAAACTTGTTCATAAGGTTAAGCACCTGCGCTCTTATAGACACGTCCAATGCGGAAATCGGCTCGTCCGCCACTACCAGCTCAGGCTCCATAACCATAGCACGGGCAATGCCTATTCTTTGACGCTGTCCTCCCGAAAATTCGTGAGGATAGCGGGTAAGATGCTCAGGCAAAAGTCCTACCTCGGTAATCATTTTCTCCACCTTTTGAACTCTGTCCGCCTCGTTTTTAAAAAGGTGGAAGTTGTACAAGCCCTCGGAAATAATGTAATCTACCGTCGCACGCTCGTTAAGAGATGCGGCAGGGTCTTGGAACACCATTTGAATATTTCTGATAACCTCACGGTCGAGGGAGTGAGGGATCTTTCCCGATATGCGAACGCCCTTGTACTGAATTTCACCTGCGGCAAGGGGATTAACACGAATTACCGCACGTCCCACGGTGGTTTTGCCCGATCCCGACTCGCCTACAAGGGAAAATGTTTCGCCCTTGTAAATGTCAAAGGAAGCATTCTGAACCGCTTTAACCGCATTATCGCCCTTTCCGAAGGTAATATCTACATTTTTAAGAGAAAGAAGTATTTCTCTGCCGTTTTTATCCTTTGGACCGTGTTCGGGAAAATGAGAAACACGTCCCTTTTTTGCTTCTTGATTTGCCACTTTTATAATCAATCCTTTCACGAAGAAATTTTGTCTTAGATATTAAATGCCTTAATAAGTTTTTCATGGATATTTTCTATCGCCTCCGGTTTTGTGATTTTCGGAGAGCGGGGATCTAACAGCCACGTTTTTGCATAATGGGTATCCGATACCTTAAACATTGGCGGTTCATAAAGAGTATCCACTCTAAGACAATAGGGATTTCTGGGTGCAAAGGAATCTCCCACGATTTTATTGTAAAGTGAGGGAGGAGTACCTGTAATCGAATACAGCTTTGTATTTCTCTGTGCAAGCTGTGGCAGTGAGGACAGCAGCGCCCAAGTATAGGGGTGACGGGGATCGTAAAATACGTCCTCAACCGTACCAAGCTCTACAACCTGACCTGCGTACAAAACGGCTACACGATCCGCAACATTCGCCACAACGCCTAAGTCGTGGGTAATGAACACTATAGTATAACCGAATTCCTTCTGCAAATCCTTAATGAGCTGCAATATCTGCGCTTGAATGGTAACGTCAAGTGCGGTGGTAGGCTCGTCGCAGATAAGTATTTTCGGCTGACAGGACAAGGCAATAGCTATAACTATTCTCTGCCGCATACCGCCGGAATATTGGAAAGGATAATCGTCAAAACGATGTTCCGCATTTGGAATTCCAACCTTTCTCATTAAATCCAAGGCTCTGTGACGGGCTTCCGACTCGGAGCAGCCCTGATGCTTGATAATAATTGAGGTGATTTGCTTTCCGATAGTGATAATCGGGTTAAGTGAGGTCATAGGATCTTGGAAAACGGTGGCAATTCTCTTGCCTCTTATCTGCGTCCAGTCCTTTTGCTCCTTTATTTTGGCAAGGTCGATAACGCATACGCCGTGCAGCTTTTCGGGACTTTCGTCAAGAAGCTTTACACGGAAGGTAACATTGTTGAAAACGCCGTTTCTCTCGTTCTCGTCGTCCACGTCGATACCAAGCTGAAATGCTGTTTTAAAGGCTTTTTCCAAGCCGCTGATCATTTTCTTTCTCTTTACCGGGCTGTATCTTCCCACTGAAAGGTAGATTTCCTTAGCTAAGAGCTTGTTTCTGTTTCTTTGAGAATCCGTTATATCGTGAGAAATTTCTTCGTGATACTTTGCGTTAAGCTTGTTCAGCTTTTCGTGATATTTACCCAGGTATTCGTGATCTGCCGCTGCGGAATGTTTTTTCTCCGCCTCCGCCTTTTTTGCAGCGTCCTGTGCCGCTTTGATTTTCTTATCCAATTCGGAAATGTCATTTGCGGCTTTTTTAATCTTGTCCTTTTCCTTTGAGGGATCAAAGGTTTGCTTTAAGTTGAACAGATCGGTTTTTTGAGCGATAAGCTCCTTGATTTCTCCTTGAAGCTTTTCCTTTTCTTGGTCGGAAATATGCTCCTTGGCTGATTTTTCCTTTTCTAACTTTTGAATTTCGTTATAGGTTGCTGCGCCTTTTTCAAGCTTTGAGTATTCGTTAAGCTTATTTTCAATGCGTGCTATTTCGGCTATTGCGGAGTTATCCAATTTTACCGATGTGTCCGCCAAATAATCATCGTCAAAAATAAGCTCTCCGCTGCTGATAAAGCCGTTTGAATCAAGCATTCCCGCAAAGGTTTTGGTGAACACCGACTTTCCCGAGCCTGATTCTCCCACTATTGCAATAGATTCTCCCTCGTAAATATCCAGGGAAATATTGCGGATAGCGGTTAAAATTCTGCCTCTAACACGGAATTTTACCTCTAAATCCTTTACTGACAGCAAAAGTTTTTTATTATCCATATCAGTTTTTACCTTTCAATTTACTTTGGAATTACATATGGGTGCGGGGATCGGAAGCGTCGCCTAAGTTCTGTCCCACTACATAAAGCACTATCGTGATAATTGATGCAATAGCCACAGGACTCCAGAACTCAAATTCCCAGCCGCTGGTTACCATAGCATTTTCAGCGGAGAAAATCAAACGTCCCAAAGACATATCCGCAAGTCCCATACCTATATATGAAAGGAATACCTCATAGGAAATATAGGAAGGAATTTCCGTTGCAAGCAGGGTAACAATTACCGATGTCATAAAGGGCAGTATATTTTTTATAGCTATTTTAACGGTTGAAGTTCCAAGGCATCTTGAAGCCAAATTGTATTCACGGTCACGGATTATTACCACCTGCGTTCGTATAAAGTAGGCAATACTTATCCAGCCCGTAATGGTAAGGGCAAATACCATAGTCCAAAAGCTTGCGGTAAACAGCATTACCATAACCGAAATAAATAAAATATAAGGTACGTTGCCTACGATGTTGTAAACCTCCATCATAACAATATCCACCTTTTTTGAAAATCCCCAAATCGCACCTATAATGACGCCAACCGTCATATTGATTGCCGCACACACAAAGGCAAGGGATATGGAAATTCTCGAACCGTTCCAAATGGCGTCAAAGGTAGATTGTCCCGCATTGCCTGCTCCGAGTATCCAATGTATGCTGAAGCCGTATTTATCTATTGCGGCGCCGGGCGTTAGATGCTTTGAATCCGGATCTAACAGATTTCCAAACTGATCATAATCCGTCACCATCGGATATATGTAGGCAAACAAAACTATAAATGCCAAGAAGCCAAGAATTATAATGTTAATTTTCTTTTTGAAGAACACACGAAAAACCGATCGCCAATAGGAATAACGGGGGGCGGTAATCTTTTCTGATTCCAAATTGTTATGATCGATCAGTGAAAATAACTCTTCCTCGCTGTATCCGCTTTTGCTGAAATCGTAATCCATAAGTTTTTAAACCGTCACTTTCTAACTTATTTGTAAATAATGCCTATTACCTGCCCTTAGTTGAGAAGGAAATTCTCGGATCGACCAAAGACATCAAAATATCGCCCAAAATAATTGAAACCACGGATAATACCGCATAGAAAAGCGTTACGCCCACGATAACACCGTTGTCGTAAGTGTTAATTGCCTCGGTAAGCAGATTACCTGCGCCGGGAACAACATAAACACGTTCTGTTATGATTGCGCCTGTCAGTGAAGCAAGAATACTTCCGGGAATACCGTGAACAATAGGAATAATTGCATTTTTAAGTATATGCTTGGTGAATATCTCTCCCTCTGTTAAGCCGCCGGAGCGTGCAAATTTAACATAATCCGAGTTCATCTGATCAATCATATATCGCCTGATCCATTTCATCAGATTTGCTATTGAAGGAAGCGCCAATGATATGATAGGAAGTACATAAATCAGTAAGGTTTCAGCGTCGGTGTTGAATCTTGTGGGAAGACCCATATTTCCGCCGATAGCTTTGAAAAGGAAAATATATGCCAAAGAAGGTACGGCAATAATAAATATGATATACAGTGTTCCTATTTTATCTATCAGCTTGTCCTTTTTCCTTGCCATTACGATTCCGATAGGCACGCCCAACAAATACGATATTATAACCGCAATTACGCCGATTACAAAGGAGTAGCCCATTTTTGAAAAGCCATTTCTAACAAGATCCACATTTGTATAGTCGGAATCAAATCTATCCGAATACACAAGACTGGATTCTCTTGAACCGGATACATAAGTTGCAGTATGTAAGTTATCTGCGCTCATTTCGGTCAGACCGGTCGGAAATGTCACTTCCGACATTCTGTATGAGCCTTGGGAGTTGGTCATAGTTTTAAATACATCAACACCCTTATTTACCGAATAAGAAGTACCCAAATTCACTGTTAAAAGATTTTGGTGTATAAAAGGGAAATTGCTGTCAAAATACAACAAATATCTGTGAGTTGTTCCGTTTCCCATAATGGCAGGGGAGAATTTTTCCCCTCCGTAAGCCGGGTCAAACCACGTGAAGCTGATTTTTCTCTCACCTATATCATCTTTTACTGCGTGAATATTATCAAAATAGACTAAATTTGAAAAATAATTCAGCAATCTTTTTAAAACAAATTGGTCTTTATAGGCGAAAAGCTGAGGCTGTCCTCCGTCGGCAACCTTTTTGGCATTTGACATAACTGCGTCAAGTCTTTGCACCGTATAGCCCTGAGATTCGTAATATTCCGTAAATCTCTTCACATACCCCTTGGTTCTTTCGGAGTCCTTTTCCGGCGTCCTGCCAATACCGATAACACCCGATCTTGTTTCTTCGTCAATTTCTCCCGAAGCGGCAAGAGAGTTTATATAATCGGGATAGGTTACATAGTCCAAATAACCGTATTCTTCCCATTTTGAATATTGATAAGTTACCTTGCTGTTGTTCAGCAGCTTTTTGTAAACAGGGTCAGCCGTTATTACTTTGCTTCGGTTCATAAGAGAATAAACCAATACCATAACCAAGGCAACGACTGCTATTACAGATAAAGCGCCATGTAGTAATCTTTTAAGTAAATACTTAGTCATAATCTTCACTCATTGCTGTGAAAGGACTGATACTAATACTTGCCCGAAAATAGACAATACTTGCGGTCAGGTTTTCCGAGTACTGCGTTGTCGTCATTGCAAAGCGTCAGCCTTGTTTTGTTCTCCGCTCTCGCAAAATTTATCCTCGTAAATCTTTGTCTATTTTCAATCAAGAATTAGTATGAATTGCAAAAAATGCTGCTGCCCATATCCTTTCAATGCCTATCCCTTAGCATATTTTTATAAAAACAAGCAGGGGCAACCGGTGGCAAAGGTTTTATCTTTGCCACCGCTGCCCCAGCTGTGTTTTAAATACTGTTTATTGAAGATGAATGGGGCAATCATTCTTCTGCAATAAACCTTTTTAGATAACTAAAATCAGTTTTTCGGAAATATTAGAATATACCGAGCATCTGAGTCATATAACCGTCGTGGTCGGGAAGCATAGTATCCAAATAAGCGGAAGGATCACCGTAGTCAGGACCCCAACCGGACAAATCGTAGAGAGTGTAGTTCATATCAAAGCCATTATTTCCGCCATAGCCTGCCTGCTCCCATTCGTCTGTTCCCTTAAGGCAGTCAACCAAGTTAACGATTACCGCACCGTCGAGAGCTGTTTCGATAGACTTCTTATAAGCCTGAGCCTTATTGGTGTAGATTTCGGACTCTTTTGCATAAGGAAGATCTACATGAATAGGATTATCCTTGGAGATCTCAAGACCTTCATTCTTCAGCTCCTCAATAGCCTTTTCAAGCTCTGCCTTAGCGTTTTCGGGATTGTACCAGCCATCAAATCCGTCGCCGGAGCCTACGCCGTCATCAGCAGCGGGATCATAAGCCTTGATCTTTACGCCGTCAGCGTCAAGCTGAGCCTGAACGATTACGCCGTAGTTGGTGCCGGTCTTGAATGTGGTGGATGTACCGTTGATGTCAACAGTAACTTCTTCGGTAAGAGATACGAAAGTACCGGGAGTGTAGCAGTTTCTTAAGGAAGCCAATTTAAGGTCTTCACCAACTTCCAGTGCGTTGCTGCCTGCTCTGTCAGCGGCAAAAGCAATCGCAAGGCGGAAATGCTTATTCTTCATAGCAACATTGGTTGCAATCTTCTGCTCGTCGGTCAAAGAAGAAACCGCAGCGGCTTCGTCTGTAACGTTTGCATAAAGGCGACGGTTAACGTTTGTGAATATACCGAAGGATGTACCGTCTGTGGAGCTCAGATAATTATAATCGTCAAACAGACCGTCTTCCTTAGCCTTGGGAAGAGAGCTGTTGTTAAGAGTAGCACTGTCGATAGTTCCTTCCTTGCACTCGTTATAAGGTCTCAAAGCATCGGTGTTGTCAAAGAAGAACCAGTTGATGGTCTTAATGTTTATATTGTCCTTGTTCCAGTAGGAATCGTTTGCCTGGAAGGTAATAGCAGACTTAGCATCGTTTTTGGTTACGAGATAAGGACCGCAGTAAGCGATGTTGTTCTGTGTTTTTCCGTAGGAGTAGGAATCTGCGGAAGCGTCAAATTCCGCACCGAACTTACCGCCCTGAGAAGTGTAATAGGATCTGCTCATAGGAGCGAACAAGCCGTAGGTAAGCATAGACTCGAAATAAGAAACGGGCTCTTCCAGGGTATAAACAACGGTGTGCTCATCGGGAGCCTTAACGCCTACTTCTGCGAAGTCGGTGATGTCGCCCTTAAGGTATTCTGCAACACCTTTAATCTTGCCGCTGACAAGGGTCTCAAGACCGCCCTTAGCGTCAAGCAAGTGCTGGAATCCTGCAACGAAGTCGTCTGCAACTATATCGGCAACCTTTCTGCCCTGAGAGTCTACCCAAACCTGACCCTCGCGAAGCTTGAAGGTCCATGTAAGACCGTCGTCGGAAACAGACCAGGACTCTGCAAGAGCACCCTTAAGAGTACCTTCAACGTCGTATTCCGCAAGTCCGTCATAGGTATTGACGATTGCCATTGAGTCTACCTGCTTTGAGGTTGCAAGAACATCCCATGTAGCAGGGTCGGAGGTGTACAGTCTATTGTATACGTCTTTGATTTTATAACCCTTTTCGGTGAGATAATCCTTAACAGCCTTTTCATAGGTGCCGGTGCCCTTAAGCTCGCCGTACTTAGCCTTCAATGCTGCTCTGTCTTCACCCTTGAGAAGATCCTCGGTGATGACAAGTTGATGGTATCTGTCGGAGTCGTTGCCCCAAAGAACAGGGGTAACGGTATAAGGAGCGATTCTGCCTATAGCGTACATACCGCCTCTTGTAGTAGTGGGAATGAAAACGCCGGATTCCAAGAGCTTAGCCTCCGCAATAGCCATATAAGCATATCTTTCGGAAACCGTCTTTGCATCAACAGCCTTGTCGTAGTATTCCTTAAATTCAGACAACACAATGTCATAAACCTTTGAGGATGCTTCCTCGTAATCCATATCAGCATAGATGTCCTTAGCTTCGCCGGGAGCAACTGGTGCTGCGGCTGTTCCTGTGCCTGTGCCGGACTGAGTGGGAGCTTTTGTGGATGTGCCTGTGCCTGTGCCTGTAGGATTTTTGGAGTTCTGATCACATCCTGCAAAGCTTGCAACCATTGCTATAGTCAGCAAAATTGCAATTATCTTTTTTTTCATTTTTTGCCTCCTGTTAAATTCATATCTTTTTCTTTGATATTTTAATCAATAAATAAAACAGATCTTCTTTTGCCCCTGCTTTATATGATTAAATTGCTAATTATAAAACCGAATAACAATTATTTGAATAATTTCGTTTTATTCGTTTTGAAAGTTCAGCGCAACAAAATTTCAAACAATAGTATATTTAGTTTTAAATATGTTTGTAGTATAACACAGCTATCAAGTTTTGTCAATACCCCAAATCATTGACAACCACTGTAAATAATGCCAAAAATCACTGCTGCAAGGCTTATTTATCCTCATATTTCCTCTATTTCTTGTCAACAATTACAAATATGGGAAACCATTTCGACGTTTTTTTTGCAATATGACAAAATTTTAATTTTGCAATTTCAATTTTATTTTAGTGCAATTTTTATAGTGGGAAATATGTTCTTTATTTTAATTTGTGTAATATTACAATATCTCAAGGGATTTTGTTTGACAAATATTTTTATTTATGATACTATTTAAATATAATTAAATATAACCGCTGCAAAGATTTCCCCCGCCTCTTAGACGGCACGTGTTTATAAGACTTTGCAGGCAAAGTCTTTCATCTTAGGGTTCAGTGGGGGTAAAATCCCCCACTTAACCTGGAAATTGCTTTGCAATTTTGGCAGCTTGTTTTAGCTGCGATTTAATATTAAAAATTGTAAAGTATCCGATTATTAAAAATATAAAGGATTAAAGCTGAAATGGATATAAACAAGGACTTAACCGATGCCGCATTTAAAAATCGGGAATATATGACGGCTCATGCACCTTATGAAAAGGAAATGGAGTTTTATCAAAGCATAAAAATGGGCAATATAAAGGAGGTAAGGCGGCTTTTCACACCCTTGGGCGGCAGCGGCTTTGGAAAGCTCAGCGACGATCCTTTGAGAAATCTTAAATATCACTTGGTAGTTACTATTGCATTTATCACAAGATATTGTATAGAAGGCGGAATGGAAATGGAAACCGCCTATAACCTGAGCGATGTTTATATAATGAGATTGGACAAATGCACTTGTGAAAACGAAGTACGGCAAATTCACAGGGAGCTTACCGAGGACTATGCAAAGCGAATGCACGCCATAGTAAAAAAAGGGCTTTATTCCAAATCCATTCTTATCTGCCTTGATATGATTTACGACAATCTTCACAACAAAATCACCCTTAATCAATTAGCGGAAAATGCGGGATTAAGCCCTACATACTTATCTAAGCTTTTTCACAAAGAGGTGGGAGTTACCGTATCTCAATATATTTTGCAAAAGCGGATCGAGGCAGCTGAAAATTTGTTAAAGTATTCGGACTATTCCTGCATTGAAATATCAAATTACCTTTGCTTTAATTCCGAAAGCTATTTTATTCAGGTTTTTAAGTCCTACACCAAGCTTACTCCCAAGGAATACAGGGAAAGATTTTTCAGAGTGTATTGGGGAGATAAGTAATTCAATGAGGGGCAACGCCCCGAATTTATGAAAAATCCGGGGGCGCAAGCCCC